>JAVXVG010000029.1:0-108095 GCA_032229975.1 Acidobacteriota bacterium | reverse complement strand
GCGCTGAGACTTGAACATTAACGTCTCTGCGCCTCCTCTTGTTCTCTGCGTCTTTTGAGATCGAGTCAGACGCTAAGCCGACTTCAGTAGCGGCTACTGATTCTGATTCATCCACGTGTCCGGCTCGACCACGACGCGCGTCGTGTAATCCTTGCCGCCCACCGATAACTTCACGACGTAAGTTCCCGGCTCCACAGGTGGCCCCTGATTGAAGAGGCCACCGAAGCCGCCACCACCTCCGCCTCCGCCGCCACCTCCACCGCCGAAGCCCCGTAGGTTCGCCGGACGTGGCGGCGCATCCGCGCGCAAGTTCCACTGCACGCGATTGAGTCCCGCGTCTTTCGTTCCCACGAGATTGCGCACGATCTTGCCCGTGTAATCAGAGATGGTGAGCTTCACGTCGCCTGCGGGTGCGCTCTTCAAGTAGTAGCTGATGGCCGTGCCGGGCGCGGCGTTGTTGCCGTGGAAGAATTTCGCACCCGTTGCGGCGCGGCTGTAGCGCACGTCTGTGAGCCAGTTGGACGCAGGCCGCACGTCGAAGAGATGCGCGTCCGCATCGGTCACGCGCTGCGTCAACTGTTGCAGGGGCGTGATGTCATCGAGGATGTAGATGCCGCGCCCGTGCGTGCCCGCGATTAAATCATTGTCGCGCGGGTGGATGAGTATGTCGTCGATCCGCACGCGCGGCATCCCTGACATGAACTCTTTCCACTCCGCGCCGCCGTCCATCGAAACGTAGAGGCCAAACTCCGTGCCCGCGTAGAGCAGGTTGCGATTCTTCGTGTCTTCGCGCACGACGTTGACGTTACCGACGTTAGGCAGGTTGTTCGCAATCGACTTCCACGTCGCGCCGTAATCGCGCGTGACGTAGATGTAGGGCTTGAGATCGTCGAAGCGGTGACCATCGACGGAGACGTAGCACGTGCCCGCGTCGAAGTGCGACGGCTCGACGCGCGTGATGTGATAAAGCTCGCCCGCTTTCGTCGAGAGCACTGAGATGTTCTTCGAGACGTTGGCCCACGTCGCGCCGCCATCGCGACTGACCTGCACGTTGCCATCGTCCGTACCGGCCCAGAGCACGCCGGGCATGACGTATGATTCGCCGATGGTCACGATGTAGCCGAAGCTCGTGTAGCCGTCGTTCTTCGACGCCATCGGGTCTTTGCCTGAGACGCCCATGATCGAGAGCGTGTTGCGGTCGAGATGCTTAGTGAGATCGGCTGAGGCAGTCCAAGTGTCGCCGCGATCCAGCGAGCGGAAGAAGCGGTCGCCGCCGACGTAGAGGATGCGCGGATTGTGCGGCGACAAGACGATGGGCGTGTTCCAATAGAAGCGATACTGCTCGCCCGCAGGCGGAGCGGGCACGACGTTCGAGGGGCCCCCTCCGAAGCCGCCGAAGCCTTGCGCCGCCGCCGCAGCCGCGAGGGCCGCCTGCGCTGCTTCTTCCTGCGATTGCTCAACGGGCGATGGCGACGCGGTTGGAGTCGCGCCCGCCGCTTGCTGACCGCCGCGACCTCCACCGCCGCCTCCGGGGCCACCTCCGCCACCGCGACGCGCGACCGTTCCGCGCGGGCGGATGCTGACGTTGCGGCCCGTGCGGAGATCGAGTCGGCTCATCGCGCCGTTCTGCGATTCCGAATAGACGATGTTGTAGTCGGTTGGATCGACCTGCGAGTAGAAGCCGTCGCCGCCGCCCGTGCGAAACCAGTCGGCGTTGGTGATGCCCGCCTGATTGCGCGTCGAAGAAGGCGCGCCCCAAGAGCCGTTGTCCTGCAAGCCGCCATAGACGTAGTAGGGCCTCCTCATGTCAACGGCGACGGCGTAGAACTGCGCCGCCGGGATCGTGTTGACGTACTCCCACGTCTCGCCCTGATCGTATGAAACGTCGAGCCCGCCGTCGTTGCCGATCATGATGTGGTTGCCGTTCGCGGGATCGATCCAGATCGCGTGATGATCGCTGTGCGGGATCGCCTGTTGCAGCGACTTGAAAGTCTTGCCGCCGTCGAGCGACTTGCTGAAGTTCAAGCCGCCGACGAAAACATACTCCGCGTTCTTCGGATCGACGCGAATCTGGCTGTAGTACATCGGGCGATTGTTCTCGTTGCTCACGATGCGCCACGTCCGGCCCTTATCGTCGGATCGCCACACGCCGGATTTTTTCGGATCGAGCGGCGCGGGCGTCGGCGAAGCGTTCGGGTTCGGCGTCGGCGTCGCACTTGCGGAGGGCGACGCGCCGGGCGAGGGCGAAGGCGAAGGCGATGGCTGCGCCACGACGGGCTCTTCTCCGCCCGTTCCCTGACTCGCGCCGACTTCCATCTGCGCATAGACGACGTTCGGGTTCGAGCGCGACACGTCGATGCCGATGCGACCGAGAATCTTCTCCGTCGGCAGGCCCGCGCCTTCGAGTCTCTTCCAAGTCTTGCCCGCATCGACGGTCTTCCAGATGCCGCTCTGCGCGCCGCCGCCGTTGAAGCCCCACGAAGTTCTGCGCCGTTGATACGAAGCGGCGTAGAGCGTCTTGCTATCCGAAGGATCGATGACGAGATCGGTGAAGCCCGTGTCTTCGTCGATGAACTTGACGTTCGACCAAGTGCGGCCACCATCGTTCGTCTTATAGATGCCGCGCTCCTTGTTCGGGCCAAACAGATGTCCGAGGACGGCGACATAGACGGTGTTCACGTCGCGCGGATCGATGACGACGCGCGCGATTGCTTGCGAATCGCGCAGGCCCATGTTCGCGAAAGTCTTGCCGCCGTCGGTCGATTTATAGATGCCGTCGCCGAAGCTGGAACTCTGCCGGTTGTTCGGCTCGCCCGTGCCGACCCAGACGATGTTTGGATCGTTGGGCGCAATGGCGATGTCGCCGATTGATCCGCGCGAATAGGTGTCGAAGATCGGCGTCCAAGTCGTGCCGTTGTTGCCGGACTTCCAGACGCCGCCCGTCGCGAAGCCGACGTAGATGACATAAGGATTGCTCTCCGAGACGGCGATGTCGTCGATGCGCCCGCCCATGCTGGCTGGCCCAATGCCGCGCCAGACGAAACGCTTGAGCGTGGGGTCTTGCGACCAGTTGATCGGAGTGGGCGTCGGCGTCGGCGTCGCGGTCGGTGTCGCGGTCGGCGACTGATTAGGGCCGGTGGCGGGCGGCGACTGCTGCTGCGCGTGGCTTGCGAGCGTCCCCACTGCGAGCACGCAGGCGAGGGCGCAGAGCCACACGAAGCCGGACAGGGCATGAGACCTTTCCTTCATGTGGTGGGCTTCCTTTCGAGTTGTGTTCAAGATGGCGACGTGCGTTCGTGCGCGCTCTCGTGGGCGACACGGTTTCATTGAACTGCTAATAACTTTGGTCGCCGGACGAAGGTTGGACGAACGATAACAAGCGTTGTGCGGCGCGCATCGTATCACGCGCGACGCACAGGGCGCGACAACTTTTCTACTGCGCGAGCGCGCGAGGTCAGTACCGACTACGATAGCAGGCGCGACTTTTAACGATAAGCGAGGGACGATGAACGATGAAGTAAGAGCAGATCGTCTTCACTTCATCGTTCATCGTTCCTCCTTCATCATTTACCTGTTGACCGCGCTCATCATCGCTTCGGGATAGCGCGTGCCAGCCGCCGCGCCTGCGGGCGCGACTTCGTCGATGCGTCGGAGATCGTCCTCTGAAAGTTTAACGTCGAGCGCGCCCAAGTTTTCTTCCAAGTACTTGCGCCGTTTCGTCCCCGGAATCGGCACGATGTCCGGCCCTTGCGCCGACACCCACGCGAGCGCGAGCTGCGCCGCCGTGCAACTCTTCTCGCGCGCGACCTCTTCGATGCGCCCGACGAGATCGAGATTCTTCTGGAAGTTCTCGCCTTGAAAACGCGGGCTATGTCGTCGATAGTCATCCTCCGCCAAATCTTCAAAGCGTTTGAACTGCCCCGTCAGAAATCCGCGACCCAGTGGGCTATACGCGACAAAGCCAACGCCCAACTCGCGACAAACCTGCAAGTTTTCATCTTCCGGATCGCGACTCCACAAACTGTACTCGCTTTGAAGCGCAGTGATCGGATGCACGCCGTTCGCGCGCCGCAAGGTCTCCGCGCCAGCTTCCGAGAGACCGATGAAGCGCACCTTCCCTTCCTCGACAAGTCGCGACATCGCGCCGACCGTCTCTTCAATCGGCGTCGCGGGATCAACTCTGTGCAGGTAGTAGAGATCGATCACGTCAACGCCGAGTCGCCGCAAACTTCCCTCGCACGACTCGCGCACGTACTCCGGCCGCCCGTTGACGCCGCGCACCTTTGGATCGCTTGCGTCGCGCACGATGCCGAACTTCGTCGCGACGACAACTTGTTCGCGACGCCCGCGAATTGCGCGACCGACCAACTCCTCATTCTTATATGGCCCGTACATGTCTGCGGTGTCGAGCAGCGTCACGCCGAGATCGAGCGCGCGCTGGATCGTCGCGACAGATTCCGCATCGTCGCGCCCCGCGTAAAACTCCGACATCCCCATGCAGCCCAGGCCCTGCGCCGAGACCTCAAGACGCCCGCGCCCCAATCTTCTTGTCTCCATCTTTCCCCTCCGTGTTTTCGTTGTCAGTCAACTCTGTTTCAATCTCGCACTCATCGCGTCGCGCTCTCGCGCCGTCTGCGCGTCGAAGATGGCCCCCTCGACACGCCGCCACTCTTCCGACTCGACCGCGAGTTTCAACCACGCGCTGTAGAGATGCGACTCGCGCGCGAGATCGCGACGCAGATCGTCCAAAGCGATCCACTTCCAACTTTCAACTTCCGCAACGTCCGGCGCGGGATCACTCGCGTGCTCGCCGACGAAGACGTGATCGAACTCGTGTTCGACAAGCGCGCCGCCTACACCAGCGTGATAGATGAAACTGAACGCCTCGCGCAACTCGCACTCGATGTTCATCTCTTCGCGCAAGCGTCGGCGCGCAGCTTCATCTGTTGTCTCGCTTGGTCGCGGATGCCCGCAAGCCGTGTTCGACCACAAGCCGCCGGAGTGATACTTCGCCGCAGCGCGCTTCTGCAACAGCAAGCGACCGCGCTCGTCAAAGACGAAGACCGAGAACGCGCGATGCAGCGCGCCCGCGCGGTGCGCCGCAAGTTTCTCCGCGAATCCCAACTCGCGATCCTGCTCGTCAACGAGGATCACCTGTTCCGTCTTTGATTCAATCACGTCTTGTCGCACGTCAAACTCGCCTCTCTATTTTCACGCCGCAACGCGCTGATCGTTCGCACGCGAGCGGTGCGCTTCAGAGCCGGTCGCGGACGACGCGGCGAACAAGTTCGGTCGTGAGACCATAGACGAAGTGCGATGCGAGCGAGTAGAGATGCGTCGAGACGGGATACTCCGTCGGCGACTTCGAGAGACCGAGCAGGGGCACGAGCCCTTCATCCGCCGCGAGCCACACCGCCGCGCCGAAGGGTGCGCCCGCGCCCGTGGTCAGCGCGGGCGCGAGTTCCGCAGCCGCGCCGTAGAACGCGCCCGTGCCTGTGCCGAAGGCGTAGTGAACCGCCGTGCCCGCCCCCTCCTTCTCACTCTTCGTCAACTCGTGATCGAAGACGCCGACGGAGATCGCGGAGGCTGTGCGTTCCGTCGCATCATCGTCTGACGAGTCCACGCCGCGCTCGCGCAGCATCTCGCCCGCGCCGTGACGGGGCGCGCCCTGCTGCATCGACTGCGCGCCGTGCCCGCGCTCCTCTCCCTCGATCAGTTTCTGTGACGCCTGCTGAAACTGATTCATCACGAGCGACGCGACGAAGCCGCCGATCATCCCCGCCATGAGTCCCTTCGCTACGTCCTGCGCGCGCCCTTCACTCTCCGCGATCCTGCGTTCGATTGCGCTCATCTCTTTAGTCAACTCCTTGTTGATCTCCCGTCAATCATTTGATCGACAACTACTCTTCCACGCGCTCAACGCGATGCATCTTGCGGCGGCTCTTGCGGCAGTTGATCCGCGCCGACGCCCGCGACGCGCGTCGTCTGCCGCTCTTCGCTCATCTCGCGCGTGAGAAAAAAGTTGAGCGTCGTGCGGATGACGGCGATGGCTCCGAGCTTGCCGATCTGATCCCACGAGGGGGCCACCGCCGTCGTGAGAATGTCCGCGCCGAGTTGAAACTCCAGAGCGAGTGCGAGGTAGCGCGCCAGCGTCAGGCGGATGCCGTTGTAGCTCTCGACCTTCGGCGGCATGAGCGCGCGCACGAACTGCGCCGCCGCCGACACGACGCCGAGCCCGATGATGATCGCGCCCGTCGTCTCGATGGCGAGTTTCAGCCATTGCACCGCGCTGACGACCGTCGTCTCAATGCCGCCCCTCGCGGGCGAGCTGATGTAGCCGCCTGCGTCGCCCTGCGCGAAGTAGATGAATGCGAACACGCGAGCCCACCGCCTCCCGCCTTGAAGATCAAAGCGCGCCGCCAACTCTATTGCCTGATTCTGAAATTGTCTGTCGCCATAGTAAGCCACTTCGCGTCGCGAGCAAACACCACGCGCGACTTCATGCCCAACTGATGAGAAAGTCCGAGACGGCACGGCTCATCGCGTCGAACGAGTCAGCGCAGAAGAGCACGGGCTGGAAGTGTGTCGGATCATAATCGGCGCGCGAGGCGGCATCGAGATCGAGCGGGCGAAGCTCAACGTCTCGCATTGCTTCAAGCTCGCCCGCGCTTGAGAGCAGGCCCGTGCCGTAGGCCTTGATCGTTCCACCTTCGCGCACGACGCCGAACTCGACCGTGAACCAGTAGGCCCGCGCTAGGCGTGCGAATGATTCCTCAGTCTCAGCGCGTCGGACGGCGACGCCGAAGAGTCGGTTGAGTTCGGCGAGACGAGGGCTGGCGAGCGTGACGGCGTGACCGAGCAGTTCGTGCACCACGTCCGGCTCAGGCGTGTAGAGCGGCGTCGAAGGATGGCGGATGTACTGCGTGCAGAGGAAAACTCCGTCGGCGAGCGATTCAAGAAAGACGCGCGGCGCGACCAACCCCGCGACCGGCGCGAGACGAAAGCCGCTGATCGCTTCCACACGCGCGGAGACTTCGCGCAGTTGCGGGATGCGCTCGCGCGGCAGATCGAGTCGTCGCTTTGCTTCCAAGTATTCGGCGCAGGCGTGTCGCTCGTGTGCGGCATCAACCTCTTCGCGCACGATGCGCCAGAGCGCGTGCTCATCCGCGATGTAGGGCGCATCGGGGAGTGGTGCGTCAGACTTGTAGTCGAGCGCGAGGCGCGCGATGTGGTTGCGGCGCGCGCGATAGTCCGCGTCTTGGAAGCCGGGATGATCGGGATCAAGTTGGACGATTGAGTTGCGATCCGTGTCGCTTACACGCGCGTCGGCTGAGACGGGACGCGCGTCGGCATGATCACTGAGCGGCGTCGTCTTATCTGTCTGCATGACTTCTAAACTCCTTCGGCTTCGTCTCGATTTTTCGTAAGAGACAAAAAGAGCCGACCAGCGAATCTCCCGCGTCGGAAGGTTCGTTGGTCGGCCCGATGAATCCTGTGATGTCGCGTCGCTAGACGACGAACGCGCGCGCACAGCTTCTCGCCGCCTCACCCCTCCGCGCAGAGAGTGGGCCATAATAATAGTAAGCGAGGTAAGTGTGCCGTGCTTTGTTCATCGTGAACGTTTGAGCGTCGCGTTCCTCGCGTCGCTGTTTCTAAACTAACTGCCGCAGCGCACGCGTGTCAACGGTTGTGCGCTGGAGCGAACGGCGGACGCAAAGTTCTCATTCGGATTCAGCTCAGCGTGCGGCAGAAACTTCGGCGGCCGTCGAAGCTTCGACGCCTGCTCGTATGAATACGCGAGCGAGATGAGACGCGGCTCGGAGTATGCCGCGCCGAAGAAGGAGATACCGACGGGCAGGCCCTGCGCGTAGCCCGCCGGAACGGTGACGTGTGGGTAGCCCGCGACCGCAGAGAGCGTGGAGTAGCCGCCGGTGAAGTGATCGCCGTTGACGAGATCGGTCGTCCACGGTGGGCCCCCTGTGGGCGCGATGAAGCAGTCGAGACGAAACTTCCGGATCATCGCGTCGATCCCTAGAGCGCGCGAGAGCTTGTGATTCTTCGCGACCGCATCGACGTAGGCTTTCGTCGTCAAGGGCCCCTTCTCCTGCGATTGCTGGAAAAGTTCTTGCCCGAAGTAGGGCATCTCGCTCACGCGATTGTCCTCGTTGAACTTGATCAGCTCGGCGAGCGTGCGCGCGCCCTCGCGTGTGCCGCGCTCTTGCAGATACTTGTTGAGATCGGCTTTGAACTCGAAGCGCAGGACTAGACTCTCGGCATCGTCAAGCTGGCTGCCCGTCGGGATGTCCGCCGGATCGACGATGGTCGCGCCCTCGCGCTTCATCAGATCGAGAGCGTCCTTCATCAACTTATCGACGCGGTCGCTGAAGCCGAAATATTTTCGCGCGACACCGATGCGCGCGCCGCGCAGAGAGGTGGCCGTCAGGTAACGCGTGTAGTCGGCTTGCGCTTTGCCGCGACTCTCCGTCGTTGCCGCATCACGCGGGTCAACGCCCGCGAGCACGCCGAGGAGTGTGGCTGCGTCGGCGACCGTGCGCGCCATGGGGCCCGCCGTGTCCTGCGTGTGCGAGATCGGGATGATGCCTGTGCGACTGACGAGTCCGACAGTGGGCTTGATGCCGACGAGTGAGTTCGACGACGAAGGACAGACTATCGATCCATCGGTCTCCGTGCCGACCGCGACGGCGCACAGGTTCGCGCTCGTCGCCGCGCCCGATCCAGAGCTTGAGCCGCAAGGGTTGCGGTCGAGCGCGTAAGGATTGTGTGTCTGCCCGCCGCGACCGCTCCAACCGCTCGTCGAATGCGTCGAGCGAAAGTTGGCCCACTCGCTCAAATTCGTCTTGCCGATGAGAATCGCGCCAGCCTCGCGCAGACGACCGACGATGAAGGCATCGCGCGGCGTTGTTTGTCCGACGAGCGCGAGCGATCCGGCGGTCGTCTGCATACGATCCCCCGTGTCGATGTTGTCTTTGATGAGGACGGGAATGCCGTGCAGTGCGCCGCGCACGCGGCCCGCTTTGCGCCCGCGATCCAGAGATTCGGCAATCTCCAGAGCATCCGGGTTCGTCTCGATGACGGAGTTGAGTGATGGCCCTTTTTTATCCACGTCTTCGATCCGCTCAAGATAATCCCGCGTGAGCGCGCGCGCCGTGAACTTGCCGGAGCGCATCCCCTCCTGCATCTCCGCAATCGTCATCTCCTCAAGCTCGAACGGCTTGACGGCAGCGACCGCGTTCGCGCCGTCGAGCGCGTCATCGTCGCAACCTTCGCGACCGTTGCCGTTGACGCGCGCCAGCGAGAGAGCGGGCGCGGCGAGCGAGAGTGCAGTTCCCGCGAGAGTGCCGCGCAAAAAGTTTCTACGCTTCATCAAGTGAATCCTCCGCGCGCGATTGTTGTTTGAAGGCGTCGGCTTCGTCAAGGCTTTCGCGCGACGACGGACATTCGTGCGAACTTACTCCGGTCGCTCGTTAACCCGACGCGCGTACTCTGTGACGACGCGCGACACGGCGACATCTCCGCCGAGCAACGGATCACTCAAGGGCTCGCCCGCGACTGTGCGAAGCGGGAGCACGCCGGCCCAGATGGGCAGCGACAAATCTTCTTCGTCATCAATGGGTGGCCCCGTCCGTACTTTCGCGGAGGCTTCCCGTAGCGGGAGACGCAGGACGAGTGTCGCGGCAAGCTCGCGCTCATTCGGCTCGCGCACTTCGTCCCAGCGACCGCGAATCAAGTGCTCCGTGAACGCGCGCAGAGCCTTCCGTTTCTCCGTCGCCTCTTCCACGACTTCGGCGCGACCGAAGACGATGACCGAGCGATAGTTGAGCGAGTGATGAAAAGCGGAGCGCGCGAGCACGAGCCCGTCAACGTGCGTTACCTCGACGCACGTCTCGACGCCCGCGCTCAAAGTCTTCAGCATCCGGCTCGCGCGCGAACCGTGCAGGTAGAGCATATCGCCCGCGCGCCCGTAAGCCGTCGGGATGATGAAGGGCTGGCCCTCGCGGACGAAAGCGACGTGACAGACGAAACCTGCGTCGAGAATTTCATAGACCACCTCGCGTTCATAAGACGCGCGCTGCGGCAGACGCCGCGCCGCCGTGCGATCAGTCCGCTCGAAATTTTCCAAAGCGATCATTCCTCCTCTTCAACTCGTGCGACACGGCAAGTGATTTCATCGCCATGTGTCGGGTCGAAACTGTACGTCGGATTGGCTGGCTCGCAAGTTCCATTTCATCGAGAACCACGAGTGCCAATCACGCGTATGATCGCAGTCGCATTGAGACGAGGAGGAAGTCTGATGGGTAAAAGCTCGAACGCCGTCCCGCTCGCCGCCGCGAGTCTCGATCCGCGCGCAGACACGCCGCTCTACCGGCAGCTCTATGAGAACCTGCGGACGGCCATCCTTGAAGGCCGGCTTGCGCCGGGGACGCGCTTGCCCGCGACGCGCGAGATGGCCGCAGAGCTTACAGTCTCGCGCAACACTGTGATGAGCGCGTTCGAGCAACTGCTCGCCGAAGGCTACGTCGAGGGCCGGGTCGGCGCGGGCACGTTCGTCTCCGAATCTCTGCCGGACGATCTACTCAACGCACGCGCCAACCTCCGACGCGCGCCGCGCGCCGTCGCGAAGGGACGCAGGCTTTCGAGTCGCGGCGAACTGCTCGCATCGACTTTAATCACGACGCACGCGCCCGCGTTCGGCAGCATCAGGCCTTTTCGCACGGGTATTCCGGCCCTCGATGCTTTCCCCTTCGACGTGTGGTCGCGACTCGTCGCGCGCCACTGGCGCAGACCGCGCCGCGATCTTTTAGCTTACGGCGATCCGGCTGGCTTTCGGCCTTTGCGCGAGGCCATCGCTCACTATCTCGGCGCGGCGCGCGCAGTGAGTTGCACGCCCGAACAGGTGATTGTCGTTGCAGGCACGCAGCAAGCGGTCGATCTCTCGGCGCGCGTGCTGCTCAATGATGGCGACGCGGTGTGGGTCGAAGAGTATGGCTACCTCGCGGCGCGCGGCGCACTCGTTGCCGCAGGCGCGCGACTCGTCCACGTGCCGGTTGATACGGAAGGCATCAACGTCGCGGCGGGCGCGCGTTTGTGCGCCGACGCGCGCATGGCTTACGTCTCGCCGTCGCATCAGTATCCGCTCGGCGTCACGCTCTCACTCGCGCGCAGACTTGAATTGCTTGAGTGGGCCAGTCGTGCGGGCTCTTGGGTTTTGGAAGACGACTACGACAGCGAGTTTCGCTACGAAGGACGACCGCTTGCGGCGATGCAGGGGCTCGACCGCGAGGGGAGAGTGATCTATCTGGGCACGTTCAGCAAAGTTCTCTTCGCATCGCTGCGCTTGGGCTACATGGTCGTGCCCACGGATTTGATCGATGCCTTCTCAAGCGCGCGCGCACTCGTCGGCTGGTGCTCGCCCGTCGTCGATCAAACCATCGTCTGCGACTTCATCACGGAGGGCCACTTCGCGCGCCACATCCGACGGATGCGCGCGCTCTACGCCGAACGTCGCGCCGCGCTCGTCTCGTCGTTGCGGCGCGAGTTCAGCGACACTGTCGAGATCGCGCCTTCGTCCGCAGGGATGCACTTGCTCGCGTGGCTGCCCGAAGGAGTCGATGATCGCGTGGTCGCGCGTGAAGCTGACGCGCGCGGCGTGCAGGCGCAGCCGCTCTCTGCGTTCGCGCCGCAAGGGATCGACGCGAGGCGTCGCGGCGGGCTGCTGCTCGGCTACGCCGCCTACAACGAACGCGAGACGCGCGAAGGCGCGGCGAAACTCGCCGACGCACTGCGCTCTGCGATGCGACCCGCGCGCCGCACGTCTCAACGCGCGTCGCTATCACGGATCAAACTCTGATGATGTTGCCGTGAGTGAACCGCTACCAGCCCATGCGCTCGCGCAAACGCGTGACGTGCGCGACGTGATGACGACCGTGCCAAGCGTAGAGCGCGAGTTGTTTATCGAGCGAGAGGAGGCCGATCTCCGGGTGGCGAAATTTGCGCGCGTAGTCAGCATCAGACATCGTGCGGAAGAGCGCGACCCAGCGCACGTGCAGCGCGTCGAGCAAGGCAAGCGAGACTTCGATGGGCGTGGCGCGCACGTCGCCGAGCAGAGCGAAGCGCGACTCTTCGTAAGTCTTGATGGTCGGCACGTCTTCCGTGAGGGCCAGCTTGACGCGCGTGAAGCCATTCATGTGACTGTCGGGCACGTGATGCGCGACCTGTCGCGCAGTCCAGCCGTCCGGTCTGTATGGCGTATCGAGTTGTTCATCCGACAAGCCTTCGACGGCGCGGCGCAACAGTCGCGGCGCGTCGGCGATCTCCGCGATCAACTGTTCGCGCCGCGCCTGCGTCGTGTCATTGTCCCACTCGAAACGACCTATGGGAAAGCTCAGGTCTTCGCTCATCTCCACCTCCGAAATTTAACCACTGCTTTGCACGCGATAGGAGTTTAAAGTCACGCTTTAGCGTGCCCAAAAGCACAGCCTTAAGGCTGAACTCTGAACAGTCAAGCACTCACTGACATAGATTGTTGCCGAACGCACGCGCGCGGCCAAGAGCCATTTGAAAATGTGCGGGCATACCAATCCGCGCGACGAGCTTCTGTATCTCTTCATCGAAGGTTTGATTGCGGTAGTCTGTGCCGTCGTTTATAATTTCGTCGGCGCGCATTAATATGATTGTCGGAAGTTTTCCCCCGTGACCACTTCCTCTCAACACGAAGTCACAAAACTGCTCGTGCAGTTGACGGACGGCGACGGAGCCGCGATGGAGGAGCTGTTGCCGCTCGTCTATGCGGAGCTGCGACGCCTCGCCGCGAGCTACCTGCGGCGCGAGCGATCCGATCACACCTTGCAGCCGACCGCGCTCGTTCACGAGGCTTACCTGCGCATGGTCGATCAGACGCAGGTGCGCTGGCAGAACCGCGCACACTTCTTCGGCGTCGCCGCGCAGATGATGCGACGCATACTTGTCGATCACGCGCGCTCGCAGCACGCCGAGAAGCGCGGCGGCGACGCGCAGAAGCTCTCGCTCGACGAGAACATCGACGTGTCGGGCGAGCGCGCCGCCGAGCTCGTGGCCCTCGACGAAGCCCTCTCACGTCTCGCCGAGATCGATCCGCAGAAGAGTCGCGTCGTCGAACTAAGATTTTTCGGCGGGCTCTCCGTCGAAGAGACGGCAGAGGTGTTGGGCGTGAGCGCGCCGACCGTCAAACGCCACTGGCGACTCGCGAAGGCGTGGCTCTTCGGACAGGTACAGAAAACGTAAATGGTAAATGGTCAATGGTGAATCGTAGTTCATTCTCCCCAACGCAACTTACGATTCACTCTCAAGACTGGAAGACGCGCTGAAGAATCACGATTTACCATACATCATTTACCATTGACCATTCACGACTCTATGTCCCCCGAACGCTGGCAACGGATCGAAGAGGTGTTTCAGGCGGCGCTCGATCTGCCCGAAGGCGAGCGCGGGCCCTACATCTCTGCTTCGTGCGCGGGCGATGATGAGTTGCGTGAACAGGTCTTGGCATTGGTCGCGCAGCACGACGAGTCGGGCGACTTCATCGAGAGCCCTGCGGTCGACGCCGTCTCCGGCTTGCGCGTCGCGACCGATGCGAACGCAACGAATCCGATGACCGGCGCGTTCGACGATCCGGCCATCGGTCGCCGGCTTGGCGCGTACAAGATCGTGCGCGAGCTTGGGCGCGGCGGGATGGGCGCGGTCTATCTCGCCGAGCGCGCCGACAGCGTCTTCCGCCGCAACGTCGCCATCAAACTGATCAAGCGCGGGATGGACACAGACTTCATCCTGCGCCGCTTCCGCAACGAGCGACAGATTCTCGCCACGCTCGATCACCAGCACATCGCCAAGCTCCTCGATGGCGGCACGACCGAAGAAGGCTTGCCCTACTTCGTCATGGAGTTCATCGAGGGCCAGCCCGTCTATCAATACTGCGACGAGCGACGTTTGAACGTGACGGAACGACTGCGCCTCTTCGCGCAGGTCTGCGACGCCGTTGACTACGCGCATCGCAGCATGGTCATCCACCGCGACATCAAGCCGTCGAACATCATGGTCACGCCGGGCGGCGCGCCGAAACTTTTAGACTTTGGCATCGCGAAAGTTTTGAATCCTGAGCTCGCCGCCGACATCACGCTCGATCCGACGGGCACGGCGATGCTTCTGATGACGCCCGAATACGCCGCGCCCGAACAGGTGCGCGGCCATCACGTCACACCCGCCACGGACGTGTACGCGCTCGGCGTGTTGCTCTACGAACTGCTCACGGGCCATCGTCCTTATCGGCTCATCCATCGCTCGCCGCACGAGATCGCGCGCGTCATCTGCGAGGACGTGCCCGTGCTGCCGAGTGAAGTCGTCGGTCGCACGGATGGACTCGTGAGCGCAAGCGCGCGCAATGATGACGGAGGCGGCGCGCTCGATCAGTCGCTCGCGAGTCGTGGTGCGAATCTCGAATCACTGAGCCAACAACTCGTGGGCGATCTCGACCGCGTCGTGATGAAGGCCCTCAGTAAAGATCAGCAGCGTCGCTACCAGTCCGCCGCGCAACTTCGCGAAGACATCCAGCGTCACCTCGCGGGGCGGCCCGTCACCGCGCCCACGCTTGTCGCGCGCGCGGCGGAAGATGCCGTCGAAGCGCGTCTATCAGAGACGACGCTCGCCGTGCTCCCGCTCAAATTATTAGGCGCGGCGGGCGGTGAAGACGACTACCTCGGCGTCGGTCTCGCCGATGCGCTCATCACGCGCCTCAGCCAATCACGTCGCCTCGTCGTGCGACCGACGAGCAGCTCGGCCCGCTTCCGCGCGGGCGACGCCGATCCGTTCAACGCTGGTCGCGAACTCGACGCGGACTTCATCCTCGATGGACACATCCGACGCTCCGCCGATTCGATCCGCGTCACCGTCCAACTGCTCGACGTGCGCGCGGGCACCACTGTCTGGGCAGCACAGTTCGACGAGAAATTTACGGACGTGCTGCGACTCGAAGACGTGATCACGTCGCAGGTCGCCGAGGCAGTCTTGCCGCACCTGTCGAGCGAGGAGCGAAGAGAGTTGCAGCGTCGCGGCACGGAGAGCCCCTTAGCTTACGAGGCATACCTGCGCGGTCGCTATCACTGGAACACTTTCGGCGAGGACAGCTACACGAAGGCCCTCACTTATTACGAGCGCGCGGTGGCCCTCGCGCCCGACTACGCGCTTGCCTACGCAGGCATCGCCGACTACTACAACATGCTCGGCTCTTACGGCGTGATTCCCTTCGCCGATTCGTCCGAGCGCGCGAAGGATGCCGCGCTCAAAGCCGTCGAACTCGATCCGGCCCTCGCCGATGGTTACGCCGCGCTCGGCTTCGCCACCTTGATGCACGACTTCGACTGGCTAACGGCTGAAAGACACCTGCGCCGCTCGCTCGATCTCAATCCCAACTATGCGACGGGCCGGCTCTGGTACGGCTACTTCCTCGCGCTCGCCGGTCGCGCTGAAGAGGCATTCGCGCACGCGCGTCGCGCGCTCGAACTCGATCCGCTCTCGCCAATCCTGCGCCATTCGATCAACTGGATTTACTACCTCTCGCGCAGCTACGAAGAGTCGATCGTCTCCGCGCGTTTGATCGCATCCGATGAGCCGCAACACGCTCTCTCCTACGTCCTGCTCTGCCTCGCCCTCTCGCAGGTCGGCAGGCACGAGGAAGCTATCGAGTACGCACGCCGCGCCGCGCGCGTGCTCGGTCGCACGCCTTACACTCTCTCGCGTCTTGCCGTCGCTTACGCGCGGGCCGGTCGCGACGGCGAAGGACGCGCCGTGCTCTCAGAGGTCGAGGCGATGTCGCCGGAACGTTACGTCTCGCCGCACCTGCTCGCCGCCGTCTATTGCTCGCTCGGCGACGCGGAAGCCACCTTCGCGCAGCTCGAACGCGCGCTCTCCATTCGCGACGCGCGCATCATGTGGCTCGGCGTCGATCCGCTCTTCGATCACCTGCGCGACGATTCGCGCTACGCAGAGATACTACGACGCACCAACAACCCCGCGCCGCGCCGCTCGTCTCGACAGACCGGCGAGCTGCCACCCGTCGAAAGAATCGCGAACAGGCGAAGCACGGGCGAGCGCGCATCGAGTGGCCCTGCGACGGGTGAACGCTCAACGGGTGAACGCTCGACAGGCGAGATGCAGACCGGCGAGAAGTCGCTCGCGGTGTTGCCGCTCAAAGTGATCAATCCGGCGAAGGTCGAGGAGAATGGCGACGAGTATCTCGGCGTCGGATTAGCCGATGCGCTCGTTGCGCGCCTGAGTGCGGTGCGTCGCTTCGTCGTGCGTCCGACGAGTTCCGTGCTGCGCTATGGCGACATCGATCCGCTCGATGCCGGTCGGCAGCTCGGCGTCGATTACATCGTCACGGGCACGATCCGGCGCGCAGGCCCCTCGATCCGCGTCTCTGCTCAACTGCTCGACGTGCGCGAGGGTGCGACGCGTTGGGCGCGCAAGTTCGACGGCAAGTCGGGCGATGTGCTCCACCTCGAAGACACGCTCTCCGAACAACTCGCCTCCGCGCTCGTCCCGCACTTAACGGGCGAAGAGCAACGCGAATTGCAGAAGCGAGGCACGGAGAGCCCCGAAGCATACGAGGCATATCTGCGTGGCCGCTTCTACTGGAACACGTTCACCGAGGAAGGATTCGCCAAAGCGCTCGTCAGCTACAGTCGGGCCATCGCTATCGATCCAAACTATGCCGCGCCCTACGGCGGCATCGCAGACTATTACAACTGGCTCGGCGTCTATGGCGTGATGCCCTTCGCCGAATGCTCTGCGGCGGCGCGAGAGGCGGCGCGCAAAGCCGTCGAACTCGATCCGACTTCCGCCGAAGCCTACACCGCGCTCGGCTTCGCCACCGTCACGCACGACTTCGACTGGGCCAGCGCGGAGCGACAACATCAACGCGCACTCGAACTCAATCCGAAGTATGCGACCGCGCACCAATGGTACGGCTTTCACTTAACGATGGAGGGCCGCTTCGACGAAGCCATCACGGAGATGGAGCGTGCGCGCTCGCTCGATCCGCTCACGCCCAGCATCGTGCAGGCCCTCGGCTGGACTTACTATCAAGCGCGACGCTTCGATGAAGCCGCTGCGGCATACAAACAACTCCTCGACATTGAGCCGAACTTCGCCTATGGATTGGTTACTTACTCGTGGATGCTGCGCCACACGGGGCGACATGAGGAGGCGATCAAGTCGGCGCAGAAGGCGATAGAGATCGCGGGCGGCAGTCAGTTCTTCCGCGCCGCGCTCGCCGCCGCCCAAGCCGCCGCCGGCCACGAACAGGAAGCGCGCGCCGCGCTCGCGCAGTTGCGCGAGATGGCCCAGACGCGCTACGTCTCGCCTTATCATCTGGCAATCGTCCATCTCTATCTCGGCGAGCGCGACCGCGCACTCGCGTTACTCGAAGAGGCATACGCGGCGGGCGAAGGCTGGCTCGTCTGGATCGGCGTCGAGCCGCAACTCGATCCGTTGCGCGGTGAGCCACGCTTCGAGAACCTGCTGCGCCGCACCAACAATCCTTCGCTCGCGCTGCGCGAGACGAGTGAGATCGATCCGCAGACCGGCGCGCCGACGAACAGGCCGCACACTTCTGAGGACGAGGAAGCGCAACAGCTCTATCAAGCCGCGCGCTACTTCGCCACCAAGCGCACAGCCGAAGGCTTGCGTCAGGCGATTGAAAGATTGGAGCGCGCTGTCGAGCGCGATCCCGCGTTCGCGCTCGCGCACGCGGAGCTTGCCGACTGTTACGCCTTGTTGAATTGGTACGTCGAGCCGCCGCCCGCAGACGCGTGGGCGAATGCACGCAAAGCCGCGCTCGCCGCAGTCGAGGCTGATGATCACTTGGCAGTCGCACACGCCTCGCTCGGCTTCGTCAAGTGTCACTACGAGCATGACTGGTCAGGGGCCGAAAGCGAGTTGCGACGCGCCGTCGATCTCGATCCCGTAAACACTGTCTCGCGTCGCTGGCACGCCTTCAATCTCTCGGCGATGGGCCGGCACGAGGAGGCCCTAGCGGAGGTCAGGCGCGCGCAGGAGATCACGCCGCGCTCGCCCGTCGCGGCCACCGGCATCGCCAACGTCCTCTTCCTCGCGCGTCGCTTCGACGAGGCGGCGGAGGCTTGTCTGCGCGCGCTTGAGATCGATCCCGGATCGGTCGCGGCGCACGTCGTTTTGCGTTGGGCTTACGAGAAGAGAGGGATGCGTGAGGACGCGCTCGCCATCTTCGAGCAAGAGAAATCGTTTGCGGGCGACACGCCGACGACGCGAGCCAAACGCGCGCACGTCCTCGCCGCCTGCGGTCGTCGCGAAGAGGCCCACGAGATTTTAACGGAACTGCTCGCGCGACGCGACGACGAGTGGGTCACGTCCTATGAGATCGCCGTCATCCACTCGCTCTTGGGCGAGCGAGATGACGCTTTCAAATGGCTCGCGCGCGCGGAGGGTGAGCACGCCGTCGGCTTCACCTTCGTCGCCGTCGATCCACATCTCGACGCGCTGCGCGACGACCCGCGCTTCAAAGAGATGCTGCGCCGACTCAACAGTCCCGCCGCCTGAAAGTTCAACGCCCGACAACTTGAGCCGCGCCGGTTAAGCCATGCGCGTCTGCGACGACGCGTAAGCGATCTTATCGACGTGTGGCTCGTTAACTCTCCGGCCCGCACGCCTGAGGGCCGCCCTGTACTCGACGAAGTCGAACGCCGCCTCGACGCTGCTCGACAACGCGTCGGCGAATGCGTCTGACACGAGCGCCAACAGAAAGCTTCCCGCCAGCGCGATAATGATGATGCCCGCAATCAGTAGCAACATTGTCCATCCCTCTCATCGTTTCATCTCTCATCGGAGTCTCACCGTCCTCTGACAACCAACGCGCGAACGAACGCGAAAAAGGATCAGGAAACGATGGAGTAGGAGCGATGACTGATGAAGTGAAAGACAATCCGTTCTTACTTCATCGGTCTCGTGATCCCTTTTGTCGTGAGTTTGCGCGTTAGCGTGTGAAGGAGAAAGTCATGCAGACGAATCGACAAGTTCGGGTCATCAAGAGAGAGCAGCGCGAGAGCAATAGAGACAACGCCGCGCCGGTCGCAATACGAGCGGATAACACCGGGCCGACGGAGCGCGACATGCGCGCGGTCGTCTCCGGTTGGGTGCGCGAGCACCGCGAGGGCGTCGGCGATTATCGTCGCGCGCTCACCACCCTGTTCGCACGTCTCGATGCGGGCACACCGCGCGTCGCTTAAATTAATCCTTCGCGCGCTCGTATTGCACAGCCCACCGCACGTCTGCGCCGAGGGCCTTCGCCGCGTGCAGAGCCCAGTAAGGATCGCGCAGCATCGCGCGCGCGAGGAAGATCGCATCGGCCTCGCCCGACGCGATGATGCTCTCCGCCTGTTCCGCCTCCGTGATGAGACCGACTGCGCCGGTTGCGATCCCTGTCTCTTTGCGGATCGCCGCAGCAAAAGGCACTTGATAGTTTGCCTCGACCGGAATCTTCACTCCGGGCACGACGCCGCCGCTCGAACAGTCAACGAGATCGACGCCCTCACGTTTCAACAACCGCGAGAGTTCAATCGACTGCGGCAAGTCCCAACCATCTTCCGTCCAATCGCTCGCCGAGATACGCACGAAGAGCGGCAACTCATCAGGCCACGCGCGCCGCACGGCCATCGCAACTTCAAGCGGAAAGCGCACGCGGCCCTCGAAGTCGCCGCCGTACTCATCTGTGCGCGCGTTCGAGAGCGGCGAGAGAAACTCGTGCAACAGGTAGCCATGCGCCATGTGCAGCTCGATGACCTCGAAGCCAGCGACGAGACTGCGCTCGGTCGCGCGCACGAACTCCTCCGTCACGCTCGCGATCTCCGCACGACTCATCTCGCGCGGCACGGGATAGCCGCGACCGAACGGCAGAGGGCTCGGAGCCAGAGTGGCCCACGCGCCTTCACCTTCGACGAGCGGCTTGCCGCCGCGCCACGGCACGTCGGTCGAAGCCTTGCGCCCCGCGTGCGCGAGTTGAATGCCCGGCACGGCCCCCTGCGATTTGATGAACGCGGTGATCGGCTTGAAGGCTTCGGCGTGCGCGTCAGACCAGATGCCGCTATCGCCCGGCGAGATGCGACCTTCGGGCGAGATGGCCGTCGCCTCGACCATCACGAGCGACGCGCCGCCCACCGCGCGACTTCCCAAGTGCACCATGTGCCACTCGTTCGGCATCCCGTCGCGGCTCGAATACTGGCACATCGGCGAGACGAACACGCGATTCCTAAACTCAATGCTTCGCAACGCCAACTTTGAAAACAACTCGCTCATCCAGATCACCCCTCGTTCACAAATTGCCGCCGCACGCATCGACGGGAAGTCGCGATCAAGCGCGACGTGCATTGTCCGTCTTCGACAGATGATCTGTGTGCCGAATCTCTTCTCAATATGTGAAGACGGCGAAGCGACACGCGCGCCTCAACGTCGGCGACGTAACAGTAAAAACAGAATGACGATCACCAGCAGGAGGCCGAACCCGCCGGGGAAGAAGAACCAACCGCCGCCGCTACGATAACCTGCGACGATGCACGCGGGTTGAGACAGTGCGAGCATGAACGTGAGGACAGCGATCAACTTCAAACGATTCGTTCGTTTCATTCGTTCGTCTCCTTATCAATTCTGCGTCTCCAGATTCTTCAGTCGTCGCCCTGCGCCGCGCCGCGCAGCTCTTGAAAGAGGCGCGCGAGGTCTGCTGGCTGATAGTGTGCGTTTAAGCCACTCGGATTCGGGAGCACCCAGACCAAGCAGCCGCCGATCCGCTCGACTTGCAGGCCCGGCCCGGCGTCGGGCCGGTTGAACGCCGCGCGGTATGCGCCGATCCCCAAGATGGCGAGGTAGCGCGGTCTGTATCGTTTGACCTTCTTCGCGAGAATGCGCCCGCCCACGACGAACTCATCAGCCGACAACTCTGCGGCGGTCGCGGTCGCACGCGCGACGACGTTCGTGATTCCATAGCCGCTCTTCAACAACTCGCGCTCCTCGTGCGGCGCGAGAAGTTTTTCAGTGAAGCCCCCTGCGTGGAGCGCGCGCCAGAAGCGATTGCCCGGCCGCGCGAAGTGATAGCCGGTCGCGGCTGAGTAGAGACCGGGGTTGATGCCGCAGAAGAGAACTTTCAGATCGCGCGCGATCACGTCCGGCACGGTCTTGCCTGCCGAGGCGAGCAACTCATCTTTCGTCGGCTTGCGTGGCTCAGTCATCGTCGCCTCGTTCATCGCTTCACTGGTTCGAGTCCTATTGTAATTCTCAGTTTAACGATACCGCATCACACGTCCAACGCAAGGACGCCGGGAAGGCGCGTGTTTATTCGCGCGATGAAAAACTTGCGCGCGTTGCGTGTGCGGCTATAACCTGTCTCGCGTTCGCCCAAACATCATGTGCGCGTCCCTGTACGCGAGACTTCCCTTCCGAGGATCAAGATGAACAGACTGCCACGCCTTCGTCGCCTCTTGTTGTGCCTCTTCGCGCTCGCACTCTTCGCGCCCACAGTCCTCGCGCAGATCAGGCCGGAGCGCGATCCCAATCAGCCCATTGACGAGGACTACACGCGCAAGATTCGCGAGTACACGACCGAGCCTTACTTCTCTTCGCCGCTCGTCGATTACCTGCCGGCCTCGACAACCGTGCCGACGCCGAAAGCCGTGCTCGGCGACGTGGCCGGTGCGCCCGGCAAGCTCCCCTACTCGGCGGACGTGTATCGCTACATGCGTCTGCTTGAGAAGTCGAGCCCGCGCGTCAAGGTCTTCTCCATCGGCACAACCGAAGAGGGCCGCGAGATGATCGCCGTCGCCGTCGCGTCTGAAAAACTGCTCGCGCAACTCGAAGAGAATCGTAATCGCCTCGCCAAACTCGCAGACCCGCGCACGATCAATCTCGACGATGTGGAAGCTGACAGACTCGTCGCGCAATCAACGCCCGTCTATTACATCACGGGCACGATCCACTCGCCGGAGACCGGCGCGCCGACCGCGTTGATGGAACTCGCCTATCGACTCGCTGTCGATGAGAGTCCTTACGTTAAAAACATTCGCGACAATCTCATCACGCTCATCACACCCGTCGTCGAAGTGGATGGACGCGACCGGATGGTGGACGTTTACAACTGGCATCTCGCGCATCCCGGCGAGAACTATCAGCCCCTCGTCTATTGGGGCCACTACGTCGCGCACGATAATAACCGCGATGCGATGGGCTTGACCTTGAAGCTCACGCAGAACGTCTTGAACACCTACGTCGGCTGGCACGCGCAAGTCCTGCACGACCTGCACGAGTCAGTCCCCTATCTCTACGACAACACCATCGGCGATGGCCCCTACAACGCTTGGCTCGATCCGATCTTAACCGACGAGTGGCAGATGATCGGCTGGAACAACGTCTCGGAGATGACCAAGTTCGGGATGCCCGGCGTCTTCGCGCACGGCACGTTCGACACTTGGTCGCCCGGTTATCTGATGTTCATCGCCGCGACGCACAACGGCATCAGTCGCCTCTACGAGACCTTCGGCAACGGCGGAGCCGACACGGTCGAGCGCACGCTCTCGCCCTCGGAGTATTCACGCACTTGGTACAGGCAGAACCCGCCGCTCCCGCGCACGCGCTGGTCGCAACGCAACAACAACAACTACGAGGAGACCGGCCTGCTCACGTCGCTCCAATACTTCGCGAACAATGGTAAGTTGTTCTTGAAGAATTTTTACTTGAAGAGTAAACGATCAGTCGAGAAGCCAAAGAACGAGGGGCCCGCCGCATACGTCTTCCCCGCAGACGATCCCAGATTAGGCACGCAGGCTGAGTTGCTGCGCGTGCTCCAACTTCAAGGCGTCGAAATCTCGCGCGCCACCGCGCCGTTCACCGTCACCATCAAGTCGAAGAAGAGATCGAACGCGGCGAACGCAAACGCTAATGCGAACGCGCAGGCGCAATCGACTGCGAACGCAAACGCGCAAGTGGCGACGCAGGCTCTGCCAAACAACCAGCGACGCGAGGCGGGCGAGCAGCAGAACGCGAATCAGTCTCCGCAGTCGGGCCTGTCAGTGAAGCCCGCGACCGAGACGCGCACGTTCCCCGCAGGCAGCTACGTCGTTCGCATGGATCAGCCGCACAGTCGCATCGCGGATGCGTTGCTCGACTACCAATACTGGAGCCCCAACGATCCGCAGCAGCAACCCTACGACGACACGGCTTGGACATTCGGCGAGTTGTATAACGTGCAGGTGGCCCGCGTCACCGACATCAATGCGCTCAACGCCCCGCTTGAGCGCGTCAACGGCACGGTGCGCGCGAGCGGAGGCGTGACGGGCACGGGATCGATCTTCCTTCTCAATCACAACACCGACAATGCGCTCATCACTTTGCGCTATCGACTGCGCGACGCGAACATCGAAGCGGCGGAAGAGCCTTTCAACGTCGCGGGCCAGAGCTTCAATCGTGGCTCGTTCATCATCCGCAACGTCTCGTCAGATGAGTTGAATCGCACGGCTGGCGATCTAGGCTTGCACGCTTACGCGGTCGCAGCCGCGCCGGCCATCAAGTCGCATCCGGTTCGCGCGGCGCGTATCGCGCTCATGCACTCTTGGCTCTCGACGCAGAACGAGGGCTGGTGGCGCATCGCGTTCGACAAATTGAATATCCCTTACGACTACATCAGCACGCAGACGGCGGCGCGCGATGCGAACCTGAATGCGAAGTACGACGTGATCGTCTTCGCGCCCGTCGGACGCGATCCGCAGTCGGTCGTCGCGGGGATGCCGATGTACGGCAACGCGATCCCTTGGAAGAAGACGGAGCTGACGCCGAACCTCACGATTGATTCGACCGACGACATGCGACCCGGTCTCGGTCTCTCAGGCATCAACAACCTGCGCGCTTTCACGCGACGTGGGGGCCTTCTCATCACGACGATGGACACGTCCGATCTCGCCATCTCCTTCCAACTCACGCAGGGCGTCTCGCTGCAACGCCCGCAGCGGATGAAACTCGTGGGCAGCATCTTGCGCTCGCGGCTCGTCGATCAAACGAGCCCCATCGCCTACGGCTACAATGATTTGCTCGCGCTCTATGAGGACGACGGCTACATCTTCAACCTGTCGAACCTCGCGGGCGGCAGAGGCGGTCGCCGCGCCTCGACGAACGAGCGCGAGACGGGTCGCGGCACGGCCGACGATCCGGACACGGTGCAGGGCCGCCCGCCTGCGGAAGTTCCCGAAACGCCGCACGCCGAAACGTGGCAGGCCCTTCCCATCACGGACGAGCAGCGTCGCAACAACCCTTACGTCATCCCGCCCGCCGAACGTCCGCGCGTCATCCTGCGCTACGCAGACACGCGCGATCTCTTCGTCTCCGGCTTGCTTGATAACGGCGGCGAGATCGCGCAGCACGCCGCCGTCATCGACGTGCCGACCGAGCGCGGTCACGTCCTACTCTTCTCCAACAACCCCATCTGGCGCGGCGAGACGCAGGGCAGCTACTTCCTCGTCTTCAACGCCATCCTCAACTTCGACAACCTCAACGCCGGTCGCAAGCTCGACGAGAAATAGATCGCTACGTAGCAACGCATAACACAGCTATGACGAAGGGGCGCGCGTTAACAATTAACGCGCGCCCCTTCTCGTCATCCTGTCTGATGACTTGTTATCCTGTTAGGCGATTTCTACGTCATAAATGCCATACTAGACGCCGCGCTGATAAATAATTGTCCCCTCTTGATCATCTACGATCTCCGTAACGTCAGACTCAACAAAGTCAACTCCTGAGCCCGGATGAAAAAGCCGCTGGAAATCGGGATGCTTGCCGGAAACAGGTTCAACGACAACAGCATTCCATTGATCTGAAATACCGTAGATAGAAGGATTGACAATGACAAAGGATTGGAGACGCAGAATGTCCTCTCCGCGAAGAGTAATGCGGAAAACACGCGACTCGTTCGCCTCGAAGAACTCGCTAAATCGATGGGCTTCTGGTGGCACCGTAGTTAACTTATCGCCTAACTACTGCTTCGCCTTCTGCAATTCTTCAAGCGTGCAGATTAACGAGACCGCTGTTGAATGATTTGAGCTATTGCACGTAACACGCGATTAACTGCCTCGGAGTCGGGAAATACTTGAGCCACGTCAGGGTCGAGCAACACTATGTTTGTCCCGTCGGCGTACTGCTTGGCGTATTTCCCGACCAAGCCTTGGCTGAAATCGTACTCATCCAACATCTCTGTGGCTTCATTCGTTTCCTCGCTCATAATCTTTCCTCTCGCGCGTCGCCGCCTTCCGTGCACTGATGATTCAGATGTTTTCTCCTCGATGGGCGTGCACTACAACTAAGGCACGTCCCGTCGCCGATTCACCCAAGATAATAAACCTGTCTTCCTCGTTCGAGTGCAAGGGATCAGGGATCGTTCTGGATAGCGGGTCTGCGAACACGGTTGATGCTTCCGAGAAAGACACGCCATGCTTCCTAAGATTCTCCGACGCCTTTACCTCATCCCACTCGAACGTCAGCATCGTGAGACAGAATATACGATGAATCGCTTGAGCAATGAAGGCACATAACTACTGCTTCACCTTTTGAAGCTCATCGAGCGTGTGCTTGAGTGATTCGAGTTTCTGCCCCGCGTCGCCGAGTTTGCCTTCGGCGGTGAGTCGCTGGTAGTCGGCGAGATCGGACGCGGCGCGTTTGATGAGTTCGTTGACGTTTTGCGAGGGCGCAGGTTGTTGCTGTTGTTGTTGCTGCTGCGCGTTCATCGAGTTGTCGTTCGTCGCGGGCGGCTTCGCTGACGGGGCGGCGTTGCCGAAGAGATTCGCGAGGGCTTCGGCGAAGGTCGTGCCGTAGGCGAGTCGATCCTGCGTGGCGAGGACGACGAGGCGCAGCTCGGGCATGGGCGAGCGCACGGCTTGGAGATAGATCGTCTGGACGTACAAGAGTCCGCGACCGAGTGGGATGATCAAAAGATTCCCGCGCTGCACGCGCGAGCCCTCTTGATTCCAGAGCGTCAACTGCGAGGAGAGCTGCGCGTTCTGATCGATGCGCGCGTTGACCTGTAGTGGCCCGTTGACGAGCTTCGACTTCGGGAACTTATAGACGAGCAGGTGGCCGTAGGCGTCGCCGTCGCTGCGACCGGCCATCCAGCCGATGAGGTTGTCGCGCGAGGCGGGCGTGAAGGCGAGGACGTTGACGAACTCCGTGCCGGCCTTCGATTGATCAGTCCCGCCCGCAGGCAGTTGCAGCAGCGCGTAGTAGGGTTCGAGCGGGACAGCCTCCGTCTCGCCCTTCTCCTTCTGCACGGACGCACGTGCGACGCTCCACATGTCTTCGCGCTGGAAGAAAATTTTGGCGTCGTCCGTGTGATAGAGACTGTAAACGTCCGCCTGCGCGGAGAGCATCGTTTCGGGATAGCGGACGTGCGCGCGCAAATCTTCGGGCATCTCCGCCGCGTCGCGGAAGAGCGCGGGGAAGACGTTGCGGTACGCGCTCAAGATTGGATCGTTTTTGTCGAAGACGTAGAAGGTGACGCTTCCGTCGTATGCATCAATGGAGACCTTGACGCTGTTGCGTAGGTAGTTGACGGATGCGCCTTCCAAGTCGTGGTGGCGCGCGTAAGGGTAGGTGTCGGTCGTCGTGTAGGCGTCCATCAACCAGAAGAGGTGGCCCTCTCGGTTGACGACGATGTAAGGGTCTGTGTCGTAGGTCAGGAACGGCGCGAGCGCGTGGACGCGATCAGTGATGGTGCGACGCATGAGCACGCGGCTCTGCGGCGTCACGTCGTCGGCGAACGGGAGACGAGAGAGATCGTCGGTCTCCCACGCGAGCACCCAGCGACGCAGGAAGCCGCCGACCTCGAAGCCGCCGTTGCCTTCATAGACGGTCGAAGCGTTGGCGTCGCCCTGCGGGTAATCGAACTCGTTCTGCTTAGTCTTCACATAGACGGTCGTGTCGGTCTTCTCGCCGAAGTAGATCTGCGGTCGCGTCAACTTGATGTCGGGCGCGGTCGCTTCGGTCGGCATATTGGAGAGAAGAAATTCGGGGCGGCCCTCGGCGGTGAAGCCGTTGGCGGTGTTCATCGTGACGCCGTAGCCGTGCGTGTAGATCAGACGCTCGTTGATCCAGTTGCCGCGCGTTGAAGCGGGCAGCTTCGACACGTCAAGCTCGCGCGCGGCGAGCAAGACCTGTCGTGTCTGTCCGCCGATCTGATAGCGGTCGATGTCCACGTCGTTGAAGTCGTAGTAGGTGCGAATCTCTTGCACCTGTCGCAGCGTGTCTTGCAGCGCGCGGTAGTCCCAGAGGCGCAGGTTGTCGAGCGTGGGCCGGTTGGCTTCGAGCGCGTAAGCATCGTTCGCTGTGTCTGCCGGGAAGTCGCGCGCTTCGACCTGTTCGAGATTGAAGGCGCGGCGAGTCGCCGAGATGTTGCGCGTGATGTATGGTGATTCGCGATCAAGTTCGTTCGGCTTGACGATGAAGCTCTGGACGTAGCCGGGGATGACGACGACCGCGAACAGATAGACGACGATGGGCAGCGCGGCGCAGGCAACGAGCACGCGCGCGCGTCTGAGCGCGAAAGCGTTGGCGAGGGCCAGCGCGGCGGCAATGATGAGCGCGAGCGTGACGATGAAGAGTCCGGGCAACACGTAATGATCTTCCGTGTAGGTGACGCCGCTAAAGATCGTGTGATCGTCGAAGAGATATGCGAAGCGCGAGAGGTAGGCGTGCACGGCGAGCGCGGCGAGCAGCAGCGCGAACGCCGTCGAGACCGTTGCGTAAGCAGCTTTGCGCGCGCTGGCTGAGAGGGCCTTTACTCTCGCGCCGCTCTCGCTCATCATCTCCACTCCGGCGGGGAGCAGGCTGAGCAGCGCGTACACGACCGCGCCGCACGTGATGATGAAGGCGAGCATCGTGAACCATGATGCGATAGACTCCGCGACCGGCAGCGTGAAGAGATAGAAGCCGAGTCGCTTGCCGAAGACGGGATCGACTTCGCTCGTCGCAGGTTGATGCAGCCACAGCGCGAACCTCTGCCAGTCGCCGCTCATTCCAGCGCCATAGATGAAGCCGAAGAAGAGTGAGACGAGCCACGCGGCGGGCTTCAAGATGCGCGCGGGGTTGACCAAGACCGGCTGCTGGTTGATGAGCAAGCGGCGCGGCGCGAGCGCGGACACGTCGAAGGCCCGCTCCATCAAACGAAACGCGAGGCGCAAGATGATCGTCGTCGCGAGCGCGAAGACGACGAAGAGGGCCACCTCGTACTTGAGCGTCGTCCAATAGACCGGCGTGTAGCCGAGCGAGCCGAACCAGAGCGCGTCGATGTAAACTGACGAGGCGCGGGAGAGCACGTAGAGCAGCACGACGAGTGCGAGGGCCAAGAGCCAGCGCCATCGTTTGCGCCTCTTCGGCTCGCCGTTTTGATCGATGTCGATGACCTGTCCGCCGAAGTCGCCGTGCGCTATCGTTGATCGGTCTTCACTCATGCGAGTAGGATACGCTGAAAAGGATGGGTCTAGCGAGCCCTGATAGTCGCTTGCCTCGGTCTCACGTCCGGTCTCTTTTGTTGGAGGTGTGTTGATGAGTGTTCGCCTAAGCATGATCGCAGCCTGTCTCTTGCTGATAGGGATGACTATTCATGCTGCCCCGTCGTGTGCGCTTGTGAAGGCCAGACCGGATGCGTGGGTCGCAACGAAGGTCGATGCGCTCGTCGTCGCGGCGCGTGCGGCTTTCGCAAACGACGACGCGCTCCCCGCTTACGAGCGAGCGCTCGACGAGATCAATGCCTCGCTGCGACAGTGCCAGCTTTCAAAGGATGAGAGCTTCGTCAGTCGCTACCGGCCATTCGTCGAGTACGTCGAGGCGGCCTCGCTCGACCGCCAACCCGATCACGAGCTTGGCTTCGTCGTGCCCGACAAACAATATTTCGCGGAGACGCGACAGTTCGTGCAAGTTCCAGATTTCCTGACGGAGAAGGGATTCCTGCGGGCCGTCAGCCGCTACGAGACTTTAGGACAGGCGAAGTCTTACCTGCGCCGACTCAACTCGATGCGCGATCCTTCCGCGCAGCTCATCTTCTTCAGCTACAAGTCGCAGCATCTGGGAACGCCCGACAACGACGATAGCTACCGAAGACTTTTGATCGTCGTTCCCGGCGATGCCGCGAAGGGCCTGCCGGAGAAGTGGGTTCAATTTGGCATCACCGATCCGGGCGCGCGCGTGCACATTCGCAATCTCTCCGTCGTCTCTGCGCTGGCAAGCGCGGACGGAACATCAAACGTCTATTTCAAAGATTATTACCGGACGTACAGGCCGGACGGATCGATCACGATCAACGGTCGTTGGGAGTCGGGCTACGGCGACGACAACTGCGTGCAGTGTCACAAGAGCGGCGTGCTGCCGATCTTCCCCGAAGCCGGCAGCGTGAGCAGGGACGAGCAACAGGCTGTGCAGGCGGTCAACGAGCGATTCCTCACTTATGGCTCGCCGCGCTTCGGCAAGTATCTCGACGAGACGAAGTTCGGGCCCGGTCTCGGCTCCGCTAGTTTGGATGATCGACGGAGACGCTTCGGCGCGGGCTTTGACGAATCTGCTGCGGGGCGCGCGATGACCTGCAACGCCTGTCACCGGCCAGAGAGACTCGGCGCGCTCGACTGGCCCATGGATCAGGTCGTCATTAGTTCCTACATCAAAGGCGGCCAGATGCCCTTCGGCTCCAATCTCAAACTCTCCGAGCGGAATGAACTCTACGACAAATTGATCCGCGAGTATTTCGCGACCGACGCCGCCAACCCCGGCATTCTGAAGTCTTGGCTTCTGGGCCGGCTTCAATAAAGAAGCGTCGTCAAAGAGTGATGCTCTGGCCCGCACCGGCTCCGAATAACATTGAGTGATTTGTAAACGGGATCAGATCGGTTGATCGTTCGGGTCGGCGATGAAGCGATAGCCGACGCCGCGCACGGTGAGGAGATGTCGTGGGTTGGAGGGCTCGTCCTCGATATACTTTCGGAGTCGCACGATGAAGTTGTCGATGGCGCGCGTGTCTGTGTCCTCGTGCAGGCCCCAGACCTCTTCGAGCAGCGACTTGCGCGAGACGACGCGCCCCTCGCGTCGAACGAGGTGACGCAATAACTCCGCCTCCATCAGCGTGAGCCGCCACGCGCCGCCTTCGGTACGCAGTTCCAGCAGGGCGAAGTCAATCGTCTTTCCCGCGAAGATGTAGAGTCCTTCATCTGCGCCGCGCGCGTCGTCCGTCGCGTTGCGTGTCGAAGCGGCGACGGGTTGATCGTCGTTCGCCACTTGCTTCGTCGTCGTGTCGCCGCGTTCGAGTTTGAACCACTCGCGACGGCGCAGCAGACCGTTGATGCGCGCGATGAGCACGGTCAACTCGAACGGTTTGGGGAGGTAATCGTCCGCGCCGGATTCGAGACCGCGCAGCACGTCTTCGGGGCGAGAGCGGGCCGTGAGCATCAGCACGGGAACGAACTGGCCCGCACGCCGAAGCTCCGCCGCGACCTCGAAGCCATCCTTGCCGGGCAGCATCACATCGAGCACGACGGCGTCGAAGCGTTGCTGTTGTTCTATCAGGAGCGAGAGGGCCGCCTCGCCGTCCGCAACGGTCTCGACCGTGTAGCCTTCGGCTTCGAGGTTGTAGCGCAATCCGTCCGCCAGATGTCGCTCGTCTTCGACGATTAGCACCGCGCTCATCTCAACTTAAGTCCTCGGAAGAAGAATCGTGAACGTGCTGCCGCGCCCCAAGCCTTCGCTCTCCGCGAAGACCTTTCCGCCGTGTCGCTCGACGACCGAGCGCACGATGAAGAGTCCGAGACCCGTCCCCTTGAAACGCTTCATGAAACCGCCCTGCACGCGATAAAAGCGTTTGAAGATGCGTTTGAGCTGCGCCTGCGGGATGCCGACGCCCCTGTCCGCCACGCGCACGGCGACGCGCTTCTCATCGAGCGTCGCGACTTCGATGGAAATCTGCACATGCTTGTCGGAATACTTAACGGCGTTGTCTAAGAGGTTCGAGACGGCCGCGCGCAACTCGTCCGCGTCGCCCGTGATACGCGCGCCCTTGTCATCGAGAGATTCTGTGTAGCTGAGCACGTCCGCGTTCAAGTTGTAGCGCACGCGGATCAGTTCCAGACACTCGCGGGCCATCTGTGCAAGATCGATAGCGGAAGAGTTCGCGGTGCTCTGCTTGTGCGTCGCACGACCGGCCCGAAGGACTTGCTCGACCGTCTGTTGGAGGCGTTCGCTGTCGGCGAGCATGATGTCGTAGAACTCCCGTCGTCGCTCATCGCTCACGTCGCGTGTCTTGAGAGTTTGAAGGTAGAGGCGGATCGAAGTGATCGGCGTCTTCAACTCGTGCGTGACGGCGTTGATGAAAGCATCGTGCTGCTCGTTGCGGCGGATTTCGCGAATCAGAAAGATCGTGTTGAGGATGACGCCTGTGATGATCACGGCGAAGACGACGATGCCGAGAACTAAGAGCGCGACCTCGCGCCAGTTGAGCAGAATCCACCCGACGTTGAGCGCGAGCGCGAGCGCGACCACGCAGATGCCGAGCGTGAGGAAGAAGACGACCGACTTGCGGCGACCACCGATGCGCATGGAGGCATTGTAAACGATGAAGTCGAAACGATGAACGATGAAGTGAAGACCTCTTCTCTCACTTCATCCTTCATCGTTCCGACTTCCGCGTTCAGTTTACGCCGCGCGGCGCAGTGTGACGGGCTCGGTTTGAGCCGCCGCAGTGATCGCCTGTCGGCTGATGAGCTTGATGTCTTTGGCAAGTCCGAGCAGTTGCAGCGTGCGTATGCCCCACCAGTTGAGGTCGATCTCATACCACGCGAGACCGTGGCGTGCGGCGCGCGGGTGCGCGTGGTGGTTGTTGTGCCAGCCCTCGCCGAAGGTGAGCAGCGCGACCCACCAGAGATTGGTCGAGTCGTCGGTCGTCTTGAAGCGACGCGAGCCCCAGAGGTGCGTCGCAGAGTTGACGAGCCAAGTCGCGTGCAGGTTGACGGTGACGCGCAGGAAGACGCCCCAGAAGAGCATCGACCAACCGCCGAAGGCGAAGAGCACGATGCCGAGGACGACGAGCGGAATCCAATAGAATTGATTGACGATGACGTGGAAGCGATCACGCATCAAGTCGGGCGCGTAGCGGCGCATCACATCGTCGCCGTGCTGCTGTGCCGTGCCGCGCAGAATCCAGCCCATGTGCGCCCACCACTTGCCGTCGCGCGGCGTGTGCGGATCGAGGCCGGACTCCTCCGTGTGCGCGTGATGTATGCGGTGCGTGACGACCCAGTCGATCTGCCCGCCTTCGAGACTCAGCACGCCGCAGAGCGTCTGGAAATACTCGACCCACTTCGGAACTTTATAACCGCGATGCGTGAGCAGGCGGTGGAAGCCCATGCCGACGCCGAGACTGCCCGCGACCCACCACAGTACGACCGTGACGGCGAGCGACTTCCAACTGAACATGAAGAGCGCGGCTATCGCGCCCAGATGGAAGATGGTCATGAAGGTGGCCGTCGTCCAGTTGAAGTGCCTCGCCTTGTCGTCCGTCAACTCTATCTCTCTTTGCATGAGTCCCCCTATAGTTTGACGCTCATCGCGTTCACGTTTGATTGGACGCTCGCGACCCGGACATCGTAGCAACTCGCGGCTCGTCTGTTTGTAATAGTTATGTAAGTTCTCAAGAGCGCAATGGAGCGAAACAGAAAAGAAACAGGAGTGGGTCGGCGCAAGAGGGCGCGCGCGCACTTGCAACCGGCGTATGAAGTAGGGCATCCTAGTTGGCAGGTTCCTTCTCTCTAGCGTCAACGGTGACGCGCCCACGCCCCGGAGGGCTGCGGCGTTTGGATAGTCCGAGAGCAGGCTGGTCATAACTTTCAGAAGCCGCTCCTTCTCAGAGAGCATCCGAACGCGAGCCTTCGCCGCCACCGTCTAAGACGAAGCCGCTTTACTTCGACAGCTTCTTTCGACACCCCACAGGGGGAAGGTACACAACACATGTCTATGAAACTCTACGTCGGCAATCTCTCGTTCAACACTTCGAGCGAGGACTTGCAGCAACTATTCTCGCAGGCGGGCACGGTCGAGTCGGCTTCCGTAGTGGAAGATCGCGACACGGGCCGCTCGCGCGGCTTCGGCTTCGTCGAAATGTCCTCGAAGGAAGAGGGCGAGGCGGCGATCCAGAAGTTCAACGGTCAAGACCTCGGCGGTCGCGCTCTGAATGTCAACGAAGCCAAGCCCCGCGAAGATCGCGGCGGCGGCGGCGGTAACCGTGGCGGCTTCGGCGGCGGCGGCAATCGCGGCGGTGGCGGCGGCGGCGGTGGTCGCGGCGGCTACGGCGGTGGTGGTGGCGGCAACCGCTACTAACTCTTCAAGCCCACAACGCCGGGCGACTCTCTTTCCGCGAAAGCCTCCGGCACTCGAACAGTGTCGGAGGCTTTCGCTTAAAGATGAAGATAGGCTCAGACGAGTAGGGCCAAGCAAACGATTTAACAAAGGAGAGCAGTTATTGTCTAAAGAAGATTTAATCCCCGCCGAGGGCGTGATCATCGACAAGCAGCCCAACGCCTTCTTCAAAGTGAAGCTCGACGGCAGCGAGCACGTCGTACTGGCACAGATTTCCGGCAAGATGCGCAAGCACCGCATACGCATTCTCACGGGCGACCGCGTCAGCGTCGAGATGTCGCCCTACGATCTCTCGCGCGGGCGCATCACTTATAGATACAGGTAACAGTAGATACAGGTAACAGCCGGGCGCGCCACATCAACGGCTCAAGATCGAAAGCAGCAGCTTGTCTCGAAAGACATCGCTGCTGCTTCTTGCTTTCATTGATGGCCGGGCCGTGTCGCAAACGCTCGACGCATGAGATAATGCGCGACGAATCAAACGAAGATCGAGGAGGCCCGAAGATGCGTAGAAGAAATGTTGCTCTCCTGTCGATGGTTCTTGGCGCGTTGCTCGTGTGCGGCGCGTGGCTGAACGCGCGCGGCGCGCAGCCGTCCATGTCGGTCGATCAAGCGATTGACACGCTCGTCGCCACGCGCGCGATCAACGAGACTGTGATCTCGCCGGATGGCACGAAGGTCGCTTGGTCTGTCGCAACGCTCGACCGCAGCAACACGCCGACCGGCAACTCCGCGATCTACGTCGTTGGACTAAGAGAGAGCGGCGCAGAGTCGCGCATCTCTGCGGGAGACGGCGCAGCCGACTTCGCGGAACACGACATCGCTTGGTCGCCCGACGGCCACCGGCTCGCGTTCCTCTCAGATAAAGACAGCCCCGGGCAACTGCAACTCTACGTCGCCGACGTTGGACGCGGCGGACGCATGAGCGCGAGGAAGTTGACCGCGCTCGTCGGGCTGCTCGCGACGCCGCAATGGTCGCCCGACGGCAAGTCGCTCGCCTTCCTCTTCACGGAGAACGCGACGCAAGCGGCTGGCCCCACGCAAGCCGCCGCCGCTCCCGCCGGACTCATCGAAGAGCAGGTTGATGAACAGCGTCTCGCGATTGTCGATGTAGCGACGGGCAAGGTGCGGCAAGTCACGCCTGCCGATCTTTATATCTACGACTACGATTGGTCGCCGGACGGCACGCGCTTCGTCGCCACAGCCGCGCACGGTTCAGGCGACAACAACTGGTTCATCGCGCAGCTCTACAATGTCAACGTCGAGACCGGCGAGACAACTTCGATCCTCAGGCCCTCGATGCAGATCGAGCGACCGCACTTCTCGCCCGACGGACGCAGCATCGCTTTCATCGGCGGACTGATGAGCGACGAAGGCGTGACGGGCGGAGACATCTACAATATCTCGTCATCGGGTGGCGAGGCGCGCAATCTGACGAACGGCATGAAGGCTTCCGCGAGTTGGCTCGCGTGGACATCGTCGGGCAATCAGATTCTCTTCACAGAGCACATGGATGGAGGCTGCGGCGCGGCGACGCTCGATCTCGCGAGCGGACGGGTCACATCGATCTGGAGAGGCGATGAGACAATCACGCAATCGAGCGGCGTCAGTCTCTCCATCGCGCGCGACGGCAAAACTTCCGCCGTCATCCGTCACACCTTCACACATCCACCCGAAGTCTGGGCCGGAGAGATCGGCTCATGGCGACAGTTGACGCACGCGAACGCGAATCTTAAACCGGGATGGGGCGATGCGAAGAGTTTGCACTGGACGAGCGACGGGCAGCGCGTGCAAGGTTGGCTGCTCTATCCGCAGAACTTCGATCCGTCGCGCAAGTATCCGATGGTCGTCGTCATTCATGGTGGCCCCTCTTCGCAACTATCTCCGCGTTGGGGGAGCGGGCTCGGACTGCCCCTGCCTTTGGCGAGCGCGGGCAACTTTCTCTTCTTCCCGAACCCGCGCGGCAGCTACGGGCAGGGCGAAGAGTTCACGCGCGCCAACGTCAAAGACTTCGGCGGCGGCGACCTGCGCGACATACTCGCGGGCGTCAGTGAAGTGTTAAGAAGCGCGCCGGTTGATGAGAAAAGGATCGGCGTCACGGGTTGGAGCTACGGCGGCTTCATGACGATGTTTGCGGTGACGCAGACCAATCGTTTCCGCGCGGCGGCGGCAGGCGCAGGCATCGCCAACTGGCAGAGCTACTACGGCGAGAATCAGATCGATCAGTGGATGATCCCTTTCTTCGGCGCATCGGTCTATGACGATCCGGCGGTCTATGTCAAGAGCGCGCCGATCACTTTCATCAAGAACGTCAAGACGCCGACGCTCGTGCTTGTAGGCGACCGCGACAAGGAGTGTCCCGCGCCGCAGTCCTTCGAGTTCTGGCACGCGCTGAAATCTCTCGGCGTGCCGACGCAGTTGATGATCTACGCGGGCGAAGGTCACGCCATCTCGCAACCGGCCCACCGTCGCGACGTGCTGAAACGTTCCGCCGCATGGTTCGATCAGTACCTGCGTTAGCTTCGAGTCGCATCGAAGCGCAAGCGATCACTCGATCTCGAACGACTTGAATGAGTGATAGCTCCGACATGAGCGGCAAAGAAAATAGCGGCAACGCTCTGAAAGAGATTCGTTGCCGCTAATTTCATTAACTGGTAGCGGGGGGGAGACTCGAACTCCCGACCTTCGGGTTATGAATCCGATGCTCTAACCGGCTGAGCTACCCCGCCATGCTGGTGTGATTCAATTTATAAGTAGCAATGTAAAAAGGTCAAGCAGGCTCGCCGACGCGTGGAGGAGTGGCCCCGTTCGGCGTCGGTTTGCGCGCGCGTTGGCGTGTGCGTATCATCGGCGCGGGGCAGACGAGAGTTCACGTCGATGCTTGATTCGATGAGAAGGGCTTAGCGATGACTGACATGATTCATAGACCGCGACGCTTGCGTCGGCGCGAGGGCCTGCGTGCGATGGTGCGCGAGGCGCGACTCGCGCCGCAGGATTTGGTGCTGCCGCTCTTCGCGTGCCCGGGCAAGGGCATCAGGCGCGAGGTCTCTTCGATGCCGGGCGTCTTCAACCTGTCGGTCGATGAGGTGGCCCGCGACGCTGCGGAGGCGTTCGATCTCGGCATCCCGGCGGTCATCCTCTTCGGTCTGCCCGAATCGAAGGACGAGACGGCGACCGGCGCATACGCGCGCGATGGAATAGTGCAGCAGGCGATCCGCGCGGTGCGCAAAAGCGTGCCGGAGATGATCGTGATCGCGGACACGTGCCTGTGCGAGTACACGTCGCATGGTCACTGCGGCGTGGTGCGCGAGGGCGAGGTCTTGAACGACGAATCGCTTGAGTTGATCGCGCAGACGGCTGTCAGTCAGGCGGAGGCGGGCGCAGACATCGTCGCGCCGTCGGCGATGATGGATGGTCAGGTCGCGGCGATCCGCGAAGGGCTCGACTCGTCCGGCTTGCAGCACGTCGCCGTCATGTCATACGCGGTCAAGTACGCTTCCGCGTTCTATGGCCCCTTTCGCGAGGCGGCGGGGAGCGCGCCCGCGTTTGGCGACCGGCGCGCCTATCAGATGGACGCGGCGAACGCGCGCGAGGCGATGCGTGAAGCGGAGATCGACTACGCAGAGGGAGCGGACTTTTTGATGGTCAAGCCCGCCACCTGCTATCTCGACATCTTGAAGACGGTGCGCGACCGCTTCGATCTCCCGCTCGCCGCTTATCACGTCTCCGGCGAGTACGCGATGATCAAAGCGGCCGCCGAGCGCGGCTGGATCGACGAAGAGCGCGTGATGTTGGAGACTTTGACCAGCATTCGTCGCGCCGGGGCCGACATCATCCTCACCTACTACGCGCGCGAGGCGGCGCGACTGCTAAGGTGATTCGACGGTCGCAGGGTGAGACGACGATCCTTGATCGTCCTGCCTGAGATGATGCAAACTTATCTTTTACGGTATAATCGTCGTCATGAATAAACGCGCGAAGAAACGGATCAGGGAGGCGGTGGAAAAGAAGAACTTGGAGCGAGATAGTGTCCGTAAAGAACAGATTCCTTCCTCCAAGATAATCCCGTCGCAACGTGGTTTTCTAGCTAGACCGGACAAGAAGCGTGGCTAGTGATTGATGTTAATGGAGTGGCCGTCGCGGCGCGCTCTTGCCAGTTTGAACTTATCTAGGAGCGATCAAATGTACAGGTACACGATACAACCGATGCCGGGACAAAAGGATAAGCCGGAAGGTGACGAGTCCATTAGATATCAAGTGACGAGGCACAACACGGATGTCTCGACCAAGCATAAGAATGTTAAAGATGTCATCAGAACCGGCCTGGGTTACGACGAAGCGGTAGCGTTAATCAAAGGCTTCAACGATAAGGAACAAGATACGCAGAAGAGACGAGACGAGAAGAGACAGGGTGATCATGCCTGACAGTGATCATGCACAGTCACCCGTCTGAGATTCTATGTTGAAGACCACGCTTTAAACCCGCGCTACGCCGACCTCCCTCGCCGCGCCGGATGAAGATAAGACCGCTCAAGAAACTACTCTTCGTAGTTTATCTGTTTATCGCAACCTCAGTCCTGCTCGAAATCGGAGTTAGAGTCTGGGGCTATTCCGAACATCACATTTGCGATCCCATCTATACGGCTTTCGCTGCTTCGACAGACATTCCTTACATACACAAGCCGAACCTCCAAGATGCCAGAGCGCGCGGGCTGGCCCTCATCAATACGGATAGTCTCGGTCTGCGCTCGAAAGTTGCGGGCGCGCAGTACGCACCTCATCAGCCGGGTGAATATAGAATCGCCATCGTCGGCGACTCCGTCACCTTCGGCGAAGGTGTGCGAAAGACGGAGGACACTTATCCGCAGACGCTCGAAGATATTCTCAATCAGAAGCAGAGCGCACTGAGAGTCAAGGTGTTCAACTACGGCGCGTCGGCTTACAGCGTGAAGGTGATGGCGGCGACGCTGGAAGAGAGAATGTTGAAGGTCGAGCCGGACTTGGTTCTAATGGCTATCATCCCTGCGGATTTCGATCTCTCTCGAACACCATCCGTCGATGCTTCGGGATATTTGACGGATAACAAGCTCTCCGGCTTCCTGCCGAAAGACTCGCGCGTCAGACTCTACCTAAGAAAAGTCCATCTCTTATATTTACTGAGAGACATCATCACCTCTCCACAGTCCGGCAGCAGACAGGCGCAAGAGACTCTCTCAAAGGGCGCGCTGCCGGAATCTTACTCATTCATCAAACGCTTCTCGGAAACGGCAAAGCGACATGCGCTGCCGCACGCCATCGTTCTGCTGCCTACGTCGCTCGGCAGATTCGTCAATCTTCCCGCGCAGCTTAAAACGGATGACGTTCCGTTCGTCGATCTCTCATCGCTTCAGAGTGAGTTTACTCCAGAACAATTCAGGGCCAGTAAGTTCGACTCTCATCCTTCCGCGACGGTTCACAGAAGAATCGGCGAGTTGTTAGCACAGTACATCCTCGAACGACACTTGATGGAGTCTTCACACTAAGCATCGACTCATGGTTCAAGTCCTGCGCTGCATCTCAATTCATTCGAGCCGAACTCTTCGTTTGCCACCGGCCCATCAATCACTCGTTATCTCTTAAAACATCTCCCGCCGCCTGAGCATTTCATAAGCAAAGCCCGCCGTGCTCGCCAACTGCGTCCACACGACGAGGGCCGTGAGCGCGCAAGCTCTCGTTCCCTTCCCGTTTGAAGACGGACGACGTAACAGTTTGAGATAGAAATTGCGATCCGGCTTGAAACGCTCCGCGCCGCGTTCTCTTCTGGCGCGATGAAAACGGAAGGCCCCGCGCCCGTAACCGAAATGTTGTCGCCAGAGCGAACGAAGCGTGAGCGGATGCGCGTGTTGGATCAAGGCTTCGGGGGCGTAGGTCATTTTGTAACCGTGTCGCAGCCAACGGTCGCAGAGGTCGCGATCCTCTGAGGTAACGAACTTTTCATCGAAGCCGCCGATGGCCCTGAACCCTCTGGCGGGAACAGCAAAGTTATTGGAAGCGAAAAAGTGCGCTTCACCGTTTTCGTTGAAGTGTTCGTAAACGACATCGATGATCGTCTGACTTGCGGCGGAATAAATATTTTGCGCGAGCGCGTTCTGCGCGCGCCCGCCGATCAACTGTTCCGGCCTCTCGACGAGACGCGCGGCGAAGGCTCGCAGCCAGTTGCGCTCAGGCAGACAATCATCGTCCGTGAACGCAAGGCAGTCGCCGCGCGCGCGCGCCGCGCCGGTGTTTCGCGCCGCCGCCGGGCCAGCGTGCGGCTGCGTCAATAGCTGCACGTCTATGCGCTCGCGAAACGATGCGATCAACTCTTCCGGCGGCGTCGCGCTGCCATCATCAACGACGATGACTTCAAATCGCTCAAGCGGATAGTCGAGACGTGTGATCGCTTCGAGACAGGAAGCGAGTTGCGCCGTGCGTTGGTAGGTTGGAATGATGATCGAGAAGAGAGGAGACTGTTTGCCGTCCTCCATGTCACTATCCCGTTGTGATGACGACAAGCTCAACTGTCCGTGACAACCCTTCTCTGACTATCTCGTCCAACGCTCTGCTTCATGTAACGCTGACGATGAAATTCCATGTCGGACAGGATCGCCATCGCGCGACCCGCGCCGAAGGCGTAGCCGACCATCTCGCCTACGCCATCGAAGACCAGCGCAGTGAAGAGCATTGGAGCGAGTCGCGGCAACAAGTGGCGCGGGCGGCCCTCGCGACCGAGTTCGCGCACGAGACGAGAGAAGCGTAATAGGGGGATCAGTGGAGAAGCGCAAGTAAAAAGTATGCGCCGACCAGTAGACCAGTGGCGCGCGCGCGCTGAGGCGAAGAGGCGGCCCCCGTGGAATCGCAAGACGACTGACGAGAGCGGCGCGGTGAAATTCTCGTGGAACGTGCGCGCCTTCGGTTCGAGATAGAGTCGATGCCCTCTGGCCCTTAAATCCCATTGCAGGATGCTCTCGGCGGCGAGCATCTCTTCGAGTCGCTCGCCGTATTCGAGCAGCACGTCGCGTTTGTACGAGCCGTTGTGTCCGGGTAGATGTTCGACCTCGCCGCCCGCGCGCGGTTCGAGCCACGGGCCATACTCGACGAGCAGGTTGGCCCAACTCGTCAGGCTGCCGGGATTGGCATTCGCCATCACGGGCCCCACCGCCGCACACTCTTGGCTGTGAGCCTTGATGAGCGCCTCAGCCCAGCCCGGAGCGGGAAAAGCATGATCTTCGGCGAAGGCCACTACCGGCGCGCGAGCTTTGCGCACACCGGCCGCGCGCGCTCTCGCCGTCGAACGCATATGTTCGACGGCGACGACGCTGAACCCTTGAAACTCGCTCAACTCTTTTTCGTCCGCTCCGAGTTCATCCAAAGACGGCGCGACCAGCACGATCTCAATGCGGTCTCTAATCTTCTGCGCTCTTAGATGTCTGATAGTTTTACGCACTGTCTGGTAGTTATCAGGCGTCACGACTATCACGGACATGGCGGGTAAACTATTCAACTTCATCCCTCCGGCCAACTCTCTCAAGCTACTTCCGTTAACTGTTGCTTCAACTGAATCCATCTTCTCGTTCTAGCAGACTCCTCTGCCGCTTCGATCAACGCGAGGCTCTGGTAACCATCAAATAAATCCGGCCCGAGCTGCGCGTTGGTCTGCGCGGCGGAGACGAATCTTGAGAGCGCGGCGCGATAGGAAGGCTCGTGCAATGGTGCGCGCATTTTTTCAAGCAGGTAGCGACTGCCGCTCAAACTCTTCAGTCCATGACGCAACTGTCTGACACGAAGGCCATCCAACGTCTGCGGTGTGATGCGAGCCTCAAGTGAGGAGTAGCGATCAATGCTCAGCTTGGCCTTCTCTCCGTAAATCTCGAAGCTGTCCTCTTCGACCGCGCTCGTCGAGAAGAAGGATTGGGCCGTCGTTCCATCGGCGAGACGCATTTGAACAAACGCATTATCGCCTTCGCTCTTGTGCGACTGGATTTCAGCGCAGACTTCGCTCACCTCTCGCCCGAAGAAGTAGCGCAGCAGATCGAAATGATGAGAAGCGAGATCGAAGAGCACGCCGCCGCCGCTTCGTCTAGACTGTTTCCACGACGGCAAGTCTTGCAGGGCAGTGGAGAAGACCGATCTCGCGTAGAGCGTTTGACCGAGCGTGCCCGCATGAACGTGCTCTCGCGCCGACTCGTAAAGTTTATTGAAGCGATAATTGAACCCCATCATGGCGACGACTCCCGCGCTTCGCCATGCTCGAATCACCGCGCGCGCCTCGTCAATGTTCATCGCGAGAGGTTTCTCCAGATAGATGTGCTTGCCTCTCTCCAGCGCGGCGATGGCCGCCGTCGCATGAAGCGCGTTCGGCAGGCAGATGACCACGGCTTCCACGTCCGCCCTGTCTAACATCTCCTCATAACTCGCGAAAGCCGTCGCCTTCGGCACGAGACGCGCAGTCGCTTGTCGTCGCTCCGTCTCAGTCTCGGCAAACGCGACTAGCTCAGCACAGGGCGACGCCTTGAGATTAATAAGGTGCGCTCTCTGCGCGATATGGCCGCAGCCGATGAGTCCAACCTTGAGAGTTGTCATGTGCGAGCCGTTGTTATCTTAGAGAGGGTTGTCATGTACAAACTGATCGCGCTCCTTATTCAAATCCGATATCAACCGAGTTTTGATCATTAGAAGATGGTGGCGGAGACAAGCTCGCGTAAAATAGAATGCGTGCATTTGAAGATGCAAGTAAATCTTTCCGACTCGATGGAAAAGTCTGACGGAAGAACAGATCGTCTCTCCAAGTATTCAACTCTGGCGGGCGCGACGCTCGTCTCTCTCTTCCTGTTGGTGAATCTATCGATCCTCATCAGCAGTGGGATTAGTCTTGGAGATGATTCCCCCAGATATTTGGAGGGCGCGGAAAACTTACTTCGAGGGCTTCCGCTTCAGGGCCAGCAAATGTCTTACGCAGGCTATGCGCTGCTGATCGCCCTCTGCCAATTCGCCGGAGCGGGCCTGCCGGGTGTCGTCCTTATCCAACTCTGCTTCGCCGCACTCGCTGCCGTCGCGCTCTACGATCTGGGCCGGAGACTACATGGACGCATGTGCGGACTCATGGCGGCCACGTTGTTCGTCGTCAATCCGGATATCGCGCGCTGGCACGTTTTTATCTTGACCGATTCACTCTACATCTCTCTGGTTATCCTGAGCGTGTGGTGCGTCCACACGGCAGCGAGACGCGGGCGACAATGGTATGTCGTTGCGCTCGCGTCGCTCGGACTCGCCGCGCTGGTGCGACCGAACGGGCTGTTTCTGTTGGCAGTCGCCGTGCTCTATCTAGTCAGTCGCGCGATCTCACGTCGAAGTCTTCGATGGTTGACTAACGCAGGCATCATCATCGCGCTCGTCTTGGGAACAATCACGGTTGCGCGATTTTATCCGACCAGCAGCAACGCTCATCCAGAAGTGACATTACGCAACGGGATCACTGGGATACCTCAGTGGCGCGTCGCCATGCCTCGCGATGCCGCGCCCATCAAAGGTCAATGGTGTGGCGCACTGGGCTACGCAGCCCGCCACCCTCTAGCATCCTTTCGTCTGGCTATCACACGTGTCTCTATCGAGTTGATCCACGTCCGGCCCTTCTATTCATCCAGACACAACATCGGACTGTGGCTAACCCTGCCACTTCTCTACCTACTCGCTTTGATCGGTTTGAAACTCAACCGCGACCGATCTCTGGCCCATCTCCTCATCTTAACCATCATCGCTCATCTCTTCGTGGTGGCCCTTACCTTTGCCGACTGGGACGGACGCTACCTGCTCTACATGCTGTCGCTGATCTTTCTCTTCAGCTCTTGCGCGGCTGTCTCCCTGATCGACCTCTATCTTTCAAGGAGAGCGGCCAATGCGGAGCGCGTGACGAAGGCTGCGGCGCACGAGCGTCTCATCAAATAGAGAACCGCAAAGTTTTAGTTTGCATGAGAGCAGAGAGCCGAAGGCGCAAGAGAAGTGCGCGGCAGAGGGCCGAAAGATCATCAACCTGAAACTTCAAACTCCCCGGCGGCCAGCGTCGTCTTTCTTCTCCTCAAGATGTGAGTCATGTAGCAAAGAGCGAAGACACTGCTGCTGTAGCAGTAATAGAGGAGATGAAGCGCAGCCGCCCCCGCAAGGAAAAGGACGCCACGTCGGCGCAGGAAGAAGGAGTACATTTTTCGATTGAGAATGAAGACGGATATCAATAGTAGAAGCGCAGGGACGAGAAAAAAAGGAGAGGCAAAGCCGAGGGCCAACAGCGTGAGCGCAGAGATAGTAGCGAAGGCGCACGCGCGCTCGTGCATACTCGTATTGAGATCGTTGGTCAGATGTCCGCGCTCAAGCATCAAGTTCGACCACGGCACGGCCCGCTTGAAGATGTCGGCCCGAAGCAGACTAGAGAACGTCCATCTCTTCAAGTGCTGAACCTGCAATTCCCTGTCTAACAGAATGGCGTAGCCTTCGCGTCGCAATCTGTATCCTAACTCTATGTCTTCAATCGAAGGCTCGGCGTAACGTTCTTCGTCGAACCCACCGATCCGCAGGAACGCCTCGCGCCGCACGGCTCCGCAGCCCGTCCAAAAAGTCTCCGCCTGCGGACGCGCCTGCTGGTGAACGAAGTGATGCGAGAGATTTTTATACTGCGAGACGAAGTCTGCGGACGCCGGAGCATCATCGTAAGAGCCGAAGAGGGCCGTCAGATTTGCGTTGCGTCGAAAATGCTCTGCGACCTTCGCGACCGTCTCGGCTCGCACGCGAACGTCCGCGTCTATGAAGAGCAGAACGCTGCCGCGCGCCTCTCGCGCGCCTCGGTTGCGTGCGGCGGCGGGCCCGCGTCGCGAGTCGAGTTGCAACACTTTGACTCCGCGCCGGCGCGCGACGTTTGCGCTCTCATCCGTCGAAGCATCGTCAACGACGATGATCTCGCACTCTTCGCCGCCCGCGAGCAACGCGCTCAGGCACTCGTCGAAATGGGCGCCGCCGTTGCGAACGGGGATGATGACGGAAATGTATGGACTGTCGCTCACAAAATTCGTCTCTGCATCAAACAGGGCCTGTTCTCATACTTCAGATTCCAACGCCGCATCTCCCAACCGTCGCACTCGTTCGGGAACGAACGGCTGTGTAGAGGCGAGAAGTCTGTACTGCTGTGCCTCCGCATTGCCTGTGGGCTCCTCAAGGTGCTCCTCTTCCGTGTTGACGGCCCATAGATCATGACTCGCGCCCAAGATATTTTTGACGGCCAGCATCGCCGTCAGCATCGAGTGATCCTGATTGTTGTACTTGTGCATTCCGTTGCGCCCGACGAGTTGTAGATTCTCAAGCTCGTTCAAGAAGCTGCGAATGACGGACAACGCTTCCTTATAAGTGTGATCGTAAACGGGGTACGCTTTGGGAACTCTGACGACCACTCCCTCTTCAACCTCGGACGCCTGCACCAGACACACTTTCTCGATCTCCGTCTTGCCCAGCTCGATCAACTCCGCGTCGGACATCGTCCACAGTTGGTCGCCCTCGAAACAGAAATACTCCAGCCCCAGACAGGTCTTCTCCGGGTCTGCGACCATCTGCGGACTCCAGTTCTTAAAATTCTGTATGCGCCCCATCTTCACGTCGGGGTCATGTATGTAGAGCCAGTTGTCGGGGAAGATGTCGCGGCGATTGATGATCAGGACGACCGTGATGAAGTCGCGGTAGTTGAGCTTCGAGGCGGCCCTACGCACTTCGGGAGGCGCAGGCGGATCGAGACTCTGCACCAACTCGCGTATCGGCATACTGCTGATGAAGTGCGAGCCAGCCAGCGTTTCTCTCTCCCCATTACAATCGATGACGAGCCGGTCAACCTTGCCGTCACTCCACTCGATGCTTTGAACCTCGGTCTTGCGTCGAACCATTCCCCCGCGCTCGACGATGAGGCTCGACATCTTCTCCCACATCATGCCGGGCCCCCGTCGCGGATAGTCAAACTCCTCGATGAGACTTTTAATGATCGTTCCTTTATCGTTTGCTCGCTGCTTAAAGAAGAGATTTTTGATCGTCGCGGCGAGCGAGAGGTCTTTAATTCGCTGCGCCGCCCAGTCGGCGGTAATCTCTTCACAGGGAATGCCCCAGACCTTCTCCGTGTAAGTCTTAAAGAAGAGTTGATAAAAGCGTCGCCCGAAGCGGTTGACGACCCACTGCTCAAACGTCTTGACTTGCTTCTCTGGAAAAATTTGGGCGCGCAGGTAGCTGAGCAGAATGAGCAGGCCGTTGGCGATGCCGATGTGGAAGAGAGCGGACGAAAAGCGCAGAGGGTAATGCAGGAACTTGTTGTTGTAGTAGATGCGCGAGAGCCGCTTGCGGCGAAGAAAGTCACCGTCGGGCAACACCTCTCTCCACAGATCGTCAACCGCTTTGACCTTCGTGAAGAACCTGTGCCCGCCGATGTCGAAGTGATAGCCCTTGTGACTGACGGTTCGAGACAGCCCGCCCGTCAACGTATCTTTTTCCAGCACGACGGAGGCGACCTTTGCTTTACATAGTTCGTAAGCCGCCGTCAGTCCCGCAGGCCCCCCGCCTATGATGACGACACGTTTGTTGTCGGGTTCAATCATGAATCGAAGAAAGCTCTTCCCGCCTTGAGAATTAACAACGATAGCTAATAGACGTTTTTACCATTTTAATCAAGTCGATGACCATTTCCACATGGCTAAACGCAACCATCATGCACGTCAATCGCTGTAGATGAGCCGACGATAGATTTCCACCAGCTCGTCGTTAAGTTTCCCGATGTCGTGCCGCTCTTCGACGACGGAGCGGGCGCGTCGGGCCAACTCGCGCCACGAATCTTCGCGGTCGATCAAGAAACTCAACCTCTCCGCCAGAGAGAGCGCGTCGCGTTCGGGGACGAGAAAGCCTGAGACGCTGTCCTGCACCAACTCCGGGATTCCACTGTGCGCGGTGCAGACCACAGGCAGCCCCGTCGCCATCGCTTCCATCAACGAGACCGGAATGCCTTCTTCGTCACCGTCGTGGCCCGTCACGCTCGGCCCTAAAAAGATGTGCGACCTGCGCAGCATCTCGCGCACGTCCGCACGCGACTTCCATCCCACGAGCCGGATCGCCCCGCCCATACCTGCCTCGTCGATCACGCTCTGTAGATATTCGCGCAGCGCGCCATCGCCGATGATGTCGTATTCGATCAGGCGGCCCTCCTTGATCAGTTGCGCGACGGCGCGGACGGCGTATTCCAAACCCTTCTTCTCGACAAGCCGCGCGACGGTGATCAGCGCGACGCGGCCATCGGCGGGCGCGTGTGGCTCTCTGAACGCAAACGCATCCAGATCGATTCCAGATCGATGCGTCTTGATCTTGTCGCGCGGACAATTCATCTCGACGAGCCTCGCCTTCCAGCGTTCGCTGACGGGCAGAAAGAGGTCTCCTTTGCGAAAGAGCGTTTGATAAACTTTCGCCCCGCGCTCTTTCGTGTAGGCGCTCAGATCGTAGCCGTGAAAGCTCGTCACGAGTTTGCCGCGAAGTGCGCCCGCGTCTCGCAGCAGCGCGCCCTTCACGCCGTTCGATCCGAAATGGCAGTGGATGATGTCGTAAGGCTTACTGTCCGCAAACTGCGACGCCGCGTGGAGCAGCTTGAGCGATGCGGCTTGCGCGCCGTGCTTGAAGAAGTTCAGTGCGCGCAGGCGCACGATGAAAGATCGATGGTCGCGCGTCAGCAGCAGCTTCGGACTATTCAACAGTCGCCGCAGGCGTTTGTGCGGCATCCTCTCGTAAGAAGTGATGCTTAAAAGATCATACCTCTCAACGTCTGGGTGAACGGGTGAGCGTTCACCTTCCCGCTCGGCGAAGATGGCTACCTCATGCCCGCGATCCAAGAGCCCCGTGATCTGATTGAGGATGAAAGTCTCGGAGACGGACGGGAAGTCCGTCACTAAGATTGCGACTCTCATGATCCGTAAGACTTCTCTTTCCTCGCCACGCGCAGACGCAACAGGCGCGCAAGCGAAGACACGGCAGCGCGCATGATCGCCGGAGCCGTGAGCGGCGATAAAAAAAGTTGCGGGGCCACCACGCACGACTTGAGATAACAGATCAACGCGACTCCGTAACGAGCGCGTTCGAACTCCGCGTCGGCGCGATACAAACACTCGCCGCCCGCTCGCGCCCGTCGCGCGCTAGTCTGAGCTTCTTCGGGAAGTTCCGCGATGAAGCGTGTGAAGACTTCGCGGCGCATCTCGAAAAGATTCGCGGGACGCCATTGCCCTCCGTGGTCTCGATAGTCAAGCACAACGTCGGGCAGTACCACGACCGTGCCGAGGCGCGCGACGCGCAGCCACAACGCCCTGTCCTCGACGACGACCACATCAGCCGGATAGCCTCCCGCGCGCCTCACCACATCCGTGCGGTAGAGCGTCTGCCCGGAGACGGCCGACCAACCCCAACCCGCCAGCAACTCCGGCACGATCTCTCTTCTCGTCGTCTTCAACGAGGGCCAGATCAGTCGCTTCGACAGGCGCACCGGATGATTGATCCTCGTCGCGTAAACCCCTTCCTTAAACTTCACGCGCGCGCCGACCGCCGCCACCGCACGCGCATCGCGACGCAAAGACTCGACCAGATACGCGAGGGCCTGCGGACGCAGCCGATCATCATCATCGAGGAACATGACGAACTCGCCGCGCGCCTCCTCCAAGCCCCGGTTGCGTGCGACGGATCGTTCCGAGTGCTCGTCTAGTCTGAAAGCGCGCACGCGCTCATCGTTCAGGCTCGCGAGCCACGCCTGCGTGTCGTCGCGCGAGGCGTCGTCAACGACGAGCAGTTCCCATTCGCTCGACGTTTGATGCCGGACGCTCTCGACCGCTTCCGCGAGAAGCTCGCGCCGGTCGCGCGTCGCGATCACAACTGAGATCGACGCCTTTATCATCTTACGTCTCATCGCACGTCACCTTGTCGCCGCCGAGCGCGACTCCCGCACGCGCGCAGAGATCGCGGAAGGCTGTGAGGAAATGCGCGCGACTGTGCGTCTCTCTCACCCAACTTCGGCCCTCGCGCCCCAGACGCAGGCGCAACTCTTCGTCGCCGACGAGATGTTCCAAGCCTGCGACGAGATGCGGCAAGCCTTCGAGCCCGTCGCCATCGAAGTGGCCCGTGTAGATGCCGAAGCGCGACGCGATGCCACCGGGGTTCTGACAACTCAGGATCGGCGTCTCGCACGCGAGGGCTTCGAGAAAGCTGATCGCCAAGCCTTCGTGGATCGAAGTGTTGACGAGCACCCACGCCGAAGAGAGCGCGCGTGCCTTCTCCTCCTCGCCGACGTGGCCCATGAAGCGGACGTTAGGCAGCGTCGCTCCAACTCCCCGCGCCGCGCCGCTCTCGAAGTGCGCTCGACCTAGAAAAAGAAATTCGACGTGCGGAAACTGCTCCGCTAATTTGACGAAGAGCCACGGCCGCTTGCATGGATCGAGTCGGCCCAGAAAGACGACTCGCGGGCGCGTGCTCTTCGTCAACGCGCCAGTGTCGAGGTCGATGATGTTCGGCAGGAAGAAGAGTTCGCGCTTGCGAACGCCGTAAGCTCCCTCGCACTTCTGCGCGAGGTGCGGCGCGGGCGTGGCGAAGAGTACGTTGCGAGAGAGCAGGCGCGACATCCGAACCACGCGTGCGAGCGATGAGCAGTCTATCGGCTCGACGCCTTCGGGTTGCGTCGCGCACGCTTCAGGGAGACGCAGGGTGTTGATCTTCGCCACGTCGGCGGGCGTGCGCGGGTCGCGCACCCAGTTGACGATCGGCGTGCGCGGCAGTGCGTGGTAGAAGAAGCGATAGTTCGGTCGGTAGTCGATGCCAAGCAGCAGGTCGAGTCGCTCCGCGCGCAGTCGTCTGAGATTTTCCAGACGCCCACGGTTGAATGAAACCAGTCGCGTTCCGTGCACGGATGTTTCAGGTTGTCCGTTACCCACTCCGAAAGCGTTGGTCAGGAAGACCACTTCAACGCCGAGCGACGGCTCATCCACGAAGCAGCGGGCCACCTGCCGCGCCGCCCAACCGAAGCCGCCCATGCGACCAAGACGCAGATCGAAAAATTCGTTGGCGACGATGCCCAACTTGATCTCTCTCCGGCTCTGACTCTTGCGCTTCATGCGTTTGTCGATCTTAACGAAACGAGATGTGATGTGACTCGCTGATGCGCGCACGAACGATTCGTGCTTGATCGGTTCAAACTTGCCCGGCCTCTGCGCCCTTCCACCAGAAACTTTTGGCGAGCGCAAACGTCTCACGCAGAGTGCGCCGGCCATTCGGGAAGGCCATCCACACGGCGAGGTACAGGAGAAGGTAGAGCAATCCATCAATCGTCAAACTGATCGCGCGACTGTCGATGAAAGAGAGTTGCACGTCGATGAACCAGAGGCCGACGGCGGCGGCGAGGGCCGCCAGCGCAGGTCTGGAGACGGTCTCAAGAATGGCCCTCCAACTGAGCGGCGAGCCGTGGCAGACGAACGCCAGCGTCGGTAACTGAATCAACACGCGACCCGCGCTATAAGCGGCGGCAACGCCCAACGCTCCCCAACGCACACCGACGAAGAAACTGACGAGCGTCAGCAGCGACACGCCAAGCGACCATTTGAATTGGCGGCGCGTGCGTCCAAGCGAAACGAAAATCCATCCCACTCCCGAATTCAAGGTGCTCAGGAAAGCCGCCGGAGCAAGCACGCGGAAGAGCGGAATGGAGTTGGCCCACTGATCTCCAAGTACGAACGGGATCGCTTTGTCCGCGACGACGAAGAGGAAGGCGACGAGCGGCATCGCAGGGGCCACTGCAAAGAGAATGCATCGCTCGAAGCATTCGCGATAGCGTCGCGGCTCGCTCTGAAGTCGGCTGAGCAGTGGGATCGTCACGCTGGCAAGCGGGAAGGCGAACTGTCGCGTAGGCAGGAGCAAGAGTTGATAAGCCTTATCGTAAAAACCCAACTGCACGATGCCGCAAGACCAACCGACGATCAGATCGTCGCACTTGCGCGAGAGATAGCCGATCATCTCGAAGCCCGTCAGGTGGCCGCCGAACCAGAGCATCGAGCGCACGCCCGCGCGTCGCACCGGACGACCGGGACGCCAGCCGCAGGCCACCCACAAACCCACTGTGTTGCTGGCCCCCGCCGCGAGTTGCATCACGACGAGCGACCAATAGCGCGCGCCGTGGAAAGCCGCAACGACGGCGAAGACGACACCCACGAAAAAAGAGACGACCTCGATGGCTGACAACAAGGTCAGACTCAGTTGTCGGCGCAGCAGCGCGCGATGTTGATTACCCAGACCCGTGAAGATGAACGCGACGCTCATCGCTACGGTGGCCCACATCAAACGCGGCTCGCGATAGAGCCACGCGGCGACAGGTGCGAAGAGCATCGTCGCAAACATCAGGGTGCAGCCCATCGCGAGGTTGATCCAGAAGAGCGTGCTGACCTGCTCGTGCGTGATCTCCGCGCGCTGGACAGTAGCCAGTTGTAAACCAAAATCCTTGAAGAGCGAGACGAAGGTGACGATGGCGAAGACGATGGCGAAGAGTCCGTAGTCGCCCGGCGTGAGCAAGCGCGAGAGGACGGCGGTGGCCGCAAGTTGGATTAAGAAATTGCAGCCCTGCGAGACGAGCGTCGCCGCCCCACTCCGCAACGCGCGACGCTTGAGATCGGCTTGCAGGTGATCGGTGCGGAAATATTGTTCCGCCCCGATGAGCCTGTGGCGCGCGAACACGTCGCGCCATTCACCCTGCTGCAAAAATATCTCCTTCGCTTACACGAATCGTAACTCTGATCGTGGCCCCAGCACTCATATGTTCTCACAACACATCGCGCGCTTTCTCACACGCGACTCTCTACCTGCGCGGGCTACGTCCCGACGCGAGCCGCAGCGTTTCCCAAGCCTGCACGTAGCGGTCGAAGAAGGCCACTCCCGCAGCTTCGCTTCTCTCCCTCAGACTCTTGAGTTTCGGGTCTCTCCAGATCGCGAGCGGGTATCTGACAGGCGGCAGGAAAGTCGCGACGAGCGAAAGCGCGCCGATCTTCTTCAACGCATACGAGCCGCCGACGATGCGGGCCACCCTGCGCGAGAGCTGCGCGAAAGTGCGCCTCGCGGGATGCGACACGACGGCATCATCGGCGTACAGCATTTTGTAGCCGAGCGCAGAGACTCTATGGCCCCACTCGACATCGCCGCCCGACATCATCGCGCCGTTGAAAGTTCCCACGCGATCAAAGACGCTCCGCAACGTGAACAGATTCGCCGTCGCGCCGAACCTCTCCACTTCCACGTGCTTCTTCTGTTGCAAGTAGGTGATCATCTCATAGAGTTCGACCGCCGTCGCGCGCTCTCGATCTTCGGCGAACACCTCGACGCGACCTGCGACCAGACCACAGTCGGGCGAGCTTAACAGTCGTGCGACCCCTCGCTCGATCCAGTCGCTCGCGGGAATGCAGTCCGCATCGGTGAAGGCGATGACCTCGCCGCGCGCTAGAGAGAGGCCGCGATTGCGTGCCGCGTAAGAGCCGGGATGCTCCTCTGAACACAGAAGCGTGCGGCTCGACTCTTCAACGTGCGGCGCGAGACTTTCGTCCGACCCGTTATCGATGACGACGATCTCGTAGAGGCCCGGCGGGTACGTCTGTCCTTCGAGCGCGCGCAGGCAGAGCTGCAAGCGGTCGGGGTCGTTATAGACCGGAACGATCACTGAGACGAAAGGATGAGCCGTCATCGCCCTCCATGAATCGTCCAGCCTATAGACGAACGTCCGAAAGTCTGGAAGGGCTGTGCGCTTGCGATCAGGTGCGCGTCGCTCTGGCCCTTCAACGCAGTTCCACCTCGACGGGCTTCGTCTCGCCCGCGTTGTAGCCTTCGGGGAAGTTCGAGATGTTGATGCCGAAGGGTACGTCGGCATCGACGCGAACCTCGAAGCGGATCGAGAGCTGCCGGCCACGCGCGGCTGCGAGGCGCGTGGCGAGTGAATCTACATGCCACTCTTGAATGAGCGCGTCGGGCGACTGCTCAAGCGCGACGAGGCGCGAGCCGCAGTCGCGCTCGTTGACGAAGAGCGTGACGCGCGTTGCATGAAAGCGACCGCGCGCGTCCGCCGGTATCACAGGCTGGAGATGTGCGCGCACGACGATCTCCGAGACCCTGCGCCAGTCTGCGCGCGCAGGGACGACGTACTCGAAGAAGCCAACGCCTGCTCCCCACACGTAGCCTTCGCCGCCGCCGAGTTTTTCAAACCGGCCCCGCACGGCGGACTGCGGTTTGAAACGATAGAGCAGCGTGTGAGGATTCTTCGCATCGCCCGCGTTCTTCACATCGCTTGCGTCGTTTGCATTCTTTGCGTCGTTAGAACTGTTTGCGTTCTTCGAGCCCGCGTCGTCTTTAACTGCTTCGATCTTTGGCTTCGCTTCCATGTCGCCATCGGCGCGCGTGAACTCGAACTGGCGCGGGATGAGGTGTTGACCTGCGCGCAGGAGCGAGGCGGGCGGCGAGAAGTCGCTGCTCGCGGCGAGGGCCTGCGCGCTGCGCGCGATCTCTGCGCGCAAGTCTTCGTCGCGCGTGGTCGTGTAGGTGATGCCGTAGCCGCGTCGCGGATCGGGCGTGAGAATCCAGAAGGACGCGCCGGATGCGCCCGCGCGCTGCGCCGCATCGAAGAAGGCGCGAAACCAATCGAGCTGCGACGCGCCCTCGTAGCCTTCCGTTCCCATGCCGAACTCGCCGACGACGAGCGGCTTGTTGATCGAGAACGCGGCAGCCGCGCGGTTCTTAAGAAACTCCGCGAGCGACTGTGGCGACGTGACGAAGGTATCGAGATCATCGCGTGGATAGTTGTGCACGTCGCAGTAGTCGAGCGTCTTGATCTTCTGCTCTTCGAGCCACGCGCGCCGCTCGAACGCCGTGCGATAGCCCCACGAGCCGGACTCGATCATGTGATTCGCATCGAGCGACTTCAAGTACGCGCTCATCTCTGCGACCCACGCGCGCCGCTCCGCCCACCGGCCCGTCGGAGCTTGCGCCTCGTTCATCAACTCATATGAGAAGATGGCCGGATCGTCGCGGTAGAGCAGGCCCGTCACGGTGTTGCGTCGCGTCGCGATCTTCTCGACGTGCTCGCGGTAGAGGCGACGCGTCACGTCGTTCGTGTAGAACTCCGACGCGCGCTCGGCATTGACGCCGTAAGGCGCGGAGTCATCAACCGCATCACGCACGCCGGCCCAACGCAAATACTGCGTGACGCCGCCCGTGTCGCGCCACCAGTTCGAGAGCGTGAGCTGCACGCGCAGGTGATTGCGCGCAGCTTCGGCGAGCACGCGGTCGAGATGTACGAATGCTTCCTCGTTCCACTCGTCGGGCGCGGGCCGGAAAGCGTGGGTGCGGGGCCAGTCGGCGCGGTCGCCGCCGATTGACGTGACGCCGTCTTCCGCGCGCCCCTCGCCGTTGGCCCAGACGCGTATGACCTTCAGGCCCAACTGCGCGGCGTGACGCAGCGTCTGCGGCATGAGCGCGCGATCCTCATCGCGATACATGACGGCGACGTTTGCTCCGGCGTAGCGGAACGGCTCGCCATCCACAATGAAGCGCGTGCCTGCGGTGTGCACGAAGCCGGAGGGCGGCCCTCTTCGCGCCGCGCGCGGATCGTTCACGCTCAGAAAGATCGACGCGCCCACGACGAGCGCGAGCGCGAAATAGAAGAGGCTGAGTTTTGCCGGCGCGGAGAGTCTCAAAATTGATCGGGCGAGGGCGACGTGTCTTGCGCGCGTGAGTTGTTCAAACGTAGAAAGCCAATGATGGCGAAGATGCTGCCGAGGAAGACAAACAGGTTGAAGAACGAGCCGAAGCGGAGCACGCGTGCGGGGTCTGTCTCGTTCCTGCCGAAGAGACCGAAGGCGATCCACTGCAAGTGATAGATGAGCAGGCACAGAGATGAGAGCGCGAGCCAGCGCGCGGACGTGTTGAAGCGTGCGCGCGCGAAACCGATCACCGTCGCCACGAGCCAGCCGACAAGACCGGCGGCGATGAGCACAACGATGGTCAGAAAGAGCGCAGTCGATTGCATGAGCGGTATCTGCTCCTGCGCGAGCGTTGGGGAGAATGTCATTTCGATTCTAAGTTCCTCCGTCGTGTGCGCGCGATGCGCGATGCAGACGCCGCACGCGCGCACGTCGGTCTCTCATGTCTGAACCGGCGCGATGGCCCGTGCGGCGTGTGCCCTGCGTGCTGATGAGTAATGCGCGTTGCGGGATAAGATCACTTCCGCGCGGCAAGTTGCTCACGCGCACGCAGACGACTCGCGCGATATTCGTATCTCGCGCGCCGCAGACGCGTGTGGGAAGGTGTCCGTGTGACAACGCGCGACGAGTCGCGACTAGTCTGCGGTGATGTGAATCTCCTCTTCCTGATTCATGTGACGCAGGAAGTAGAGGAGCGCGCAGATGCAGGCGACGACCGCCGCGCCGATGGCGATCCAGAGCGAAGCCCTGTCGCCTTCGGGCGCAGGCGCTTGCAGGAACTTGATGAAGTACCAGATCGCGCCGCCGGCCGCGATCAAGCCGACCACCCAGTAGAGAATGTCCATCGTCCGATTCATGTGTAAACCTCCGCTCGTTTCCTTCTGGCAGATGATGGCGTGGTCTCTCGCGAAAGACCTCTCAACGGACGCTTCGGGTCTCAAACTTGTCGGGGTATGAATTCGGCTGCGAGAACTTGTTTGACGGCGCACATGTTAACGCCGCCGCGCGCGCGAAAGCAAGATTAAAGTAGGCGACCGAAAACAGGCGAAATAGCGCGCCGCGCGCGGGCGAAAACGAGGCGTGCCTGCGAAAACGAAACTGCCCTTCTCTTTTTAGAGGACGACGCGTTGGTCGCCCGCGCGCCGCGTGATGCGCTCGCGGTCGAGATATTCAAGGAGCGGGATGGCGTACTTGCGCGAGACCCCTGCGATCTCTTTGAAGGTGGCTACGTCGATCAGACGGTCGGCCGCGCGCGTGGCGGCATGATCGCGAAGCGCGACGACGAGAGATTCGAGTGCGTCGCGATGCACAAAGAGATCGGCGGCGACGCGTGCGAGCGCGCCACTCTCGATCAGGAGTTGCAGGATTTTGCGCGCATGCTCGCGGTTGATGCGTCTGCCCTCCGACACACGCGCGAAGGCTTCGTCGAGCGTCGGCAGTTCTAACGCGGCGTCGCGGTAAACCTGTTCGAGCCATTCGCGCAGTTGCTCGTCCTCTGTTGAAAGTTCGAGGCTGTACGAGGCTGCGCGCACCACGTCGCGCTCGGCTACTAACAGGCCCACGCGCTCCGCTTCGGTTAATGCAGTGCGGAAGACTTCCGGCGCGACGCGCGCGAAGACGCGCTCGCGCAGAGTCTCGCGGGCCAGCCCGCGTTGCAGAGGCTCACGCCCATGATGCGCCTCGACCTGCGCAACCGACGCCGCAATGAACCGATCAAAAATCTCGCGCGCGAGAAAGATACCTTCAGCTTCGACAAGCGAGCCGCCTTGTTTCGCTTCGCCGAGTGCTTCATCCAGAACTTCGTCGCGCCAGCCCGTGCGCGCGGCGAGGTCTGCGCGTGTCAGACCTCGCTCGCCCGCGTTGGCGACGAAGAGCGTGAGGCGACCGGCCCCGTCAGATGTTGCGAGCGCAGAGAGTCGTGCTCGCGCCACGCGACGTTCGCGACCGCGCTGGCGCACGGCGAAGGCATCGAGCACGACGCCGCCCGCGATGGTGCGCTGCGGCGAATAAGATCGGATGATGAAGCGTTCGCCCGGCAGTGCGACGATCGGAGATTCGAGCCTGAGTTGCGCGAAGCCTCGCGCGCCCACAGCGATCTCGCCCGCGTCTTCGAGCGTCTGCACGCGCGCCAGCACTTCAGCCGCGCCGATGTGGACGCGCACGCGCGCGCGCGAACGCAAAGGTCGCGGCGCGCTGGCAAGCACTTCGAGCAACACGTCGATCACCTGCGTCGGTCTGAGTCTTCCGGCGGGAGCGAGCGTCATGCCACGCGCGACCTGCGAGGCTTCAACGCCCGCGAGGTTGACAGCCGTGCGCTGGCCTGCCTCGGCGCGCTTTGTCGCGCGACCATGCACCTGTATCCCGCGCACGCGCGCGCGCACGTCGGTCGGCAGTAAATCCAACTCTTCGCCTTCGACGATCTCGCCCGCGACGAGCGTGCCCGTCGCGACCGCGCCGAAGCCGCGCATCGTGAAGGAGCGATCAACGGGCAGACGCGCGACCGACTCGGATGAACGCGCGGGCGCGCGCAGGGCCATCTCGCGGAGCGTCCGCTTCAACTCATCCAGACCTTCGCCCGTGCGCGAGCTGACGGCGACGACCGGCGCGCCTTCGAGAAATGATCCGGCGGCTAGTTCTTCGATCTCGGATCGCACGAGCTCGATCATCTCCGCCTCAACCGCGTCGATTTTCGTGATGACGACGAGACCGCTTCGCACGTCGAGCAGTCGCGCGATCTCGAAGTGCTCGCGTGTCTGCGGCATCACGCCCTCGTCCGCCGCGACGACGAGCGCGACCGAGTCGATTCCATGCGCGCCCGCGAGCATATTCTTGACGAATCGCTCGTGGCCCGGCACGTCAACGAAGCCGACGCGCACGTCGCCCATGTCGAGTTCGGCGAAGCCGAGATCAATCGTGATCCCGCGTCGCTTCTCTTCCGGCAGGCGATCCGCATCCACGCCCGTCAGAGCGCGCACCAGCGAAGTCTTCCCGTGATCGATGTGTCCGGCTGTGCCGACGATGACTGATCGCATGAGAGCCGTGAACTGTAAACCGTGATATGGAAGAAATGACGAGTGACAAGTGGCGAGTAAGAAGCAGAGTCTTTAACTCATTACTCAACGCCTGTTTTCTTACCTGTCAAGATCATTTAACCACCTCGAAATCGATCCACTGCGTGGCCGTGCGATGATCCTTGTCGGCGAGCGGATCGGTGATGATGATCTGGAGGGCGTAGTCGCCGGGCGGGAATCTATCGTCGAGTAGCAGGCGGCCGCCGTTGAGGACGCGCGTCGCGCCCGCGTATTGCCGGACTTCGACGGGCGACTCATCGTCCTTATAGACGAGCTGGCCCTCGCGGAAGAGTTGAGCCCGCGCGACGAGGCGCGTCGCGCCGGTCTGCTTGTCGATGCGCGCGTTGAAGATGAGATAGTTGTAGTCGATGGTTGTCGTCTGCCGGAAGCGACGCACGAAGGGCGTGGGGTCTGCGTCCTCCGCGTCGTCCGGGCCCTCCTTCGGCTGCGCTGCCTCGGTCGCAGTCTGCTTCGGCTGCGACGCATCGACGACGCCCTTCATGAGAATGCCGGAGAGTGCGATGAAGCCTTTACGCAGGTCTGGAATCTCAACGGGCTGACCGGCAGAGCCGACGCGCGAGGAATTTGGATCGAGCAGCGCGACGCGATACTGGTAGTAGCCTGTTTTGTTGACCGGCATATCGAAGGTGTAGTTGAAGCCGTGTGCGAGGGCCCTCTCGTAAGTCTTGCCGCGCAAGCGCACGGTGTACGAGCGGTCGTGCTCTTCGACGACCTGCCCGTTGTCGCCGAAGAGCGTGCCGCGCAGGACGAGGTCTGCGGCCTTCCAGCCGTCGGGCTGATCCTTGAAGGTCAGGTTGTGCGCGTCGATGTGAAGCAACGTGCGCAGGACTGCGCCCGTCGCGGGCGAGTAGGCGAACACAGGCGTGAGTCGCAAGCCGAGCGCACCCGAAGCGAAGGGCGAGACGAGCGCGCGAGCGAGCCGGTCGGCGTTGGTCGGCGCGGCGGGGCGAGACTCTTCCTCCGTCAGACCGTAGAAGCCGGAGCGCGTGCGTACCGTGAGATCGGGCCGGTTCTTGACGCGCGCCGTGATCTTGTGGAAGCGTCGGTCGAAGGTCGTGCCTTCGGGACGATAGCCGATGAGATAGTAGCCGCGTTGATCATCGACGATGCGACGCAGCCAGCCCGTCACATCGTTGGCGTGGCGCACGACGAAGCCGCCGGTGCGCGCCGCCAGAAACGCGGAGCCTTCGCTGCCGGAGATCGATTCGTCGGCGCGCGCGTTCGTGACGGTGTCGAGTTGCTCGCGTGAGAGGCCGGAGAGGTTATCGACGGCAGAGGGCGTGAGCGTCTGGAGACCGCGCGTGTCGATGGCATAGATGACGACCGACGTGCGAATGGCCTGTTCGGCGATGTCGCGATACAGGTCGTTGAAGTTCACGCGCGCGCAGGCGGTTGACTCTTCCAACAACAAAGGAACTTTGTCGGAGAAGAGGACGACAGACTTGCGACCGGGCAGCTCGCGCATCCCTTCGATGATGAAGCGCAGTTTCAAGAGCGACTCGGATAGCGTCTCGGCCGTCTTGCAGCCGGGCGGCAGATCGACGTTGGTCAGAGGGCCACTCCCGGCGTTGAGCCCTGACCTGTCGTCCTGCCGGACGGGCGAGACGTTGTAGAGTCCTTGCCGGCTGAGATAGTTCCAGTGAATGTGCTCGACTGCGGCGTGAAGCAGGCGATGGTCGGAGGTGAGTTGTTGCAGCATCCCCGCGTCGGCCCCCGTGCGCACTATCGCCACGAGGTCGTCGGGCTGCAACTGCTCGTCGATGATCTTCGTGAGCGCGGCGCGCGCAGAGGCGACGCTCGGAAAAGACATTCCCAGATCGTCCACGACGATCACCATCGTGCGTCTCGCGCGCTCGCGACGGGCCGGGCGCGGCGGTGGCGGCGGCTCGTTCTTGTTAACGGGCCCACGCGCGACTGACGTGCTTGACGCGAGCGAGCCGGGCACGGTCGAGACGTAGGAGAAGTTCGTGATCTGCTGCGGGCGATTGTCCTGAAGGATGTCGAAGTCTTCCGCCTTGAGGTCGGTCACCTGCCTGCCGCTCTTGTCAGTCACGACCAGATCGAGTTGCACGAGATTGGTCGTGATCCGCACGACCTCTTCATCATCGACGGCGACCGGCGCGGGCTGCGCTTGTTGCTGCGGCGGCGCGGTCGGCGGCGGCTGTTGTGTGGTGCGTGTTGCTGCGGGCTGCTGCGCCGTGGCGTGCGCGGCGAGCGAGAGCGCGAGGATGAACGCGGCGCGACTTCTCTTCTTCATAGCCATCTACTATCGCACGATCTACGCGTGCGTCTCCTATTCGACGATCTCGAAGTCGATCCACTGCGACGTGACGCGATACTTGTCGTCGCGAAGCGTGTCCGTGACGACGACTTGCAGGGCGTAGTCGCCGGGCAGGAGGTTCACGCCGAGCGTGAGCCGGCCAGCGTAGATGAAGCGACGCGGATCGGTCTGCGAAGAGAGCGGCACGGGCTGCTCCTTGCCCGCGAAGACGACCGCGCCGTCGCGGTAGAGTTGCATGCGCGCCGTGAGCTGCGGCTGCGCGTGCGTCTTGTCCGTGCGACCGTTGAAGATGACGCAGGCATAATCGACCGTCTCGCGGCGTCGGAAACGACGCACCGCCGCCGAAGACTGCGGATCGCTCGTCTGGACTTGGCCCTCGCGCGCGCCCGATGCCTGCGCCGCCGCTTCCGCGCCCGCGCCCTTCGCCGTGGGTGAAGCGGGAGGCACGCCGCTCATGACGACGCCGGAGATCGCGAGACGATTCTTTTTCAGATCGGGCACTTCGATGAATTGACTCGCCGATCCGGTCTTGTCATTCGAGTTGTCGCGCAGTGCGACGCGCAACTGGTATGCGCCGGGCTTCTTGACGGGGACGTTGATCGTGTAGAGGATACCGGCCCGCATCGCACGCTGGTAAACGTCCTCCGGCAACTTGAGCGTCTGCGTGACGCCGCGCTCATCGACGACCGCGCCCGTGTCCGCGAAGGTCACGCCGAGCACGTCGAGCTTCGTCTCATAAGTTCCATCAGGTTGTTTCGCAAACTGTAGATCGTGCGCGTCAACCTGCAACTGCGCGGCGACGAGCGATCCGGCCTTCTCCGTGTTGGTGAAGAGCGCGGTCAGGCGCAGGTGCACGTCGCCCGAGGCGATGGGCGAGAGCAGCGCGGCGATGAACTGTTGATCGCGCGTGCGTTTCGCCACGGGCCGCATCTCTTCGGTCGTCACGCCGTAGAAGCCTTTGCGCGCGCGCACGCGCAGTTCCGGGTGGTTGAGAAGTTTTGCCGAGAGCGTGTGGAAGCGTCGATTGAAGGTCTCGCCCTGCGGTCGATAGCCGATGAGGTAGTAGCCCCGCAGGTCTTCGAGGATGCGCGGCGCGGGCAGGATGTCGTTCGAGTTTTTGAAGGCGAGCCCGCCCGTCTGATCGGCGAGGAACTGTGTGCCCGACTGTGTCTCGAACAGTTCCTGACCGCGCGACGACATGAGATCGCCGATGTCTTGCCCGGACATCCCGGAGAGATCGTCGGCCGCAGTTGGGCCAGTGTAAACGAGACCGCGCGGATCAATCGTGTAGATGACGACCGAGGCGCGGTTCGCTTGATCGACGAGGTGACGTGCGGCGATGAGCGCGCGGTTGCTCTGTCCTGAAGGATCGTCCGCGTTGTAGAGACGGAAGCCCGGCGAGAAGAGGATGATCGACTTGCGACCGGGCAGCTCCCTCATCCCGTTGACGACGTAGCGCAACGCGCCGAGCGTGCCGACGGCGAAATACTCTTCGCGTAGATTATCGACCTCGTCCTTCTGGTTCGCGCCCTTGCCGCCACTGCTCGATCCGCCGTTTGAGTTGCTGCGACTTGAGCTGCCGCCGCGACCGGGGCTTTCGTCGTCGCTTCCGGGATTGCCCTTCGGGCTGATGCCCGTCTCTTGATGCTCGACCGGCGTGAAGACTCCCATGCCGCCGTTGCCCGCGAGATATGGACGCACGCGCGCGACCTCCGCGTAAAGTTGTCGTCGATCCGATGTGAACTGCTGCGTCGCGCCCGCGCCCGCGCTGGTGCGCAGGATGGCTACGAGATCGCCGTCGCCGACGTACTTATCGACGTACTTGCGCAGCGCGCGCTGCACGAACGGCATATCCGAAAAAGAGATCGAGAGATCATCGACGACGAGTGCGATGGTGCGCCGCACCTGTTCGGGCCGGAGCTTGCGTGGAGGGGCCGGTGGCACGAGCGGCGCGTTCTTGTCGGGCTTCGGCGTGGGCGTGGTCGCGGCGGCTGCGTTCGGCGTGGACGATTCGGTGGTGACGTAAGAGAAGTTCGTGATCTTCTGCGGCTTGCCGTCTTCGAGCATCTGAAAATCTTCGGGCTTGAGGTCTGTCACCTGTTTGCCGTGCTTGTCCGTGACGACAACGTCGAGCTGCACGAGGTTCGTCGTGATGCGCACGACCTCGTCTTCATCAACCGCGACGGGCGGAGTCGCTTTCGGCGACGGCGACGATGTTGACTGCGATGGCGATGGTGACGGCGACTGCGTTTGCTGCGCAGGCTGCGACGATTGCTGCGACTGTTGTCGTTCGTGTTGCGCTTCCGTCGTAGATTGCGCGGGCGTGGGTGTCTGCGTGGGCTGTTGCGCGAGTGCGAACGCGAACAGTGAGCAAAGAATTGCGAGGACGGTGAGAGGCGCGCGCGTTTTTTTCATGGCTGCTCCACGGTTGCTGAAAGTGGGACAGGGGCGACCCGCGTGAACGCGCCTTCGGTGCGCTTTTGCAGCGAGACGAGTGGGCCTTCGCGCCGGTTGATGCGGCTGGCATTCCGCAGGGGAGTATGCGATGCTTCGCCGAAAGAAACGAGCCGGGAACGGAGGGAATTATGCCAGAAAAGGCGAAAGACGGCGACACCGTTCGCGTGCGCTACAAGGGTCGTCTCACGAGCGGCGACGTGTTCGACGAGTCGCCCGCAGGCGAGCCGCTTGAGTTCACCATCGGCACGGGCCAAGTCATCCCCGGCTTCGACGAAGCGTTGCGCGGCATGTCCATCGGCGAGACGCGCACGGTCGAGATCGAAACGGCGGACGCATACGGTGAACGCGTCGATGCTCTGGTCAACACGGTCGCGCGCGAAGGGATGCGTCTAGAGCAGGAACCCGAAGTCGGCATGAGTCTCTTGATGCAACTGCCCGACGGCAACCAGATTCCGCTCACCGTCACCGTTGTCACAGACACGCACGTCACGCTCGACGCCAACCACCCGCTCGCGGGCGAGAAACTGATCTTCGAGATCGAACTATTAAAGATCGTATGAGACGAGTCATCTATCAATCTCTCTTCGTCGCCCTCGCGTGCTTCATGTCGTTCACTTGCGCGCGCGCGCAACAGCCGACCGCTTCGCCTTCCACGCCCACGCCGCCCGACACGGACATCTACGTCCTCTCCTTGAAGACGAGCGGCGGCAGTTGGAGCTTCGGCGATCCTCTGAACATCACGCAGCACGCGGGCTACGACAACCAGCCGGGCTTTCTGCCCGACGGCCAGTCGCTCCTCTTCACCTCGCAGCGCGAGAACAATCAGACGGACATCTATCGTTACGACTTCAAGACCGCCGCGACGACGCGAGTCATTTCCACGCCGGAGAGCGAATACTCGCCGACCGTCATGCCCGGCGGCAAGTTCTTCTCCGTCGTGAGGGTCGAAGCGGACAAGACGCAAAGACTCTGGAAGTTTCCGCTCGCGGGCGGCGCGCCGTCGCTCGTGCTCGATAACGTCAAGCCGGTCGGCTATCACCTCTGGCTCGACGAGCACACGCTGGCCCTCTTCGTCCTCGGCGACGAGAAAGAGAACCGGCCCAACGCGCTCCAACTCGTCACGTTGAAGCGCGACGCGCCGACGGCAACGGAAGAGAGCACGCTGCACGTCAACGTCGGTCGCTCGCTCCAACGCGTCCCGCGACGAGCAGGCGCGTTCAGCTTCGTCCACAAGACCACGCTCGACAACTGGCTCATCAAGATCATCGACGTGCAAGCGCACCAGACAGAGATCGTCACCAAAACACTCCCCGGCAGCGAAGACCTCACGTGGCTGCCCGACGGCACGATCCTGATGGCGCAGGACTCCAAGCTCTTCCGCTTCGACCCCGCGCACCCCACCGGCTGGCAACAGGTCGCGGACTTCACCAACGCAGGTCTCGGCAAGATCACGCGCCTCGCCCTCAGCCCCAAAGCCGACCGCCTCGCCCTCGTCGCACAGAGCGGGTCGGGACGCTAAATCGACGAAACGGAATTTTTTCTCTCCGAGAGGCAGAATTGATGCACTGTGTGAGGGTGTTCGCTCTTTGAGAGTCAGCATTCCGTCTCAGAGAGGGAAAGTTGGCTCTCCGAGAGGGAAAGTTGGCTCTCTGAGAGTGAAAGTTGGCTCTCCGAGAGGGAACATTCCGTCTCAAAGAGTGAAAATTGACTCTCAAAGAGGGAAAGTTGACTCTCAAAGAGGGAAAGTTGACTCTCGGAGACGAAATGTTCCGACTCTCAGACCCGACGCTGACTCTCTGAGACGAAATGTTCCCTCTCAGAGAGTCAACGTTTATCCTTTTTCCCCGGACTCTGAGGCTCAGAGGCGGAACTTTCCACCTTTTTCTCGGACGCTGCGGCTCGGAGGCTAAAACTTGGAGTTCGGAGCACGAAGGTTGCGGCTGCGAGCACGGACTTTTCAGCCAGCGCGTCCATCAGAGTCCGACGCGCGCGCGGCTTGTCGCGATGCCAGCCGACGCTTTGCCCCATCACGTTGTTGCCGTCAACGAGGTATGACATGAGAGCCGCAAAGCGCGCGACCGTAGTTGTCCGCGCGCGACTACAACTATCTGCGCTTGCCCGCGCCGCGAGCGGGCGTGGGCGGAGGCGGAGGCGGCTCATCCGTGTCGCCGATGTTCGTGTTCGAGGGATCGAAGCGCGGCGTGCTGTTCGATTTGACGTTGAAGGATTCGCCGTCGGCCAGCGTGACCTTGCCCGTTTGCAGATACCACTTGCCGCTGCGTCGCGTCATCGCCACGTCGTATGTGCCGCTCGCCTTCGTGCCCTTGACGGAGAGGTGATAACCGGCGTCGCCGCTACCGTCCGCGTCTTCATGAAACGCTCCGAGCGGGAAGCCCGTGTCGGTGATCGCGCCCATCTTATCGGCGACTGTGGGATCGTTCTTGAGCGTCGAGACAGCGACGGTGTAAGCCTCCGAAGACCTCAGCTTGTCGCCGAGCGCACGATAGGCGTAGTAAGTGGCCCCGCCCGCGAGCCCGATGAGGACGAGTCCGATGACGAGCAGAATAATGATGGCCTTCCCGCATCCAGACTTCTTCTTCTGACCGACCATGCCGCCGCCTGAGAGCGGTTGCGCCGGCGTCTGCGCGCCAAACGAGACGGTCGGCTGCGCGCTCGCGACAGGAGCGGTCGCGGGCGCATTGGGCGTGCCGCACTTCGGGCAGAAGCGCACGCCCGCCGGAAGATCGTATCCACAGTTGCTGCATTGCATCGGCCTTCTTCTCCAATCTCTTGCTCGGTTCGCGTTGTCGATTGCTAGTTGTGCTGATGTTCTTTCGCGCCGGTCGTTCATCGTGTCGAGCTTTGTCGTCTCGATCCGTGCGGCGTCGGATTGTAAACTCTCTCGCGCGCCGTTGGCGATCTCAAATTCGCGTCTGACCGTAGTCGCAGTATTCGACAATCGGACAACGCTCGCACAGAGGCTCGCGCGGGCGACAGATTTTGCGACCATGCCGGATCAGGTTGACGTGAAATGCGTAGAACTTTCCCGCAGGCACGACGCGATTGACTAGCTCATGCGCGCGCGTGTCGGAACATTTTTCGGGGACGAGACCGACGCGGCGCAACACGCGGAAGATGTGCGTGTCGAGCGGGAAGACATCCTTGTCGCAGGCGAAGAGAAGCGTGCACGCGGCGGTCTTCGGGCCAACCCCTCGGAAGCGCGAAAGATACTTCACAGCCTCTTCGTTCGACATCTCTTTGATGAAGGAGAGATCGAGCGAGCCGCGCGCCTCCTTGATCTCACCGAGCAGCGTCTTGATCACCTTCGCCTTCTGACGCGCGAGTCCGCCCGACTTGATCGCGGCAGCGATGGAAGACGCGCGCGCGCGCAGAACCTCTTCCCACGTGGCGAAGCGGCGTTTGAGTTCGGCGAAGGTGCGTCGGCTGTTCGTGTCCGAGGTGGCCTGCGAGAGAATAACGGAGACGAGCATATCGAGCGGATCAGTTCCCGCCCAACGATTTTCAGGCACGCCGTAAGCGCGCTCAAGATTCTGTATGATGTAGCGGATCGGCTTCTCTTCCGCCGCAACCTCAAAGGCACGAGAGCGCGCACCCGCCGCCGCAGTCTTCATGAAAACTTCCCACACCTCTCTACCGGAAAGGCTCGATCATAACAGACCACGCAACTTCAACACACAACTTCAAAAAGAGCGGGCGCGATCAAAGTGATCACGCCCACTCTTCTTTGTCATCTTCATCGCGGGCGCAACTCCCGTCCCATAGACGGCCCGCACACGCATCAACGCGTCGCTCCTAGTTCATCTTCAACGTCAGAGGCGCGGGCTTGTCCTCGCCGTGCTTGGCGGGCGCGACGGGCGGACTGACGGGATCGCTTGAGAGCACCGCTTCGATGATGACGAAGAAGCGGAAGCTGCCCGTCTGTTGCACGCCGAGCAGGAACTCGACGTTGATCGAGTCGGTCGGCGCGAGCGGAGCGCCTAACAGGATAGTGCCTGCGGCGAGCGTTGAATTGAGACCGCCGCCAGAGGGTTGCGCGGGCGACGCCTCAAGCGTGAGCCCACTGATGGAGGCCGTCCCGCCGCCGCTAACCGGCGTAGAGCCGTCTGAAGAAGTACGCACGCGCAAGTCGGCCGTGCCCGTCGCAGGCTCTGCGCCTGCGGCTCGCGTCGTGATATCGACGACGCGGAAGCGCAAGCGCGTGACGTTCACTCCGGTGCGATTGGTGAACTTGCGCCGGATAGCCAGCGTGCCGAAGTGCGAGTTGTTGGCATCGTCGCTCGTCGTATCGCGCACGCGGTTGGGCGGGCTCGAAGACGACACGGCGGGGTCTATGAGCGTCGATTTGATCGTCGCGCCGCGATTGAGCGGAGAGGTGCGATTCTCCGGCCCCGGCGCGCCGAGCGTGGACGGAACTGTGCCGTAAACTCCGCCGTCGGTCGAGACGAAGACGAAGTCTGCGGCGTTGTTGTTCGTGTCCTTCGGCAGGCCCGTCAAGAGACTGCGGACGAAACTGTACTGGCCGTCAACGTTGCCGGGCGAGGTGAGACCCGGGCCCTCGCGGAAGAGGTCTGCGAGCGGCGTGGTGAGATTGCTGAAGCCCGCCGCGTCGAGTCGCGTGTCGGTGTTGAAGTTCGCCGTGTTGCCCGTGCGGAAGAGCGCGACGCCCGCGCCATCGTCGATGTTGTAGTCGTAGGTCAGGCTGGGCGCGACGCTCAGGCTGTACCCTTGCGCTCCCGGCGCGGAGGGCGCATCCGCGAAGAGGAAGTGCGCGCGCGCGGGGATGACCGTGCCGGCGGGGATCGTCGCGAGGAGATCGACAGACACACCGTCGGGCATGATGGCGGCGAGGGCCCAACCGGCCGTGCCGTCATCGGTGGCGATAGTGATGTCGTTGGCTGTGTTGTTGTAAAGCTCGACGAACTCGTCCTGCTGGCCCTGCGCGCCGTGGAAACGGAACTCGCTGATGATGACCTGACCGTTCAAGACAGGATCGACGATTGTTCCCGTCGCGCTCGTATCCGAGATGGTCGTGGGCGGCGTCGCGTTCGAGAGGTTGACGGTGAACGTCTCCTTGCCCTCGGCGAGCGAGTCGGCCTTGATGACGATCGTGATCGTCTTCGTGGTGTCGCCCGGCGCGAAGGTGAGCGTGCCGGACTTCGAGTCGTAGTCGGCGGGTGCGGTCGCAGTGCCGTCGGCGGTCGCGTAATCGACCGAGACTGTCGTCGTCATGGGCGCGGAGAGCGTGACCGTGAAGGTCGCGTTCGAGGTGCCCGACTGCGGCTCTGAGACGAACACGTCGCCGATGGAGAAGGACGGCGCGGCGTCGTCGTTCGTGATCGTGCCCGTGCCGTCGGCGTCCGTGATACTCGCGCCCGAAGCGTTCGAGAGATGAACTGTAAACGCTTCGTTCGACTCGAACGTCGTGTCGCCATTGACGAGGACGGTGAACTGCTTCGTCGTCTCGTTCGCGGCGAACGTGAGCGTGTCGGAGTTGGATTGGTAGTCGCCGTCGGCTGTGGTCGCCGTGCCGTCAACCGTGTTGATGTCAACGCTGGCGGCGAGGTTGGTTGCGCCGGTCTTCGTCACCGTGAAGATGTAAGAGGTCGTGCCCGAATTGCCTTCGTTGTGCGTCACGTCATCAACCGAGAAGGAGGGCCCGTTGACGGTGATGGGCACGTTGACGTTCTGATTATCGACCGTCACAGTGGCGACGGCGTCGCTCGCGTTCGTCGATGTGAAGGTGGAAGAAGCTGCGCCGTTGTGGACGGTCGCGCTTGGCGGCGACATCGTGCCGTTGGTGGCCGTGAAGCTCGCGGGCAGATCGGGCAGCGTGCTTGCGGGGACGACGCCGTCGGAGTTGTGCGTCATGTCTGCGGCGACGTTTGATGTGCCGCCGGGGATGATTGAGTTGGGCGTGGCTGTTGCTGAGAGGACGAACCACGGATTGAAGTCCGCGCCCGAGCCCGTGACTGCGCCGCAGCCCGTGTTGCCGGGGCCTGCGTTGCAACCCCACCAGTTGTTCTCGAAGTCGGCGGTCTCGCTCTGCGGGTTATCAATCGCCGTGGTCGTCGCGACGATGCGGTTGAAGTGCGCGGTCAACTGCGGCACGAAGGCGTCGGAGCCAGAAGTGTCGTCGAGCATCTGGAGGCCAGTGGTTGCGCCTGTGATGTTGTTGTGATCGAGCGTGCCCGTTGAGTTGCCGCCGTTGCCGACGAAGGAGACGGCGGAGACGCCGACGTTCGACGTGCCGCTGATCGTGTTGTTCGAGATCGTGGCCGAGCCTTCGTCGAGGAAGATGCCATCATAGCGGTTGCCGGCCATCGTGTTGCCACTGATGGTCGTGTTCGCGCCGTTGTTATAGACGCCCGTGTCGTTATTCGAGATCGTGTTGTTCGAGAGCGTCGTGTTCGAGGTCGAGAAGATGAGAACGCCCGTTGAGAACGCCTGCGTGAACGGGTCGGGGCCGCACGCGGCGTTGCTGCACTCGTTGCCGGTGATGCTCGTGCCCGTCACGGTCGCTGCGGCGTTGCGCGAAATCTGGATCGCATTGGCGGCGATGTTCGCAGGCGTGCCCGTTCCCGTCAGCGTGCTGTTCGTGATTGTGCCGTTCGTGCCCGCGCCGTCGATGATGATCGCACTCTTCTGGTAGCCGGTGACGATTACGTTATTGGCGACGAGCGTCGCGGTCTGTCCTAGCCCCTGCGAGCCCGCGCGGATGGCGATGCCGTCCTGACAACCGAAGAGGGCCGGATCGGCCATGCGTATGTCGCGCACGGCAGCGTCGTGGAGATTGAGGTTCGCCGCGCCCGCGACGTAAACGCCGTAGAAGGTCTGCGCGGAGCAACCGTTGAAGTTGCGTGGGCCTGCGACGGTGACGCCCGACATATCGACGACCGCCGCCGAGTCAACCTGCACGAGGATGAGATTGCCGCCGATGCCCGGATTGAGCGAGGCGGGCGTCATGATGTTGGTCGTAGCTGCGCCCGCGCCCGTGAGCGTCAGGCTCTTGCTGATCTTGACCTGTTCGGGGTAGTTGCCCGCATAGACGTTGACCGTGCCATTCGCGGCGACTCCATTGACGCCGCCCTGCACGTTCGAGAAGGCGTCGTAGCCCATCTCGGTCGCAGGGCCCCCGCCGTCGGGGTCTGCGCCTGCGGGAACTGCCGCCCAGTCGTCGTCAACATAGACGGTGTTGGGGGCCGGACGCGGCGCATCGTCGTTTGTGATCGTGCCCACGCCCTGACCATCGAGGATGGTGGCGTTGGCGTTCGGGTTCGAGAGGTTGACGAAGAACTGCTCGTCGGGCTCGAACGCGGCGTCGCCGTTGACGTTGACGGTGAACTGCTTCGTCGTCTCACCGGGCGCGAAGGTGAGCGTCGTCGTCGGGATGGCGGTGTAGTCGGACGGCGCGATCGCCGAATCGTCGGCGGTCGCGTAATCGACGGTGACGGTCTGAGCGCTCGGGCTTGAGAGCATGACGGTGAAGGTGTAGGCGGTCTGGCCGGCGTTGCCTTCCGCATGCGTCACGTCGTCGATGGAGAGGTGCGGCAGCGGCTCGAAGTCGTAGGTCGTCTGCGCCGTGTTGACGGTGATGCGGAAGTCATCAACGTTGCCACGGAAGCCGGGCGACCAAGGGCCACCCGCTTTGAAGAGGACGAGACTCGTCGCCGTGTTGCGCACGCCCGCGTTCGGGAAGCTGGCGAGCACCTGCTGCCACGTGCAAGGCGTCGCTTGCTGGCAGGGATTCGTCACGCCCGCCGTGTTGCCCACAGTGACGGTCGTGCGCGTGCCGTACCACTTGCCCGCGAGCGCGTCCCAGTTCTGCCAGACGTTCTGCTGGACGTTCGCGGGCGTCTGGTATGGCTCGAAGACGAGACGGCCCTGATAGGGATTGCTCGTGTCGTTGAGATCGTAGTCGATGTCGAACTGGAGCGAGATCGCGACGACCGTGTTCGCGTTGTTGTTCTGATAGCTGTAGTAGCCGAGCCCTGTAATGTCGTCCATGCGCGTGCCGGCGTAAGCAGCCGTGCCGAGCGCGTAGCGACCCTGCGCGTCAACTTGCAGGAACGCGCTGCCCGCGCCGAGCGGCGGCGTCGAGGGGCCATCTTCAAAGCCACCGGAGCCGGTTCCCGTCCCCGGATTGTCGTCGAAGAAGACCCAGCCCTGCTGATTGGCGGGCGAGACGACCGGAGTGTTCTGCACGCCCTGAAATCCGTTCGTGCCGCGACCGGGCGTGGTCTCGATGTTGGTGTCCGTGCCGCTCAGGAGGAACGGCGTGTACTTGAAGTTGGCGGAGGCTGGCCCCGCGATGTCGGGCTGGCCACCCGGAGGTACAGCCGAGCCACCGTAGGCGACGGGAATCTGCGCGGAGTAGCCGGGCTCTGCGCTGTTGGCGGTGGTGACGACCGGACTTGTCGTGCCGAACCAATCGCCGCGGAAGTTCTTCAAGTTGGTCGTGCCGGGCGCAGGGAGCGAACCGCCCGACTGTCGATCAACGATCTGGCCGTACCAGTTGCCACTGATGTTGTCGTTGCTAAACGTGGAGTGCAACGCCGACTGCACGGGGACGTTGCTGCCGCCGCTCGCGTCGAGGAAGAGGACGCCGACCGTCCAGTTGTTAGTGATGAAGTTTTCGACGACCGTCTGGTTGTCGGTCTGGTTGCGATAGAGCAGGCCCGTCCGGTTGAAGTCGATGACGTTGTTGCGGACGGTGTGGCCGTTGCTGTTATTGATGTCGATGCCGGTGCGGTTGCCGGTGATGACGTTGTCACGGATGAGCGCGTTCGTGACGGCTTGACCCTGAATGGCGATGCCCACGGAGTTGAGCGCGGGGTTATTCCAGTCGGTCGTGTCGTTGCCGAGGCGCGTGATGGTGAAGCCCGCGACGGTGACGTTGCTGCTCAGGATGTGGACGGTTGAGTTGTCGCCGCCGAAGACGCCGCGCACGGTCTTCGTGCCCGCGCCGATGCCGAGCAGGTTTAGGCCCGCATTGTTGATCGACAAGTCCTCGTCGTATGTGCCCGCATAGACGTTGACCGTACCACCCGTGGCGACCGCGTTGATGCCGTCCTGAATCTTCAAGAAAGCGTCGTAGCCCTTCTCGGTGGCGGGCCCTGCGCCGTCGGGGTCTGCGCCATTGGGGCCGGTGAAGTCGTCATCTACATAGACGACGCTCGGGGCCGGTCGCGCCACGTCGTCGTTCGTGATCGTGCCCGTGCCGTCGGCGTCAGAGATGGATGCACCGCTCGCGTTCGAGAGATGGACGGTGAACGCCTCATCAGATTCGACGGTCGTGTCGCCGTTGACGAGGACGGTGAGCTGCTTCGTCGTCTCATTCGAGGCGAAGGTGAGCGTGTTGCTATTGGCGGCGTAGTCGTTGTTAGCCGTCGTCGCCGTGCCATCAACGGTCGTGAAATCGACGGACGAGCCGAAGGCGGACGTGCCGGCCTTCGTCACCGTGAAGATGTAAGAGGTCGTGCTGCTGTTGCCTTCGTTGTGCGTCACGTCGTCGATGGAGAACGAGGGCGAAGAGACGTTGACGTTCGTGCTCGTGGTCTGGTTATCGACGGTTGCGGAGGCTGTGCCTGTCGATCCACTCGTCGAGGTGAAGGTCGTTGTCGCCTGACCGTTCGTGATCGTGCCGCTCGTGGGCGAGACGTTGCCTTGCGTGGCGGAGAAGCTGACGGGAGTCGCGGGGATGAAGCCGCCCGCAGAGGTGTCCGCGCCGTCGGAGTTGTGCGTCAGATCGGCGGTGACGGTGGTTGAGCCGCCGGGGGCAATCGGGTTCGGAGAAGCGGAGACTGAGAGGACGAGCCACGGGTTGAAGTCAACGCCCGTGCCGACGATTGAACCGCAGCCAGTGTTGTTAGGGCCAGCGTTGCAGCCCCACCAGTTGTTCTCCATCGTCGCATTGAGCGTGCCCGCGCCTGAAGTGGTGACGGCGGAGTTCGAGTTGTTGACGATGCGGTTATAGCTCGACGCGACGGTGAGCGCGAATCCGCTCTCGTCTTCGAGAAAGAAGCCATCAACGTTGTTCTTGACGGTGTTGCTGTTGAAGATGACGCGCGCGTCGGACGAGCCGAAGCCAAACTCGCTGGTCGTGAAGTAAACGCCTGTCGAGTTGGCCTTGTTCTGTCCGTCGGCGATGTTGCCTGTGAAGATGGCCGCCGAAGCGGGCGCGGGCGGCGGCGATGTGCTTGCCGCGCTCATCGCGGATGAGAGCGTTGCGTCGGGCTCGTTAACGTTGACGGATGCGGGGAATCGCCCGCCCGCCGTGCCGGGGGCCTGTGCGCTGGGAGTGGCGGCGATGGAACTCGCGATGCCGGGGGCCATGCCTGCAGACGCGAAGCCGACATCGACGTTCGTCGCGGTGTTGTTCTGAACGTTGACCGTGATTGAGGGAACGAAGACCCAGATGCCGTAGCCGTTGACGACGCTGTTCGTGACGGTGTTGTTGGAGATCGTGTCGGCGACGCTGCCGGCCTGATCGCCCGCGTTGTCGGTGTGGATGCCGGAGGCGGACGTAGTGATGGTGTTGTTGGTGAACTGCGTGCCGCGCGAGTGGTTCGACGAGATGGCGTCGTTGGCGGCGGAGACGTTGCTGTTGTCGAACTGACCAGCGCCGCCGAAGTTGAACATGGCGATGGAGGCGGCTTCGCCCTGCACGTTTTGCACAGTGTCGTGATGGAAGTTGAACGCGCCGCCGGTCGAGGCGTAGATGCCGCGCAGGTAGATGTTCTTGATCGTCGTGTGATGAACCGTGAGGTTCTGGAACACGCCGACGAGATGATTGGTGATGATGCCGTTGCGCGCATCGAGGTCTGCGCCGCCGCGCACCACGCCGCTCGTGAGCGCGGGGTTGTCGCCGTCGAGCGTCAAGCCTGTGATGGCTACGTTGTCAGCTTGCACGAGGATCAAGTTGCTGCTGCCCGCGCAGAGCGAGCCGCCGGGGTTGCCGCCGCAGTTCGGGCTTGAGAGCGCGGGCCGTAGCGTGACGCTCGCTTCGCCCGCGCCTGAGAGCGTGAGCGACTTGGCGATGATGACGTTCTCTGTGTAAGTGCCTGCGGCGACGTTGACCGTGCCGTTCGCGGCGACTCCGGTCGCGCCGCCTTGAATGGTCGAGAAGGCGTCGTAGCCGATCTCGGTGGCGGGCCCCACGCCGTCGGGGTCTGTGCCGACAGGGCCGGTGAAATCGTCGTCCACATAGACGACGTTGGGCGCGGGGCGCGTGTCGTCGTTCTTAATCGTGAGCGTTGCGGTCGAGGGCGTGCCGAGGCTCGCGCCGCCGGTCGGCGCGCTGAGCGTGAGATTGACTGTCTCGTCGGGCTCAAACGTCGTGTCGCCGTGGACGGTGACGTTGAAGCTCTTGGGGGAGGCGTCGCCGTCAATCCAGTTGAGATCGCCGGAGGTGTCGTCGTAGTCAGTGCTGCTCGTGGCCGTGCCCGCGCTTGTCGCGTAGTGGACGGAGACGGGGCCGGATGAGCCGCCGCCTGCGCGCGCGATGGAGATTGAGGCGGTGTGCGTGCCGGTGTTGCCTTCGTTGTCGTCGTAGTTCGACGCGCTAAACTGTAGCTGGCCTGTGACGGAGGCGGATTCGGCGAGCGTCCAGTCGGAGAAGGTGTTGACGGCGTTGACGGTGGCGGTGTGATTGACGGTGTCTAAAGGCGTGGGCGCGAACGACGTGAAGCTCGCGCCGTTGTACTTGAATATTTTGTAATTGCTTTCCGTGCCGGTGACATCACCGGCGAGATAGTGGAAGGTAAGATTTGTCGTGATGCCGGAGCCGATGAGCGTCCAGTAGCGCGCGAGCGCGTTCGTGCCGGAGATGATCGGCTGCTTGGTCTGCGTCGGCTTGACGGCGAGAGAGCCTGTGCCGGTCGTCGAGTTGGCATCGACGGGCGTGTAACCGTTCAACGTGCCTACGTCGAAGGTGAAGCTGCCGCCGTTGGTGCTCTTCTGCTCCGTGCCGATGATGTAACCGGCGGTGCGCGTGGCTGTCGCCGCGTTGTTGAGGGTCAGAGTGTTCGCGCCCGTCGTGACAGTACCGGCCGTCAACGTGAGCGCACCGTTGACGGTGACGCCTGTGCCGAGCGAGACGTTGCCGGAGGCGGTGGTGCGATTGACGGTCAGGTTGTTGAGCGTCGGGCCACTCGCGAAGGGGAGCGTGCCCATGTCGCCCGCCGCGCCGCCGTCGTTGAGAATCACTGAGGCGAAAGAGCTGCCGATAAGACCGGCCCCGGCGGGCGCGTTGGGGATCGTGCCGCCGAGCGTGAGCGTGCGCGCGTTAAGCGTGAGCGTACTGGTGGCGTTGCTGAACGTGAGGGAGTTGCCGCCTGCGGGTGCGAGGGCCGTCAGGTCTGTGCCGTTAAGTTGAACCGTGCCGCCCGACTTGTTGATGACGATGTAGGGGATCGAGATCGCGCCGCCTAGGTCCGTGATGTTCTGGGTGGCCCCGCCCTCGAAGCTGACGGTGCGGTTGTTGAAGTTGTATGTGCCGCCCGTTTGATTGATGAGACTACCTTGCAGTTTGAGGTTGCCGCCCGACGAGGTCGAGAGCGTGAGCGTGCCGTTGTTCGTGACGTTGCCCGTGACGTTGAGGGGCTGCGTCAGAGGCGTTGGGCCTGCCAACTGCATCTTCGAGCCGGAGTCGATGGTGAGCGAGCCCGACATCTGGAAGGGCTGCGTCGTGGAACTGTTGGCAAGATCGAGCGTCGTGTTCGCGCTCAACTGCACGTCATGGGGGTAGCCCGCGCCGCTCGTCGCGTTGGGCAGCCATTCGCCGTTGCGCCCGTAGGTTCCGCCGGTGTTGTACTTGAGAAGTGAAGATGCGCCGTAGGTGGGCGAGCCGGAGACAAAGCCGCCGGGGTTGACCTGTGAAGTGCCGTTCAAGGTCAGGTTGCCCGCGCCGTTGACGCCCTTCGCATACTGGAACAGACCGCTGACAGTGCGCGCGACGTTCATCTGAATGCCGCCCGTATTCTGCACGGTAACGTTGGCGGGGCCGCCCGTCGTGGGCCAGTAAGCGTCGTTGTTAACACCGAATGGGCCGGACGTGTTGTTGAAGATGAGCGTTGCCGCCGGATCATAAGTCCACGTGCCGCCCGTCGCGAAGCCGCCCTGATTGATCTGGAAGTTGCCGTTGACGGTCGTGTTGGGGAAGGTAACGTTGCGCGCGACGGCGAGCGTCGTTCCGCTGGCGACCGTGACAGGGCCAGTCACTAACGTAATCGTTCCAGACCCGCCGCCGCCGCCGAAGATTTGCGTGACGCCACTGTTGACTTGAATGCCACCTGAGCCTGATGTGATAGAGACGTTGCCCGTTCCTGCCGTCGTAATGTCGCCTGTGATCGTGACTTGCGCAGTGCCGCTACCCGTGTGTGTGAATGAAGAGCCGGAGGCAACGTCCAGAGTCTGAAATTGAAAATTACTAGTAGCCGCTCCTGATAGGGCTATATTATTTTCTACTCTTAAATTCGCGTAGGTTCTACCAGCAGCCGAGTATCCGGTAGTGGAACGAATTACAGCAGTGCTTCCGGGCTGGAATACGACTACGGAGGCGGGCTGACCGAGAGCGAATGGATTGCTACCAGCATTATGAACGTACTGCGAGCCGCTGGCGAAAACTACTGAGTTAGCTTGTGCTACTGCTGATCCAAAGGCATTGCCTATAAAGCCTGAGCTAGTCGTAAACACGCTGCCATTTTGAAAAGTGATCGCGCTTGCTGCATTACCCTTCAATACGTGTGCCCCGCCTGTCACAGTCATCTGACCCAATACGCTTCCCGTAGCAGCAGAACTGAGATTGATGGTGATGGCGTTCGCGCCGGAGACGATGAGGAATGATGTCGGGTCGATGTTGAAGTCAGTGCCCGCCCCGCCGGTGAGTGTCAACGTCGCCGCCGCGCTCGCACTGATCGTCGGGTTCGCGCCGTTAATGATGCTCAACTGCCCGATAGTCTGCGTCGGGACGTTCGTGATCGTCGGCGCGGGAGTGTTTGTGCCGTTGATGATCAGAACGTCGTCCGTCGCCGGAGTTGTGCGAGCTGGACTCCAGTTCGTCGCCAGCGTGAAGTCGGTCGGATTCACCGCGCCCGGAGAGTAGGTGTAAGTCGATGCGGCGCGCGCGTTGACGTAGAAGAATACGGCGGCTAGCACGCCGACGACGGCGAAGGCTGCGAGGACGGTGCTGAATCTCTTGAGTGCGTGACGAAGGTTGAGGGCGGACAGGCGGTGTGGAAAGATCATGCGAGGGGACTCCGTTCGGATTGCTGGTGTGTAACGACCGAGAGCGGGTGGCGCGTCGTGGCGGTTGAGCGCACAGTTCTCGGAAAATACTTTGCGACCCTGCTGGTTCTTAAAGTCGCATCACGAAACTTGCCGGGCTGTTGTGGAAGGGTTCGCGCGACTCGAACGCTTGCGCGTCGTCGTGAGCTTGCGCCGCTTCGAAGGTTACAGGCGGCAGGACATTTTGTTCGGCAACAGTTTGAGTTGAGACTAGAGACCGGATTGCTCTTGCGCGGGAGCCGTCAAAGTGCGACGAGGCCAGCCGAAGGGACGCACAATAGAACGTGGCGAGAATATGGGCTCGCGCACGCACTTGTCAACTTGTCAGCCGCCCGCGCGCGCGGAATGTTTCCACTCGCTGCCGCGCGTGCTCTTTCGCCGCGCTCATCATCGTGTCGCATCGGAGGGGATGGTGCGGCGACCGTCCATCGCTTCGGGGCGTATGCGATAGACGGCAACGTTCGAGGCGCGACCCCACGAGTCGATCTGCGTGCGATTGACGGCGGGCGTCAAGGTCGGGTCCGCGAGCGTGATCGACTGCATCGCGTGCTCCAAGTCCTCTGCGCGAGTGAGGTGCTCGGCCTTGCCAAAGATCATCACGCTCTGCCAGCGCGTCGCATCCTCGATCTCCTCGACCTGCAAGCAGACCTGCGGATGATGCTCGATGTTTTCCGTCTTCGTCCCCTCGGTCGTGAACAGGTAAACGACCTCGCCGTCAAACGCGAAGTGCATCGGCACGACGTAGGGACGGCCCTGCGCGTCCACCGAACCCAGATGGCCGAAACCCACGCGGCGCAGCAACGCCTCCATCTCCGCACGCGGCACGTCCTCTATGTTAATCATCAAACGTCTCCTTATGAATAACCCGAACGGCTGAACTTATTTGTTATCGCTTGCGCCAATCTTAACAGCCGCAACGAAGTTTTACACGACGACGCAAGGGAGACGTTCAGAGTTCACGCTTCATCGTGTTCGTCATCGTAAAATCTGTGGCGCACGTCAGCTCGACAGGTTCGGGCGCGGCGCGCCCTGTAGCTGCACGGGCAGACGCGTCGCGCAGCACATCTTCACCAGACGCTCGCGGTCGCGCCTCATCCCGCGCCCCGCCGCCAGCCACGCGCGCACTTCTCGAAAGACGCGCGCCGCCGATTCATCCGCAGGCTCGGCCACACGATAGTGCATCCACTTCCCTTCTCTTCGCGCCTCGACCACACCGGCCCTCCGCAGGTACGCGAGATGACGCGAGATTTTCGGCTGGCTCATCCCCAAGATTTCGACGAAGAAACAGACGCACACCTCCTCGTCGCCCATCAGATTCAACAGACGCAGACGCGTCGCGTCAGCCAGCGCACGGAAGAGCCGTTCCATCTCAGTCTCATTCGCCGTCTTGCTCATCACGCGCTCTCCCCCGAAGCAGCAGGATAAATTCGCCTTGACATATGTGTTTCCATCGACTAACCTCCGCTTACATTCGCGGAGGCGAATATATCACGGGCGAGCAGCCAAGCGGAAGACTAGGAAGGAAGGTCAGACATGAGCGAGATCATCGAGGCGGTGAGAGAGCGTTACGCGAGCGCGGCGAGGAGCGGTCTATCGAGTGAGCAGAATGGGGTGCGCGCTGTCGCCGAGGCATTCGGCTACACGCCTGAAGAGTTATCGTCCATTCCTGCAGAGGCGAACATGGGGCTCTCGTGCGGCAACCCGACGGCGATTGCCAACTTGCGCGAAGGTGAGACGGTGGTCGATCTCGGATCGGGCGGCGGGCTCGATGTATTTTTAGCCGCCGCGAAAGTCGGCGTGACGGGTCGGGCCATCGGCATCGACATGACGCCGGAGATGATCGAACTCGCGCGTCGCAACGCAGAGAAGCGCGTGGGCGGCGCATCGAACGTCGAGTTCCACCTCGCGACGATTGACAAGCTGCCGCTCGCCGACGAGAGCGCGGACTGCGTCATCAGCAACTGCGTCATCAACCTCGCGCCCGACAAGCCCACGGTCTTTCGCGAGATCGCGCGCGTGCTTAAAGACGGTGGCCGTCTCGCTGCGAGCGACATCGCGCTCAAGCAACCGCTACCGACTGAACTCGCTGGTGATCTGCTCGCCTACGTCGGCTGCATCGCGGGCGCGCTCTCCATCGAGGATTATCGACGCGGTCTCTCCGAGGCGGGTTTCTCCGAAGTCCTCATTGTCGATGCGGGCGCAGACTTGAACGCCTACTCACAGATCGAAGGCCAGACAGGCTGCTGCTCGCCCGCAACAACGACGCCAGACGCGAACGCCGGCGCAACGTATGACGCGGACGCGACGAAGGGCCTGCCGCTCATCGCGACCTGTTGCGTTCCGTCCACCCCGCCTGCGAACGAGGCCACCATCCAAGACGATCTCAAAGAACTGTTCACGCGTTACAACGTCAACGACTACGCCGCGAGCGTGAAGATTTACGCCGTCAAGCTCGCGTCGAAGGTTGGTGAGTAGATCAAGAACGAGAGAACTCGTAAGTAGAACTTATCTCGAAAGAGATCGACGCGGGCGGGAGACTCGCGCCGGTCTCTTTCGTGCTTGACCTCTCGCCCGCCGCGCCCTTAATCTTACGCGCTGAAGACGCGAGTTTTCCGCCCGACTTCTCTTCTGCTTCGGCTCAAGAAAAGAACGCTCCCCGCGCACTAACCCGAACGCAGGAAGAAGACGAGCCAGAGAGGTTTCCCCCTGTTGTCCTTCCGAAGATGCGCCGAAATCGCGCTTGCCCTCTGCCTGTTCACGCTCACGCTTGCCGCCTCAAACGTCGCGGCGCAGGGCGTGAAGCGCGAGCCGCCGACGCTCTTCCCCGTCAAACAAAATAATAAGTGGGGCTACATCGACCGCACGGGCCAGCTCGCGATCCCCGTGCAGTACGACGCGGCTTGGGACTTCTCCGAAGGGCTCGCTTACGTTAAGACCGGAGCGTCGCGCGGCGTCATCGACAAGATGGGCCGGATGCTCTTTCAACTTCAACAGGTGGACATCGCGGGCTACTTTACAGAAGGGCTCGCGCCCGTGCAGACCGCGAGCCAGCCGCCGCGCTTCGGCTTCATCGACAAGGCGGGCCGGATCGTCATCAACACCGAGTACGACGCCGTACGCGATTTCTCCGAAGGGCTCGCGCTCGTCATGGTCGGTCGTCTCTACGGCTTCATAGACAAGCGCGGGCGCATCGTCATCAAGCCGCAGTTCGACAAGGCTTCGAGTTTTTCCGAAGGGCTTGCGCTCGTCGTCGTCGATAACAAGCTCGGCTTTATAGATAAGACCGGCAAGCTCGTGATCAAGCCGCAGTACAACAACGCCTACAACTTCTCCGAAGGACTCGCCAACGTCGCCCTCGGCGGCAGCTACGGCTGCATCGACAAGCGCGGCGCGTTCGTCATCCCCGTGCAAGTGGGCTACGTCGGATCGTTCGCGGAAGGACTCGCGCCCGTCATCGTCTCGAACAAGTTCGGCTACATTGACCGCGCCGGACAGCAACTCATCAAGCCGCAGTTCGACTGGGCCACTGGCTTTTCAGAAGGACTCGCGCGCGTGAAAGTCGGCGGCAAGAGCGGCGCGAAATATGGCTTCATCGACCGCACGGGCCAGCTCGTCGTCCCTGCGCAGTTCGACAACGCGCAGGACTTCGCGGGCGGGCTTGCGCGCGTCTTCGTCGGCGGCAAGCAGGGCTACATAGACAAGTCGGGCAAGTACGTCTGGCAACCATCGAAGTGAGCCTGACAACTTTGATGCAACGCGGCGACTGCCAGCGAGCGTCTGAAAAATAGCTCGTCGCAATCAGCGTTTCGTTACCTCGCCGGAACAAACAGCGTAAAGGAATTCCCCCATGACTTACCCTCTTCCCCCGCGCACGCGACTTCTCCGCGCAACGATCGTCTTCGCACTTGCCGCCGCGATCTTCTTCGCCTACTCCGCGTCGCGCACGCGCACGCCCGCCGCGCACGCGCAGTTCTTCCCCACGTCTTACAAAAACTTTGAAGCGCCGCACGTTCATCCGCTCGCCTTGACGCCCGACGGCACGCGCCTGCTCGCCGTCAACACGACGGAGGGCCGCCTCTCAGTCTTCAACGTCAATGGCGGCAACCTCTCGCTCGCCGCAGAGATTCCCGTCGGGTTAGAGCCCGTGAGCGTCGCCGCGCGCACGGACACGGAGGCGTGGGTCGTTAACTGGCTCTCGGATTCTGTGAGCATCGTCGATCTCTCACGCGGCAACGTCGTCAAGACTTTCGACGTGGGCGACGAGCCGACCGACGTGCTCTTCACGCCCAACGGCGCGTTTGTCTGCGTCTCCGGCCTCGCGCAGGTCAAGCTCTACACTTCAACGACCGACGCGCCCGCGCAGGTCTTTCCGATTCGCGGACATCAGCCGCGCTCGCTTGCGCGCGACCCTTCGGGCTTGCGCGTCTTCGTCTCCGTCTTCGAGTCGGGCAACCAGACGACCATCGTGCCGCAAGTGCAGGTAACGGCCAACGGCGGCGCACCGGCCCCATCGCCTGCGCTCGCGCCGGGCCTTCCGCCCGCGCCGCAGACGGGCCTCATCGTCAAGTGGAACGGGTCGCAGTGGACGGACGAGCGCGGTGATGCGCGTTGGACGGGCGTCATTCCCTACACGCTCGCCGACGTTGACGTGGTCGAGATCGCGGGCGACCTGCGCACGTCTCCATCTCTGACAGTGCGCGAAGAGGTGCGCGGCGTCGGCACGGCAATCGGCAACGCGATTTACGATGGAGCGACGGATCGACTCCTCGTCCTCAACCTCGAAGCGATCAACAACGTGCGCTTCGAGCCGAACCTGCGCGGTCGCTTCATCGCAAACCGTCTTTCAACCATCGACTACTCGAAGGCGACGCACACGGTTGCCGCGCTCGATCTCAACCCGCACTTGAACGCGAGTCCTCCTGCTGGGACTGATGCCGTGCGCGCAAAAAGTCTCGCGCTTCCCACGGACATCGCGCGCGCATCGGACGGAACTCTTTACGTCTCCGCGATGGGGTCGGCGAAGGTCGGCGTGCTCACATCCTCCGGTGCGGTGCGCGCCAGAGTCAACGTCGGTCAGGGCCCGACAGGTCTCGCTTTAGACGAAGCTCGCTCACGTCTCTACGTGCTCGACCGTTTCGAGAACGCTTTGAGCGTCGTTGATACGCGCACGCGCACTGAAGTCTCGCGCGTGCCTCTGGGCTTCAACCCTGAGCCGCAGCAGTTGCGAGATGGTCGTCGCTTCCTCTACGACGCGACGCTCTCGGCGCGCGGCGACGTGGCTTGCGCGAGTTGTCATTTGAACGCGCATCGCGACGGGCTCGCTTGGGACTTGGGCGATCCGCAGGGACAAGTGCAGACCGTCGGCGCTGGCATCGTCGCGTCAACCTTCCATCCGATGAAGGGGCCCATGACGACGCAATCGCTGCGCGGCATCCTCGGCACGACGGGACTGCAAACGACACAGCCTTTTCACTGGCGCGGCGACCGCGCGGACATCAACGCCTTCAATCCCGCTTTCGTCTCTCTGCTCGGCGGCACGCGACAGTTGAACGCGACGGAGATGGCCGCCTTCACAGAGTTCATACGCTCGCTCACCTATCCGCCCAACCCGAACGAGAATCTCGATCGCACGCTGCCGAATCCTGCAACCGGCCCAAGCGCGGTGCGCGGTCAACAGTTCTACCTGACCGCGCAATCGGACGAGGGCGTGCTCACCTGCAACAACTGTCACGCGCAGCCGCAACTCGGTCAGGCGACCACGGGGATCATCATCCCCGGCGTCGCGCTCCAAGAGACGCAGGCCTTCAAAGTGCCGCAACTACGCGGGCTCTACCAGAAGGCCGGACTTCAACGCATCGCGGGCGAACAGCCGACCGGCTACGGTTTCGCGCACGACGGATCTTTCCCCACGCTCTTAGACTTCCTACGCTCGCCGGTCTTCACCTTCCAAAACGACAACCAGCGACGCGACGTGGCCGAGTTCCTATTAGACCTCGACACCGGAACTGCGCCCGCCGTCGGCCTCTCCGTCACGATCAACGTTGACAACCGGAACACAGCTTCTGCGCTCGCGCGCGTTGAACTGCTCATGCAGCAGTGCGCCGGTGCGGCGTGCGATGTAGTCGCGCGCGGTGTCGTCAACAATCAACAGCGCGGCTTTCTCTTCGTCGGCAATCGCACGTTCAAATCTGATCGACAGGGCGAGACGAATATCTCCGTCGATCAACTCTTGCAATCGGCGGGCGCGAACAACGAGATCACTTTCCTCGGCGTGCCCAAAGGCGCGGGCACGCGCATGAGCATCGACCGCGACGGCGACAACGTGCTCGACGGCGATGCGACACCGGCCCCGCTCACGATCAGTGGTCAGGTCTTTGGATCGAACGGCAATCCGCTTGCGGGCATAGGCGTCTCGCTCACCGGCGCGCAGAATCTATCCGCGCAGACGGACGCGCAGGGCCACTACGCGTTCGCAAACCTCGCGGGCGGCAGTTACACCGTCGCGCCTTCGCAGAATGGTCTCGCCTTCTCGCCCGCGAGCCAGTCGTTCGCAAACTCGCGCGGCTCTCTTGCGGCAAACTTCGTCGCACCCGCGCTCGTGCAATTCAGTGCGCCCACCTTCAACGCAAACGAAGGCGATGGCTCGGCCACGATCACTGTCACGCGCGTGGGCGACACTTCGGGCACGACGACGGTCGAAGTCTCGACGGTCGATAATCCGGCGGCGGTGCGCTGCGACGATGCGACGAGCGCGCCGGGCGTGGCCTTCGCGCGTTGCGACTACGCAACGACGGTTGAGACTCTTGTCTTCGCACCCGGAGAGACTGCAAAGACGTTCGGCGTGCCGCTCATCGACGACGCGCGCACGGAGACAGATGAATCGGTTGCGCTTCGCATCGGCGAAGTCACGGGCGGCGTGACCGGCGCGTCGAACACGAACGCCGCGCTCGTCATACGCGACAACGATCCGGCGACGGGCCTGAACCCGATCAATGCGACGCACTTCTTCGTGCGGATGCAGTATCTCGACTTCCTCTCGCGCGAACCGGAAGCGAGCGAGCCGTGGTCTGCCACGCTCGACAACTGCGCGGCGAACGATCCTAGTTGCGACCGCGTCTCCGTCTCCGCAAATTTCTTCCGCTCACAAGAATTTCAGTTGAAGGGCCTGTTCGTCTTCAAGTTCTATAAGGTCTCGTTTGGACGGCTGCCGACTTACGCGGAGATGGTTGCGGACATGAGAAGCGTGACGGGGACGACGGGCGAAGAGGTCGTGCAGAAGCGCGACGCTTATGCCGCCGCGTGGGTGGCCCGACCGGAGTTCGTCGCGAAATTCCCGCCCTCGCTCTCCGATGCGGAGTTCGTTGATCGCCTGCTCGCGAGCGATCAGTTAACACTCACGGGTGCGACGACGCGCGACACGCTCATCGCAGATTTGCGCGCGGGCGCAAAGACACGCGCCGACGTTTTGCGCGCCGTCGTCGATCATCCGGACGCGAACGCGAAGGAGTTCAACCCGGCCTTCGTCGCCATGCAATACTTTGGTTACTTGAGAAGAGACCCCGAAGCGCAGGGCTACGCCGCATGGCTCGCCACGATCAACGCCAACCCTGCAGACTTCCGCTCGATGGTCAACGGCTTTATGAACTCGCAAGAGTATCGTCTGCGCTTCGGCCAGCCGTAAAAGTTGATCGCGCTTTTCAAGGCGCGGGCCGGTTTGTGATTCTTGGAGATGGACGCGCGACCCATGGCGCGTCCATCTTCATTTTTCAATGGCCGGTTCAGTCTGCGGGATGACAACTTCGAGCGCGGCGGCGAGCGCGTCTTCAGTCGCACCCGCGTCGAAGTCGCCGAAGAGCGACCAACGTTCGGTGTGCTCTGCGCGCTCGCCCGGCTCTAATCGACGCACGGGCGCGAGCGATTCGAGTTCGATGAACGAACCGGCGGTGAAGCATTCGACGTTGCAGCCGTAGTCGGGATAGGTGGCCCCCTCTTCGTAGCCGAAGCGTTTGACGAAGAGCGTCGAGCCGCGACGGAAAGCCGCCCAGCCTTGCTTGTCGAGCGCACCGATCTTCTGTTGCTCGTCGTTCGCAGGGTCTGTGCGCAGTCGTATAAACTTGCGACCGAGCGTGAAGCGCGCGTCGGTCAAGTCCGTGTAGTGCCACAGCACGAGCGGGCGCGCTGGCAGAACGTAGCTGCCCCACGAGCGATAAGGCTCTTGCGGGATGATCGCTTCGCCGCCCACGCCGTTCATGATCGTCAGAGCCCACACTGAGAACTCCACGCCCCACAAGCCGCGATTCGTGATGCGATGGCGCACGTTGACGCCCGTTCCTTCGGCGTCGAGCGTGACTTTCATCTCCTTGCGCAGTTGCGTGTGCGGCTCCGTCGGCGCAACGAGACGCGCGATTGTTTCGCCGTCGAAGTGGAAGTCAATCGCATCGTTGTCGGGCGCGTATGATCGCGGGTTCACTTCGGGCGCAGTCCACAGGCGATGGCCGCCCCACGGCTTCCAATCGCCGAGCGAGGTGGTGACGACCGCGTCGGGCGCTTCGCCGAAGATGTTCTCGCCGCCGCGAAAACCGTAGAAGAGTATGCGGGGGCCCACGTCGGTCGTGACGACGACATCAATCGTCCCGTTCGACAACTTGTAACAGTTCGGCAGACCGAGATAAGAAACTTTCTCCACGCGCTTTACTCCTGTCAGTAACTTTTACTAAACGGCCCAACGCTGATCGTACACCATGATCGTTAATCCCGACGGTTGATAATTTGATTGCGGCGCGGTGCGTTTTCTGTTCTTCGCTTGCGTGTTTCATTTCGCGCGTCGTTGGGTTAACCTCGCGCGTGATGTGCGACGAAGCGAAGATTGATCGGCTCACGATCCGCGAGCGACCGCGCGGACGCGCACCAATCGCGCAGCAGACGTGGGGCAAACTCCTCTTCATGCATTGGAAGATCGACGCGCAGCTTCTGCGCCCGCTCATCCCCACGCAACTCTCAATCGACACCTTCGAGGGCGACGCATGGATCGCCGTCGTGCCCTTCACGATGTGGAATCTGCGCGCGAGTTTTCTGCCGGCCATTCCCGGCTTCAGCGAGATGCACGAGTTGAACGTGCGGACTTACGTCCACTACAAAGGCACGCCCGGCGTCTTCTTCCTCTCGCTCGACGCTTCGAGCGCGCTCGCGGTTCTCGGCGCGCGCACCTTCTTCCTCCTCCCCTACTTCACTGCGGAGATGTCGCTCAAGCAGGACGGGCGCCAGATCGTCTATCACGCGCGACGCACACACCGGGACGCTCCCGCCGCAAACTTCGACGCGACGTGGAAGATCGGCGATGCCCTCGAAGAATCACAACCCGGCTCGCTCGAATTTTTTCTCACCGAGCGGGCCTGCTTCTACACGGTGAGCAACGCGAGCGTCTATCGTTGTCGCATTCATCACGCGCCGTGGAAGCTGCACGACGCAACGAGCTCTTCCTATAAGTCTTCGATGATCGAGTCGCACGGTTTGCCCGCGCCCGCAGGCCCTCCGTTGCTGCACTACTCGGAAGAGTTGACCGTTGACGTGTGGACGTTGGAAAAAATGTGAGCCGCAGAACTCTTTGACTCGCGGAGGATCGACGCTTTGGGATTCATCATCTTCATCATCCTGACGCTCATCTCAAGCTCCTTCTACTGGCTGAGCAAGCTCGCCTACAAGCGGAGACTCCGTCGTAGTCTCGGCCGCGAAGTCACCGACCGCGACCTGACTTCAATTAGCTCTTGGATGGAAGTCTATGAAAAGGACAAGCCCACCGAGACCGAAACTCGACGCTGAAGGGCCGCCGACACCGGCCGCGCGAAAATTCTGCACGCTACGCTACCTTGCGTCGATGCTCCTGCGTCGCGCGCCAGACTTCCTTCCGCGTCCGTTCATCATCTATCATCGCGCGAAAATAGTTCGACAGTAGTTAATCAGGGAGGATCAGTTCGGTGGATTACAGCAGCAGGACAATCGCGCTCAAAGCCATGCCGCCGAAGCAGACGCCCGATGGCAAGCCGCGTCGATTCTTGCCGCGCCGTCGCGCGACGACAGAGCCAAAGCTCGCGCCGCAACTGCCGCAGACCACAGTTCTCATACGCCGGCCCGGCGAGGACAATCAGCCTGAGCCTCTCTCGCCCGAACGCATCAGCGACGAGATCGGCACGCCGGGCTCGCTCCTCTGGGTGGACATACGCGATCCGGGCGCGGCGGAACTTGCGATGCTCACACGCGAGTTCGACTTCAGCCCGCTCTCGCTCGAAGACGCTCTGAAGCTGCGACAGCGACCGAAGGTTGATGAGTATCCAAACTACTACTTCGTCGTCATCTACGCGCCGCTCGCAAGCGTCGGTCAAGAGTTGCACATGACGGAAGTTGATCTCTTCGTCGGCGAGAACTACGTCGTCTCTCTGCATCCCGGCCACGTTCCCGCGCTCGATCTCGCGCGCCAGCGTTGGGAGCGCGCCGAGCCTGCCTTGAACGACCGCGCTGGCTTCCTCGCGCACATCGTCGTCGATGCGATCATCGATGCCTGCTTCCCCATCGTTGACGACATCGACATGCGACTGCATCGACTCGATCAGATCATGTTCCACGGCGAGCGCGGCGCGGACTCGGCGGAGCTACTCATGCTCAAGCGCAGCGTCTTCGCCCTGCGCGTCTCGCTCTACCCTCTGCGCGAAGCGTTCAACGCTTTCCCCAAACACGGCCACCCGCTCTTCGATCTCGAAACGCATCCTTACTTCCGCGACGTGTATGATCACGTCCTCAGACTCTTAGACATCATCGAGATTCAACAGGACATGGTCGAGGGCGCGACCGAAGCGCACCTCGCCTTCATGTCGAACCAACTCAACGAGACGATGAAGACGCTCACCGTCGTCGGCATCTGCGAGGCGGCGGCGGCGGCGGTCTTCGGCGCGTGGGGCATGAACGTCACGGGACTGCCCTTCGCGCACACCACCGTCGGCGGCATCGGCGTCGGCTTCTGGATCGTCTCGTCGCTCACGCTCGGCTTGATCGGTCTCGCCCTGCTCTGGCTCAAGCGACGCGGAATGTGGTGAAGAGGCTTCGCTAGACTTTCAACAGACCATCCTTTAACCTCTCGATTTCGATCTATGCGCCGGGGTGGTGTAATTGGCAGCCACGCAGGTCTTAGAAGCCTGTGCCGCAAGGCGTGCGGGTTCGAGTCCCGCCCCCGGCATTGACGAAGCAACGATAGACGCGGAACGATGAATGATGAACTGTTCTAACTTCATCGTTCATCGTTCGTACTTTTGAAAGGTTGAGCATTCGCATTTATGAAAACTGAATTGATTGATCACTCGCCGACGCGCAAGGAACTAAAGATCGAGATCGATCCGGCGGAGGTGCGCGCCGAATATGATCGTGTGAGTCAGCAACTCGCGGGCACGGTCAACGTGCCGGGCTTTCGCAAGGGGCACGCGCCCGTCTCCGTCATACGCACACGCTTCAAGAATGAGATTCGTGGCGAGGTCGTGCAGAATCTCATCCCGCGCGCTATCAACGAGGCGATCAACGAGCAGCAGTTGAACGTGCTCGGCGAGCCGGAGATTCAACTCGATCCGGGCGAGGGCCTGGAGAAGTTGGGCGACGCGCCGATCACCGTTCGCGCGCACGTCGAAGTGCTGCCCGAAGTGACGCTCGGCGAATACAAAGGTCTCGAAGTCGCGCGACGCGTGCGGCCCGTGACGGATGAAACTGTCGAGAAGATGATCGAAGATTTGCGCGAGCAGTCGGCTTCGCTGCAACCCGTCGAAGATCGCGGAGCTGAAGTCGGCGACACCGTCACGGTCAACTTCTCAGGCAAGTACATCGAGCCCGCGTCCGACGAAGACATTAAAGCGGATGAGGTGGATGTAGTTGTTGGCGGCGAAGGCGTCTTGCAAGACTTCACCGATCAACTGACGGGCACGCGCGAGGGCGACGTGAAAACTTTCCGCGTGAAATATCCGGACGACTTTTCGGCGAAGGGACTCGCCGGAAAAGAGATCGAGTACACGGCGACGGTCGCATCGGTGCGCCGCAAAGAGTTGCCGGAGTTGGACGATGAATGGGCGAAGAGTTTCGGCGAGGAAGAGATCGAGACGCTCGAAGCGATGCGCGCGCGTTTGCGTGAACAATTAGAGGAGCGCGCGCGCTTCGAGTCGGATCATCGTCTGCGCGACGAGTTGATGACGAAGTTGACGGGCGCGCACGAGTTCGAGTTGCCCGCGTCGCTCGTCGAGTATCAGTCGCGCAAGTTGTTGGAGACAACCGTGCGCGACATGGTGCAGCGCGGCATGGACCCGCGCCAGACGGGGTTCAACTGGGAGGGGATGCAGGACGTTTTCCGCGCGCGCGCCGAGGACGATCTGCGCGGCTCTATGCTCTTGGAACGCATCGCCGACACGGAGCAGATCGAGCCGACGGACGAAGAGATCAATCAGGAGATCGAGTCGATTGCGGCGGCATCGCGACAGACCACAGAGCAGGTGAGGGCTGCCTTGACAAAGCAAGGGGGCGAAAGTAGCATCGCCGACAGGTTGCGCCACCGCAAGGCGCTCGACCTGCTCGTCGCACACGCGAAGATCACCGACGAGGAGTGGCGCGAAGACGCACCGCCCGTCGTCGAAGATGCAGCGAGCGAGACGACGCAAGCGGACGAAGCCGCGAGCGCGGAGACAGCGAGCGGGAGTTAAAGAGAGCGAATGCGGGACGGCGTTTAAAATTCAAGCAGCACGGTCGCAAGAGAGACCGCGTCTGAAATCTCAAATTTGAAAGTTAAGATTTGAAATCTCAGACGCGGTCTCTCCGCACATGAACGAGTCGCACGGGCGATTCGACGGAGCAAGAGAGTCATGGCATTAGTTCCAATGGTGGTCGAGCAGACAGCGAGAGGCGAGCGCGCCTTCGACATCTACTCGCGCCTACTCAAAGACAACATCATCTTCATCAGCACGCCGATTGACGACGGCATCGCCAATCTCATCGTCGCGCAGCTCATCTACCTCGAAGCCGAAGACCCTGAGAAGGACATACACCTCTACATCAACTCGCCCGGCGGCTCGATCACGGCGGGCATGGCGATCTACGACACGATGCAGTTCATCCGGCCCGATGTGTCAACGCTCTGCGTCGGTCAGTGCGCGTCGATGGCGGCCCTCTTGCTCGCGGCGGGCGCGAAGGGCAAGCGGTTCGCTCTGCCGAACTCGCGCATCCTCATCCATCAGCCTTCGGGCGGTGCAGAAGGTCAAGCGACGGACATACGCATCATGGCGGAAGAGATCATCCGCATGAGAGAGTTGACCTCGAACATTCTCGCCAAGCATTCCGGCCAGCCCTACGACACCATCGAGCACGACGTTGAACGCGACCGCATCATGTCCGCCGCGCAGGCGAAAGAGTATGGCCTGATCGACGAAGTAATCGCGCGCCGCACTTAATCGCATTCACCGTTGAAGGCGACGCGTCTCTGCTTGCTCCCCGACGCGCCGCCAACGATCCTTCACACGTCTGCGACGAACTCTCTATCGCGATCCGAATCGCGATTCGTCGAACAACTGCGTGGACATTTCAAACGGATTGTTGTAGAAATCACACGGAGGCGTCACACACGCGCCCTCGCTGCCGGTTAAGTCTGATACGAATCAAACACACGGAGTCTCCAACCTGATGGTACGCCGACCTGATGACACTTTGCGTTGCTCGTTCTGTGGCAAGTCGCAGAACGAAGTGAAGAAGCTCATTGCGGGCCCCACCGTTTACATCTGTAACGAGTGCATCGACATCTGCAACGAGATCATCACGGACGATCAACAGGCGGAAGCCGTCGCCTCTCGCCCGCCGCTTCCGAAGCCGAACGAGATCAAAACTTTCCTCGACGAGTATGTCATCGGTCAGGACGAGACCAAGAAGCGACTGGCCGTCGCCGTCTATCAACACTACAAGCGGATCGAACTCGCGCGCCGCCGCGCCGACGTTGAGATTCAGAAGTCGAACATTCTTCTCATCGGGCCTACCGGCACGGGTAAGACTCTGCTCGCGCAGACGCTCGCGCGCATGCTCTCAGTTCCCTTCACCATCGTTGATGCGACGACTTTGACAGAGGCGGGCTACGTCGGCGAAGACGTGGAGAACATCATCCTTAAACTTTTGCAGGCCGCGAACGGCGACGTGGAGCGCGCGCAGCAGGGCATCATCTACATCGACGAGGTCGATAAGATTTGTCGCAAGGATGAGAATCCTTCGATCACGCGCGACGTGTCGGGCGAAGGCGTCCAACAGGCCCTACTAAAGATTCTCGAAGGCACGGTCGCCAACGTTCCGCCGCAAGGGGGCCGCAAGCACCCGCATCAAGAGTTCTTCCCCGTCGATACGACGAACATACTGTTCATCTGCGGCGGCGCGTTCGTCGGACTTGAGAAAGGGATCGCGAAGCGTCTGCGCAACAAGTCGTTCGGCTTCCGCGCAGAGGTCAAGGGCGCGAGCGAGCGTTACGAAGAGGCCCTCGCGGCGGTGCAGCCGGAAGACTTGGTGAGGTACGGACTGATCCCTGAGTTCGTCGGCCGCCTCCCAGTCCACGGCGTCCTACACGAGTTAGACGAAGCCGCGCTCATGCGTATCCTCACCGAACCGAAGAACGCGCTCGTCAGGCAGTATCAGAAGAAGTTCGAGTACGACAACGTCAAGCTGCGCTTCACGGAAGATGCCTTGCGCGCGATTGCGAAGCAGGCGGTTGAACGCAAAGTCGGCGCGCGCGGGCTGATGATGATCCTCGAAGAGTTGCTGCTCGACGCGATGTACACTTTGCCGTCGCAGAAGCGCATCAAGGAGTTCGTCATCACCAGCGAGATGGTCGAGCGACGCCGCGCCATCCCCGGCGAATCGCTCTCCGGCGTTGACGACGCCGCCGCATGAGCAAGGAATTACATCCTGAGAATCTAAAAGGATCGGTGCGCCTCACATGCAATGTCCCCGTTGCTGGCAAGACGTTCCGCAACACTCCGCCTTTTGTCTCCACTGCGGGCACGAGATAGCTTCGACATTAGTCGCGCCCCGCCGCGTAGAGCCCTTATCAACAACTAAAGAACACCATCAAGGATGGACGCCGACGATGATTGTCCTGATCATCGTTGCTATTGTCGCGGGCTTGGTGGGCTGCGTAGCAATAATTGTTAGCTCTTTCTCGCAATCAGCACCCGCGCAACATACACAAAACAATACGACGACCAACACACCATCCAGCAAAGTAGTTAATTCTGTTTCTCCGACTCCTATTGATCGTAACTCCAACTCCGATCCCTCACTGATGCCCTCACCAACACCGCGTCAAAATGCACCGGCACTAAGCTCCGAGCCTGCCACTACGTCGCCATCTGAGCGAAGGGATGCTAATGCAAACTATTACCCACCTAATTCCAGCCCTCAGCCTGAGCCACAAAATCAGATACCCGTACTTGCTCAAACATTTGAAGTATCACCACAGCAGTACCACACTACTGAGTTCAATGTTCCGCACAGTGGTGCTCATATTGTTGGACGTTTCCAAGCTATAAGCGGTGACAATATCAAGGCGCATATTCTTGATACCGATGGATTGGTAAACTTTCAGCATCATAATGCTTTTCGTAGTTATTACAGTTCAGATAAGACGGCAGTCGGAAGAATCGACATACGTTTAAGTCCGGGCGTTTATTATCTAGTATTTGAAAATTCCTACTCTATTTTTTCGCATAAGGTTGTAAGCGCAAACGTGATGATGGAATACTAAAAACGACTGGTGTTCGATAACAGATATGCCTTTTTCTGTTCAAAGTCGATCACAGCACACATTGAAATCATGCCGCAGTAGAGAACAGGCAGAAGGCTATATCAGAGTCACAGTTCAACCTCGCCATTTCGATCCAAAAGTGCGCGCGGCGTGCTAGCGGTCGAACTTCTTTTCGGACGCGCCATATAGCGCAGAGGAACCACACGAGCCATGAGCCAACCCTCAATCACCTTCGGGCCGCGAGCCAACCAAGCGGTCGTCAGCGTTCACACCATCAGCGTCCTGACCGAAATTTTGGCCAACGCGAAACTCGCTTCGTGCATGATCACGAGCACGAGCCGCACGCCGGCCGATCAAGCGCGCATCATGTTCCAAAACATCGTGAGCAAGGGCGTCGCGGCGCAGATGCAACTCTACAGGCCGCCCGGTCAGGCGGTCATCAGAGAGTTCCAGAGCGCGAAGGCGGCAGGCAAGAACGACGCCGGAGTGATGGCCGCGATGGAGGCGAAGATCATCGCGCTCGGGCCGATGACCGTCAGCCACCACTGCGCCGATCCGTCGAAGCTGAACGTCGTTGACGTTGCGCCTTCGTCGGTCGCCAACGGCGCGAACTTCGTGAGCGCGGTTCAGTCTGCGATCAAGGCGGGCAAGGTCAGCAAGCTGCTCACGCCCGGCAACAACGATCCAGCGTTTCACATCGAAATCCCGCAGCCCGCAGCCTGATGCGAGCGCGCGGAATCACGTGCGATCAAGTTTAGTTTAGTTTAGTTGTGGGGGAAGAGCGGAGAAGCGGAGCGGCTTAACGCAACGCGGGCAGGTGCTCTTTTAATGCGGATTGCCACTCTCTAAAGTCAGCCCGCAGCGTTAGCATCTCGGCGCGCGTCTGGCTGCTCACGCTCTCGACGCGATCAAGGCTGATCTCAACAGCCTCAAACCGCTTATTAATGGCGTCAAATCCCGCACGCATCTCTGCACCGAGAGCGTTGATGCGTTCGAGGATGGTTTCCAAAGTGGGTTTGGTTTCCAAGCCGTCGTTCATGGCGTAAGACTACTCCGCACGAGCCGAAAGACACAAGAAGAAACGTCACAGTTGTCGCAAGAAATTGGGCGGTGGCGCACCCGCGCCAAATGTTCTACAATTCAGTTTAGCCTGTGGAGAGGCGAGCGCACACGGAAGCGTCTCGCCTCTTGGCTTAGGGAGTTTGATTAGGGAAAGAAGTCTGAAATTTTATGGAAGAGTATTCCGACCGCACTCCTTCTGACATCGTGAGCCTGCCGATGGTTCCGATCCGCGACGTGGTGATCTTCCCGTTCACCAAGGTCGCTTTCAAGATCGGTCGCCCCGGCTCCATACGCTCGCTCGAAGCCGCGCTCGCCACCGACCGCACGATATTTCTCGCCACGCAGCACGACGCTTCGATTGATGAGCCCGTGCCCGATCAGATTTACGGCGTTGGAACTATCGCGCGCATCCTGCAAGCGCAAAAACTTGAGAACGGACAAACGAAGGTCGTCGTCGAAGGCAGAGAGCGCGCGACGACGATCCGCGTCGAGAGCGACGAGGGCGCGTTCACCGCGACTGTCCGCCGCGCGCCCACTGCGCTCGAGGCCGGTCAACGCATCGACGCGCTCATCCAACGCATCCATCAACTCGTCGAGACGCACCTGCGACTCGCGCCCGAAGCGCAGACCGATGCGCTGCAAACCGCGCTGCGCAATCAAGACCCTTCGCATCTCGGCGACGCGCTCGCGTCGCAGTTGAAGATCAATGTCGAAGACAAGCAGGGCCTGCTCGAAATCTTCTCCGTGCATGGTCGCCTGCAAAGGCTGATCGAGATCATGGAAGCGGAGGTTGAGAAGCGTCAGCTTGATCGAACCATTCAAGCGCGCGTCAAGCGGCAGATGGAGAAGGCGCAGAAGGAGTATTACCTCAACGAGCAGATCAAGGCCATCCACAAGGAACTCGGACGCAAGGACGAGAAGGCCGAGGTCGAAGATTTGCGCAAGCGGATCGAAGAGGCGGGCATGACCGAGGAGGCGAAGGAGAAGGCCCTCCAAGAACTCCACCGACTCGAAGCGATGCCGCCCATGTCTGCCGAAGGCACGGTCTCGCGCACCTACATCGACTGGCTGTTGAGCGTGCCGTGGAAACAGAAGTCGAAAGAGATCAAAGACCTCAACAAAGCCGAAGAGGTCTTGAACGATGATCACTTCGGGCTTGAGAAGATCAAGGAGCGCATCCTCGAACATCTCGCCGTCCGCCAACTCGTCAAGAATCCGAAGGGATCGATCCTCTGCTTCGTGGGCCCCCCCGGCGTCGGCAAGACCAGCTTGGGCAAGTCGATTGCGCGTGCGACCGGACGTAAGTTCGTCCGTCTCAGCTTAGGCGGCGTGCGCGACGAGGCGGAGGTGCGCGGTCATCGCAGAACATACATCGGCGCGCTGCCCGGTCAGATCATTCAGATGATGAAGAAGGCTGGCACGATCAACCCGTGCATCCTGCTCGACGAAGTTGACAAGCTCGGCGCGGATTTTCGTGGCGACCCGTCGGCGGCCCTCCTCGAAGTGCTCGACCCCGAACAGAACAACACGTTTCAGGATCACTATCTCGACGTTGAATACGATCTCTCGAAAGTCTTCTTCATCGCGACGGCGAACGTGCTCCACACGATCCCGCCCGCGCTGCAAGACCGGCTCGAAATCTTGCGACTCTCCGGCTACACCGAGCGCGAGAAGTTGGAGATCGCCAAACGTCATCTCGTCTCCAAGCAGGCTGAAGGCAGTGGTCTCAATCCCACGCAGGTCGAGTTCACGGACGAGGGACTCTTAGAGATTATCCGCCACTACACGCGCGAGGCGGGCGTGCGCAACCTTGAGCGCGAGATCGGATCGTGCTGCCGCAAGGTGGCCCGCAAGAAGGTAGCGGCGGCGGTCGGCGAGGAGTTCAAAGAGGTCATCAACGTCGAAGGCGTCCACGAGATGCTGGGGCCGATCAAGTTCCGACAGCAACAGGCAGCCGCCGCGAGCGAGATCGGGCTCGCGCTCGGACTCGCTTGGACGGAAGTCGGCGGCGAGGTCTTGCAGATCGAAGCGACACTCACGAACGGTCGCGGCGGCGTGCAGCTCACGGGCAAGCTCGGCGAAGTCATGCAGGAGTCGGCGCAAGCAGCCTTGACTTGCATCAAGGCGCGCAGCGAACGACTCGGCATGAGTCTCGAACACATACGCAAGCGCGACCTGCACGTGCATATCCCCGAAGGCGCGATCCCGAAAGATGGCCCCTCGGCCGGTGTGACGCTCGCCACCGCGATGGCGTCCGCGCTCATGCGCGTGCCCGTGCGTAACGACGTGGCGATGACCGGCGAGATCACTCTGCGCGGCAAGGTGCTGCCTGTGGGCGGCGTCAAGGACAAGCTGCTCGCGGCGCATCGCGTCGGCTGCACGATAGTCATCTTGCCGAAAGAGAATGAGAAGGACGTGACGGAGTTGCCCGAAGAGGTGCGCGCCGCGCTCTCGCTCCATTTCGTCGAGACGATTGACGAAGTGCTGGCCCTCGCGCTCGAAGACGCTTGCCCGACGGACGCGACCGAGGCGACTGCGCCGCCGCCCATCTGGACGACCGAGTCGCCCGCACCCGTCGCGCCCACAACGACGGGTTGATCGAGCGACGAACAGTAAGACGCGAGTTGCGACGAACGTCGAGACGCGACGAGAAAGATAATCCTTCTCGTCGCGTCTCAACTTTTACCCTACTCCGCCGCGTCGCTTCATCATTTCGTTTTCCACTTCACTTCCCCACTTGCTTTTCCACACGCCGCGACTGTAAAGTGCGCTTTCCGAATCGACAGCTTGCCGGGGACGTGCGAGACGCGGGACGAGCCCGCCGTCGATAGTTACGCATGAGCCCATAGCCGCGAATCAGATCATCCAGATCAGTTCTGTTAATTAATCACCGGCTCGGTCGAGCCGTGCATACGAGGAGAAATGCATGAGTAAAGAGTACGAGAGCGCCGATCTCATTCTGAAGCTCTACGAACTGCGGCGCGAGGAGACGATGCGCAAGGCACGCGACTGGTTCTTCGCCTTTAACCCGGATACGTTCGAGGACGTTGTCGCCGGGGCGCGCGGCGAACATAGCGCCTACTATCGCATGGTCACGAGCTACTGGGACATGGCCTGCTCGATGGTCAACAACGGCGCGATAGACGAGCGGATGTTCACGGACGCCAACGGCGAGCAGTATTTCGTCTTCGCCAAAATCCGGCCGTTCCTCGCGCAGATTCGCGAGGCGACGGGTCAGCCGAACTACATCGCCAACCTCGAAAAGTTCGTCATGCGCCAGCCCGACATTGAGCCGCGACTCGAACGCATGCGCGAGATGTCGAGGCAGATGACGGCGCAACGCTCTGCGGCCAACACGCAGACGAAAGAGGAAGCGGCGAAGGCATAAGCGTCCCGGACTGATCGTCGGCGTGCGCGCATCGTAAGATCGATCCGCGCACGCCAATGATCTGACAACCGCCTAACTCCATGAAGGTCTCCAGCGCCGAGTTCATCAAGAGCGCGTTCGAGGAGGGCCAGTGGGTGCGTGGTCGCCTGCCGGAGGTGGCCTTCCTCGGTCGCTCGAACGTCGGCAAGTCGAGTTTGATGAATTCGCTTCTCGGCGTGAAGGGTCTCGCGCGCACGTCTTCGACGCCGGGACGCACGCAGGCGATCAACTTCTTTCTGATCAATAAGAGTTTTCACTTCGTCGATCTTCCCGGTTACGGCTATGCGCGCGTCTCGAAGCAGACGCGCGCCGAGTGGGGCGAATTCGTGACGGATTACCTTGCCAATCGCGAGCAGCTTGTGCTATCAATTCAAATCGTAGATTCGCGCCACGATCCCACACAACTGGATTTGCAACTCCGCGAGTGGCTCGCCGTCAACGCCAAACCGCGCCTGACAGTCGCGACCAAAGCCGACAAGCTCTCGCACAACGAGCTGCAAAAGAATCTGCGTCGCGCACGCGAAGTTCTGAGCGCAACAGGTGTGGGCGAAGTCGTCGCGTACTCAGCCACGACGGGCTTGGGACGCGAGCGCGTCTGGCGCGCGATCTCGGACGCCTTGACCGACTCACAATCCCCCTCGTGAAAACTCACTTGAACGCCGCTCAAGAGGCGACGCGCGAGGAACGGGGAGCATCCAAAGTTTCGCACCATAATCCACGCGCGAAGATAGAGACGGATCGGATCGAACTGAAAGTTTAAGGCAGCTCGTCGTCAGCCCTCGCACGCGAACCGCTCGGAATCAATCGCCGCAACTTGCGCCGCCGCGCTCGCACCGCACCCGCGCACCTGAGGCATCAATCCCCGACAAAAGAGAATCACCCGATGGCGGCGAGACGGGGACGCGCCCTGATTTCATCACTTGAGAAGTTAAACGACACGGGTTGAAGACAACTCCGCGTTAGAAGAAGGACACGAGAAGGAACACGAACACGCCGCGCACCCGCGCGGTGAGGCAACCGGAAAGTAATGGCAATGTCACAACGTACACCACGCACACGCACTAATACCCGCCCGCCGAGAGAAGAGATAGACGGCAATCGCGCCGGTTCAGTCGCCGCGCTCGAAACTCCACCCATCGAAGAGGCGGAGGAGGAGCGCGAGTTTGAGCCGCGCGACAGCAGCGGGGCGTTCAATCTCGCCACGCTCAAGGAGATGTCGATCTCGAAGCTGACGCAGATCGCCAAAGAGTTAGACGTGCCCGGCGCGACGGGGATGCGCAAGCAGGAGTTGATCTTCAAAGTCCTCGCCGCGCAGACCGAAAAGAGCGGGCTCATCTTCTCCGAGGGCGTGCTCGAAACCTTGCCCGACGGCTTTGGTTTCCTGCGCGCGCCCGAATACAACTATCTGCCCGGCCCTGACGACATCTACGTCTCGCCTTCGCAGATTCGTAAATTCGATCTGCGCACGGGCGACACCGTATCGGGGCAGATCAGACCACCGAAAGAGGGCGAACGCTACTTCGCGCTCATCAAGGTCGAGGCGATCAACTTCGAGGCTCCCGGCGAGACGCGCGACAAGATATTCTTCGACAACCTGACGCCGCTCTACCCCGATGAGCGTTTGATGATGGAGACGACGAACGACAACCTCGTCGCGCGCGTCATCGATCTCGTCACGCCCATCGGCAAGGGCCAGCGTTGTCTCATCGTCGCCCCGCCCCGCACGGGTAAGACGATGATGCTTCAGGCTATCGCCAACTCTGTGACGACGAATCACCCGGAAGTCTCGCTCATCGTGCTCTTGATCGACGAGCGACCCGAAGAGGTGACCGACATGCAACGCTCGGTCAACGGCGAGGTCATCTCCTCGACCTTCGACGAGCCGCCCACGCGCCACGTACAGGTCGCCGACATGGTCATCGAGAAGGCGAAGCGGCTCGTCGAGCACAAGCGCGATGTCGTGATCCTGCTCGACTCCTTGACGCGTCTCGCGCGCGCACACAACGCCGTCGTTCCGCCTTCGGGCAAGATTCTCTCCGGCGGTATCGACGCGAACGCGCTTCAACGCCCCAAGCGTTTCTTCGGCGCGGCGCGCAACATCGAAGAGGGCGGCTCGCTCACGATCATCGCTACCGCGCTCGTCGATACCGGCTCGCGCATGGATGACGTGATCTTCGAGGAGTTCAAGGGCACGGGCAACTGCGAAATTCATCTCGACCGGCGACTCGTCGATAAACGACTCTTCCCCGCCATCGACATCCAGCGTTCCGGCACGCGCAAAGAAGAGTTGCTGCTCCCTGCGGACGATCTCGCGCGCATCTGGGTCATGCGTCGCGTCTTGAACCCGCTCTCGCCCGTCGAGCAGATGGAAGTCGTCATCGAACGACTCAGCAAATCTAAGTCGAACGCTGAATTCCTCGCCTCGATGCAGACCTAGTCAGTGAACGATAAATGGAAAATGGCAAATGGTGGCTGGGACTTTCACCCATTCACCATTTTCCATTTAAGAGTAGCTTTCTTGACAAAACAGAAGCCGCCTTTGCATAGTATGAGTTCCTTTCGTCGTGCAGTTTGAGACTGGTTTCGGGGCGTCCCAAAGGGGATGCAGGGTGGAGAGTCTTTGCGCGTCGCCATACTGACCAGCGAAGCCGTGCCGTTCGCCAAGACCGGCGGCTTGGGCGACGTGGCGAGCGCGCTCCCGAAGGCTCTGCGCGCGGCGGACGTGGATGCGAGTCTCATCCTCCCGCTCTATGAGCAGACCGACCGCGCACTCTTGCGCGAGCAGATCATTGACAACTTGGAAGTCGAATGGGGCGGACACAAACATCGTGTCTCAGTCTTCTTCAGCGAAGCGATTGGTGCGCCGACCTTCCTCATCGACGCGCCGCACTACTTCGCGCGTCCGAACATCTACGGTTACGGGGACGATCATCAACGCTTCGCCTTCTTCTCGCGCGCCGCGCTTGAGTTGTTGAAACGTCTGGGCTCTGCGCCCGACGTGTTGCACGGCAACGACTGGCAGAGCGGCTTCGCCATCGCCGAGATGCATTCGCGTCGCCGCTTCGATCCCTTCTTCGCGCGCACGCGCACGCTACTCTCGATCCACAATCTCGCTTATCAAGGCGCGTTCGACAAAAACGATCTCGGCTGGATGGGCTTCACGCGCAAAGAGACGCGCGATGCCTTCGCGCAGGACAACGCAGCCGTCGCACTTAAGGCCGGATTGATGCTCGCCGACGCGCTCTCGACCGTGAGCCGACGATACGCGCAGGAGATACAGACGAGTGAGCAAGGCTATGGGTTAGACTGGCTCTTGAGGATGCGACGTGAACGTCTGGTCGGCATCACGAACGGCGTCGATTACGAGACGTGGAATCCCGCGACCGATCCGCACACGGCGGCGCATTTCACGGCGGACGATCTAACGGGCAAGCGCGAATGCAAACTCGATCTCCTGCGTCGCTTCCACTTGCCGGAAGAGACGGACCGGCCCATCGTCGCGATCATCTCGCGACTCGTCGCGCAGAAGGGTTACGATCTCGTCCGTCAGGCGGCTGGTAAAATTTTAGAGACCGGCGCATTCTTCATCGCGCTCGGCGCGGGCGCGAAAGAGTATGAAGACTTCCTTCAGTCGCTCCACGATCACGCGCCGCAACGCGTCGGGGTTTATATCGGATATGCGGGCGAGCCTCTGGCGCATCAGATCGAGGCGGGCGCGGACATCTTCCTGATGCCTTCGCAATATGAGCCCTGCGGTCTGAATCAGATGTACTCGATGCGCTACGGCACTGTGCCGGTCGTGCGCGCAACAGGCGGTCTCGATGACACGGTGGAAAACTTCGACCGCGCGCGGGACACCGGAAACGGCTTCAAGTTCATCCGATACAGCGTCGATTCACTTCTGGGCAGCATCCACGAGGCTCTATACTGTTACGCGGAGCCCGCAGTGTGGCGCAAAGTTCAGCAGAATGGGATGCGCGCCGATAACTCTTGGGACGCGGCGGCTCGTCGATACATCGAGCTTTACCAAGCCGTGACGAGAATGTGAGCGGCGCGCGAGCTTTTACGCAACGGGTGCGTGGCAACATCACTGCATCTAATCAAGAGACGAAAAACTTCGTCAGTAATTTCAGATAAGGAGCAAGACCGGCATGAGTGAATACGTCAACGAGGTCAACGATCAAGGTTTCGAGAAGGATGTTCTACAATCGGAGAAGCCCGTGCTGGTGGACTTCTGGGCGCAGTGGTGCGCGCCTTGTCGAATGCTCGCGCCGACCGTCGAAGCGGTCGCGGAGAAGTATCAGGGCAAGGCGGCGGTCGTCAAATTAAATGTTGACGACAATCCGTTCGTCTCGCAGAAGTACGGCATCAAGGGCATCCCGACGCTGATCCTCTTCAAGAACGGCAAGGAAGAGGAGCGCGTCGTCGGCGCGACCTCGAAGGACGCCATCGCGCGTATGCTCGACAAGCACGTCGCGGCGACAAGCGGCGTCGCAAACGCGTAAACGTCCAACGTCAACGAATGGTGCGGCGCAATCTCAGCAGTGAGGTTGCGCCCGCGCCGTCGCCTGTCGTCCATCGCAAGTTTTTCCACACCATAAGAGAGACCGAACTCGCGCGCGGGAGTTGTGCACGTTCGGCGCGGGCGTTGAGTCGAGAGACGGATGAAGCCAGCCGCACATGGCAGCCGCGCCACGGGACGAAACGTGACCGCGCGCCGCGTGTTCGAGGAACGCCTCGCCGCGACGAAGCGACTACGTGCGGTCGAGGATGCGCGTTTTCGCGCGCGTCAGGTGCAAGGAAAACTCCGACGCTTCGTCAGCATCAACTTCCGCAAAGATGAAGTGATCGAAAAGCTGGCCCTGCGGCGCGGCGACTGCAATCGCTGCGGCGCGTGCTGCGAAATACTCTTCAAGTGCCCGTTCCTGAAGAAGCACGACGACGGCACGTCCACCTGTGGCATCTACGAGGATCGCCCGAACCAGTGCCGCCTCTTCCCGCTCGATCAGCGCGACCTCGCGGAGGTGCGCGGCACGTGCAGCTACTACTTCATCGAAAAACCGATCAAGCTGGAACGCGCAAGCTGAAAAGAAGCAGTCAGCACTCAGCGTTCAGCCAGACGATTGAATGCTGACTGCTGATCGATATTTTGGCTGATTGCTGATTGCTGACGGCTGATTGCTATGTCTCGAATTATTGTTATCGTCGGCGCGCAGTGGGGCGACGAGGGCAAGGGCAAGATCGTCGATCTCTTGTCCGAGCGCTTCGAGATCGTCGCGCGCTATCAGGGCGGCCATAACGCGGGCCACTCCGTGCAAGTGGGCGCGCAATCGTTCGTCCTGCACCTCTTGCCTTCGGGCATCATCCACAAGGGTAAGACCTGCGTGCTCGGCAACGGCATGGTCATCGATCCGAAGGCCTTCTTCGAGGAAGCGGATCGACTCCTTGAGCAAGGCATCGAGGTCACACCGGAGCGCGTCCTTGTCAGTTCACGCGCGCACCTCATACTTCCCTATCATCGCGCGCTCGATCACACGAGCGAAGAGAGACTCGGCAACGAAAAGGTCGGCACAACTTTGCGCGGCATCGGGCCTGCCTACGAAGACAAGGCCGGGCGGCGCGGCATACGCGTCGCCGATGCTCTGAACGCAGACTTCTTCCGCGCGCGCATTGAGCGCAATCTCGCGGACGCCAACCGCATCATCTCGGCTTATGGCGGCGAGCCGCTCGACGCGCGCCAAGTCTTCGACGAGATATACCCGCTCGCCGAACGACTCGCGCCCTTCATCGCCGACACGATGCACTTCCTCAACCGGGCCGCCTCTGATGGCCGCTCCATCCTCATCGAAGGCGCGCAGGCTGCGCTGCTCGACGTTGATCACGGCACGTATCCCTTCGTCACTTCATCATCGACGACTGCGGGCGGCGCGACCGTCGGCACGGGACTCGCGCCGCATCGCTTCACGGGTGTGCTTGGAATCGTCCGCACCTACACGACGCGCGTCGGCGAGGGCCCCTTCCCCACGGAGATGCTCGCGGGCGAAGCGGAACTCGGTCAACTCATACGCGAGCGCGGACGCGAGTACGGCGCATCGACGGGAAGACCACGTCGTTGCGGCTGGTTCGATGCCTTTGCCACGCGCTACGCCGCCGAGCTCAACGGCTTCTCATCGGTCGCCTTAACGAAGCTCGACGTGCTCGACGCGCTCGACCAGATCAAAGTCTGCGTTGGCTACAAGCTCGATGGCAAAGAGATCGAGACCTTCCCGGCGGTCGCCGCAGACCTGCGCCGCATCGAGCCCATCTATGAGACGCTGCCCGGCTGGAACTCTTCCACCCTCGGCACGACGCGGCTTGAAGAGTTGCCACCGAACGCGCGCGCCTACGTCAATTTCCTCTCACGCGCCATCGGCACGGAGATCGGTCTCGTCTCGACGGGCCCCGAACGCGATCAGACGATCCTCGTGCGCGACTCCGCGCTCGGCTCTTGGCTCTCGGACTAGCCCGCTTGCCACACGCGCGCGCGCGTCTGTAGAATGCACTTCCCGTTCAGCTCAAACGAAACGGGCCGGTAGCTCAGTTGGTAGAGCAAATGGCTTTTAACCATTGGGTCGCGGGTTCGAGTCCCGCCCGGCTCATCAAAACGCACAACCGCGAAGGGGCATGATCGTCATGCCCCTTCGCTTTTACTCACATCCACAATCATGTCTTTGTGTTTATTACCTTGCCGTTGCCGGAACGTCGGCAATGTATAATGACTTGTCAACGCGAGTCTGTGAACAGTCAGCAGGAGCGACCGTATGTCACTACAACCGCGCCGCCGCTACACGCTGGAAGAATACTTCGCGCTCGAACTCGCCTCTGAGGAGAAGTACGAATACTTCGACGGCGAGGTATTCAACATGAGCGGCGGCAGCCGCGACCACGAACAGATCATCGGGAATCTACTCGTCACACTGCGGGGCGCGTTGCGCGGGCGCTCGTGCCGCGTCTATCCCTCCAACCTGAGAGTCAAAGTGCCGAGCCAGCCGCCCTATCGTTACCCGGATTTAACCGCACTGTGCGACGCACCGCAATTCGAGCAGATCGGCGGCGTTGATGCCCTGCTTAATCCGTCACTCATCGTCGAAGTTCTCTCCGCCTCGACCGAAGTCTATGACCGGACGGATAAGTTCACGCACTATAAATCAATCGAGAGTTTCAGTGAGTATGTGCTCGTCGCGCAACGTCGGGCGCACGCGACACACTTCATACGCGGCGAGCAAGGCGTCTGGACGCACCGCGAATACAACGACCTCGACGCAGTGATGCGGCTGGCATCGCTCGACTGTGAGCTGAGCTTGAGAGACATCTATGAGAACGTGGAGTTCCCACCGCCCGCGCCGCCGCCGTTTGAGCGGACAGAGATTTCCTGAACGCGAGTCAGCAAGTTAGAATCGCGCGGAGGTTGTGCGATGAGCGTCAAAGAGATCGTCGAAGTTGATCCGGAGAAGATGAGCGGGATCCCGTCTTTCGCGGCACGTGCGCGCCCATTCAGAACTTGTTCGACTCGCTCGAAGCGGACGAGACGGTGGATGAATTTCTCGATCAGTACCCGACCGTGACGCGGGCACGGGTACTCAGCGCGCTCGAACTGTCGAAAGAAAGGCTACTGGCTGGAAGTGAGATTGCTGCTTGACGAATGTGTCACGCGCTACGTCAAAGCGCTACTTTTCCCCTCACGAAGTCGAGACGGTCGGAGAGGCTGAAACAATTTTTTGAATCTATTTCCCCCTCATGTCATCAGATTTAACTTTCATCACTAATGAGTCGGGCTCAACACTACGCGACCGCTTTTTTGCACTGCTCGGCTCTGGCACACGCTTCTTTGATTGTCTCGTTGGCTACTTTTTTATCAGTGGCTTTTTTCGACTTTATCCTGCGCTAGAAAAAACCGAAAGAATCAGAATCCTCATCGGGCTAAATACCGACCGACGTACTTATGACTTACTGCAACAGTCAAAAGAGCAGCAAGACCTGTTCGCAGCGTCCCATGCCGAGACCAAAGAACTGATCCCTCAGGAACTGTTAGGCGAGCTTGAGCGTTCTGAAGATACCGCTTCAATTGAAGAAGGCGTGAGGAAGTTTGTTGAGTGGTGTCGCACCGGGAAACTTGAGATAAAAGCCTATCCGGTCGCCCAACTCCACGCCAAGCTCTACATCATGACCTTTGTCGAAGGCGACAGGGATAAAGGGCGGGTCATTACCGGGTCGAGCAACCTTTCGCAGTCGGGGCTACAGGACAATCTAGAATTCAACGTTGAGTTGAAGAACCGCGCCGATTATGAGTTCGCTCTAGCTAAATTCAATGAGTTGTGGGAAGACGCTGTCGAAGTATCTGAGACTTACGTTCATACCATCGACTACAAGTCTCCGTTCGCACGGTTCGAGCCTTATGAGTTATATCTAAAATTCCTCTATGAGTATTTCCAAAACGAACTGAGCATCACGGATGAGAACGCGGACTTGTTTTACCTGCCGGATAATTTCAAACAACTAAAGTATCAAACAGAAGCAGTCGCGGGCGCGAAGAAAATTTTGGAAGAGTATGGTGGCGTCTTCCTCTCCGATGTCGTCGGACTTGGCAAAACCTACATGTCCGCGCTGCTCGCGCAGCAACTCGCAGGGCGCACGCTTGTCATCGCCCCGCCTGCCCTGCTCGACAAGAACAACCCGGGCTCTTGGCGAAATGTCTTTCACGACTTCAACGTGCCAGCGCACTTTGAGTCAATCGGAAAGCTCGATGATCTGTTGCGCCGCGATCTGAAGGTGGAGAATATTTTCGTTGACGAGTCGCACCGCTTCCGCACTGAGACGACCGCTGCCTATGAGAAGCTGGCGCAGATATGTCGCGGCAGGCGCGTCGTTCTCGTGACGGCGACGCCGCTCAACAACAGCCCGCGCGACATTTTGAGCCAGCTCAAGCTCTTCCAGAACGGAAAGAACAGCACGATCCCAAACCTGCGGAATCTGGAAGCCTTCTTCTCGCGACTCGAAAAACGGCTGAAGGGATTGGATCGGCAGCGTGACCGAGAAGAGTATTTCAAGGCTGTGCAGTCGAACGCTAAAGAGATACGCGAGCGGGCTCTCAAGTACCTGATGATCCGGCGTACGCGCAGCGAGATCACGCGCTATTACGCGGAGGATTTAGCCGCACAGGATTTGCGATTTCCGGAAGTCGCCGATCCGCAGCCCGTCTTCTACGAGTTCAGCAAGCGCGAGAACGAAATCTTCACGCGCACCGTCGAACTGCTCGCTCAGGAGTTCACCTACGCGCGCTATCGCCCGCTCACTTACTATGAAGGCGCGGCGGAAAGTGAGTTGATCGGACAGAGTAACCTCGCGCGCTTTATGAAAATCCTGCTCGTGAAGCGTTTGGAAAGTAGTTTCTATGCCTTCCGCCTGAGCATCGAGCGTTTCATCACGTCTTACGAGCGTTTCATCAGGGAATTCAAGAACGGCTACGTTTACATCAGCAAGAAGCACACGAATCGCATCTTCGAGTTGTTGGAGAACGAAGACCTCGAAGGCGTCGAGAGGTTGATTGACGAGGACAAGGCGGAGCAGCTAAACGCCGACGACTTCTCGAAAGACTTCCACACCGATCTCAGGAACGACTTACGCATCCTGCGCCAGATCAAATCCGACTGGGCGGACATCAGACGTGATCCCAAATGGGAGAAGCTGCGCGAACTCGTCACCACCAACGAAAGTTTCAAGAGCGGCAAGCTGATCCTGTTCACTGAGTCGAAAGAGACCGCCGACTACCTCGACGACCAACTAAGCGACAAGCTCGGCGAGCGTGTACTCTCCTTCTCTGGCGTCTCCAGCGCGGCGGCGCGCGAGACGGTCATTCAAAACTTTGACGCGCGCGCATATCAGCCCCGGGACGACTACCGTATCCTCGTCACGACCGATGTGCTCGCCGAAGGCGTCAACCTCCACGCCTCGAACACCGTCATCAACTACGACATCCCTTGGAATCCGACGCGCATGATCCAGCGCGTCGGACGAGTCAACCGCGTTGACACTGCGTTCGACACGATCCACACCTTCAACTTCTTCCCCACCGAACAGAGCAATGATTTGCTGAAGCTGAAAGAGGCGGCGGAGGCGAAGATTCAGGCGTTCATCGAAATGCTCGGCGCGGACGCGCGCCTGCTCACCGAAGGTGAGGAGATCAAATCGCATGATCTGTTTCAGAAACTCACGTCGAAGGAAACAATCACGGGCGAAGATGAGACTGAGGAGAGCGAACTCGAATACCTGCGCGTCATTCGCGACGTTCGCGAGCATCAGCCCGATCTCTTCGCGCGCATCAGACGCTTGCCGAAGAAGGCGCGCACAGCGAAGATGCTAGATGGTGTCGAGAGCAGCGCGCTGCTCACCTACTTTCGCAAAGGGCAACTCGAAAAGTTCTATCTCGCCGGAGAGCGTGGCGCGCGCGAACTCGATTTTCTCGAAACGGCAAAGCTCCTGCGCTGCGAAGAGGGGACGAAGCACGAGACGATCAATAGCGGCGACCTCTACGCGCTGCTGGATCGAAACAAAGAAGCTTTCATCCGCGCGACGACCGAGGAAGACGCGGGCGATCTGCCTGCGGCGGGCGGTCGCGATAACGCCGCGAAAATTCTGACGCGGCTGCGCTCGCGCGACGTGAAGCGTTTTCAGGGATTCACCGAAGACGACGAGACATTCCTGCGCGGCGTCATGCGTGCGCTTGAAGACGGCGCGCTGCCGAAGCCGACGACGAAAAAGGCGTGGGAGGCGATCAAGGATGAGATCAGTCCGTTGAAGATTCTCGGCGCGTTAAAACGACACGTCTCACCTAAGCTCTTACAAGACACGCCCGCCGCGCAGAGCAAGAACATTCACGCGCCGCGCGAAGTGATCCTGTCCGCCTACCTCATCAGAGGCTCAAGATGAAACTCGAAGAAGCACGCAAGCTCGTCACAGAAACTTTCACGCAATCCTTCGACCGCCCGCGTTTTCTGCGCTTCGTCCAGAATCTCGTCAACCATCTGGACACGCGCGGCGAACGCCAGCATCGTTGGTCGGGCAATGGCGGCATCAAGCAGGCTTTCCGCGACAAGGTCAGACTCTACGAACGACTCGGAACGTACACCGACCCCGAAGGCGAGAAGATCGACGTTCTCGCCATCTATCTCGCGCGCGACACCACGCTTGAGCGCGGGCGCACCTTCCTGCGTAACTTCGTCGCAGACTATCTGACGACGGGTCACGGCAACAACAAGTCTGCGGTGCTCGCGGCGTTCGTCTCGCCGGATGAGAGCGACTGGCGTTTCTCCTTCGTCAAACTCGAATACGCGCTTGAGCAGACGGACGAGGGGCGCGT
>JAVXVG010000028.1:0-112181 GCA_032229975.1 Acidobacteriota bacterium | reverse complement strand
GGCAACACGCCCGTCCTGCGTCCGCCTACATCGGATCGTCCCCCGCAACCGGAGGAGAAATAGTCGTCATGTTCAAAGAGACTCTCCAGAGTGTGATCGATCGCACGGAGGGCGCGACCGGCGCGCTCATCATGGGCATGGACGGCATCGCGGTTGAGAAGGTGCTGACCGAAGAGGGCCGCGAAGCGAACCTCGACGTGGCCGCCGCAGAGTTCACCTCGCTCGTGCGCTCCGCACAGCGCGCGGGCGTGGACATCGGGCTTGGCAACGTCACGGAGATGGTGCTCGGCTTCGACGAAGTGAACCTGCTGCTGCGCCTCTTCAACCGCGACTACTTCGTCGTCCTCGCCATACGCAAAGACGGCAACCTCGGTCGCGGTCGCTTCGAGCTGCGCAAAGTCGAACTCGATCTCGCGCGCGAGTTCTCGATGTAAGAGTTAAGTTTCAAGTTCAAAGTTCCAAGCTCAAGGCTCAAGGTCGTACTACTTCAGGCGACTTTGAGCCTTGAAACTTTTAACTTGGAACTTTTAACTTGAAACTTTGTGTTATGGAATTTTAACCAACGGCATTCCGCGCAGGATGATTCGTTGCCGTCGCGCGACGCGCTGCGGGTGGAGTTTCGGGTTGAACTCGGTGCGCGGGTTCGGGATGATGGCCGAGAGGAAGGCCGCGTCCTGCGGCGTGAGGTTCGCGGCTGACTTGCCGAAGTAGGTGCGCGCCGCCGCCTCCGCGCCATAGATGCCGTCGCCCCATTCGATGTTGTTGAGATAGAGTTCGAGGATGCGACGCTTCGAGAGATTTCTCTCGATGAAGTAAGTGATGGCCGCCTCGCGCGCTTTCCGCACGAAGGATCGCTCGGACGAGAGATAGAGATTCTTCGCAAGCTGCTGCGTGATGGTCGATGCGCCGCGCTTGAAACTCGGCATCGCGGGAATCCACGACGACTGATCCTCGCCCGCCTCTTTCGCCTCCTTCGCCGCGTCTCGCTGCGCCTGATCCCAAGCCTTCTGGATCGCGTCGTAGTCGAACCCGTGATGCGTCACGAAGTTCGTATCCTCGCCTGCGATAACGGCCCGCTCAAGGTTGGGCGAGATTCGATCAAGCGAAACCCATTGCTGCACGCGTCGCGGTTGCTCGCCACGTGCGCGCGCTTCTTCTGCGCGAATCTCGATCATCGCCGTCGTCTCCGGGTTGGCATCCTTCAAACGCCACACGCGCGGGAACGTCACGACCTCATAGATCAATAGCAAGACCATCGCGGCGAAGAGCGCGAACGCGGAGACTTTGATGACCTTCCAGATTTTTCTCATCCAACGATTGACCGCGAGCGGCTGAATACAATCCCGAACTTGCGCGCGAAAATATTACCAGCGTCGAATTATAACTGATGACCCGCGACGCGCGGCGCGAAGAGTTCGCGCACGGCGCGGATCGTGTTGCAGTGAATCTCGACCGTGTCGTTCACATCCGCCGCATAGCCGCCCGACATGACGGTCGCCACGGGCATACGGTGGCCCTTGCACTCACGCAAGACTAACTCGTCGCGCGCGCGCAGGCCCGCCATCGAGAGCGAGAGGCGACCGAGCTTGTCGCCCGCGTAAGGGTCTGCGCCGCCGAGATAAAAGACGATCTGCGGATCGTGCGCGAAGACACGCGGCAAATTTTCCGACAGTGTTCGCAGGTATTCTTCATCGACAGTCCCGTCCGGCATTTCAACGTCGAGCGACGAGCGTGCCTTGAAAAGCGGATAGTTCTTTGCGCCGTGCATCGAGAAGGTGAAGACCGTTGGATCGTCCGCGAAGATCGTCGCCGTGCCGTTGCCCTGATGCACGTCCAAGTCGATGATGGCGGCCCGTGTGATGAGTCCGTCGCGACGCAGCACGCGGATCGCGATTGCTACGTCGTTCAAGACGCAGAAGCCCTCGCCGTGATCGGCAAACGCGTGATGAGTGCCGCCCGCGAGGTTCGAGCCTACACCTTCGGCGAGCGCGAAGCGCGCCGCGTTGATCGTCCCCGATGCTGCGAGGAAAGAGCGACGCACCAATGCCTTCGACCACGGCAAGCCGAGTCGCCTGATCTCGCGCGGCGTCAGTGATCCGGCGCGCAAACGCGTCACGTAGTCTTCGGTGTGGACGAGCAGCACGTCTTCAAGCGCGGCGGGCTGTGGCCCAAACAGGTGGCCCTGAGTGATCGTGCCCTCAGCTAGAAGTTTCTGACACACCAACTCGAACTTGCGGATCGGAAAGACATGTCCGTCGCCGATGTCTGCGTAGTAGCGTGGAGTGTAAGCGATGCGCATGAGAGCAGTCAGCACTCAGCAGTCAGCCAGCGAAGTCCCCTCTGCAATCAACGATCAGCTTTTTAGTTTGGCTAATCGCTAACTACTGAATGCTGACTGCTGCTTTCAATATTGTATCAGGCTGCCTTCGCGCTTGGCGCGGCGCAGGGCACGTGTGAAGACCCAGACGGAGAAGGGGAAGAGGACTACGAGATAAGAGAGCAGGATGAAGAGCGGCCCGCGCACCTGTGCAAAAGTTTGACCTTCGATGAGGACGCGGCGCAGGCCGTCGAGCCCGTAGGTGAAGGGAAGCAAGCGCGGGATTTTTCCCATGACGCTTCCCGCATACTCGTTGATGAGCTGCGTGGGGAAGAAGACGCCGGAGAAGAGAGTAGAGCCGGTGGCGAGCAGGATGCCGAACGGATCGCCGCGTTTGAAGACGATGGCGAAGGAAGCGGAAAGGATGCCGAGCGATGCGAGCACGAGTGTGGTGCTGACGAGAAAGACGAGGGCCAGAAAATAGTTGCCGCGATACTCGACGCCGCAGAAGGCCCACCCGAAAAAAAGGTAGAGCGCGGAGAAGAATGTCGCGCTGACGAAGTCGTAGGCAGAGCTAGAGACGATGAAGGTCGGGACGCTCACGGGCGTCATCAACACGCCTTCGAGTGTGCCCTGCATCTGCTCGGAGCGGATCGCGTTGGCGAAACTCGAAAAGCCCGTCATGAAGTAGTTGAGAAAAGCGAGCCCGATGATCCACGCGGCGAGCGGGTCTTGCCACTGCGAATAGCGCGTGACCGCCCCGCCCGCGAAAATTTTAGAGATGAAGAAGAGCGTGGTCACGACAAAGAGCACCTGCAACACTTGAAAGAGAAATTGCAGGCGATAACTCAGCGCGAGTTGGAAGTCGCGCACGACGAACGCACGCACGCGCAGCAGCAAGAGTCTCAGGCCACTCAAAGACTCGCCTCCTCCTCGTTCTCGTATTTTTCGAGCACGTCAAGCAACGTGGCCCGTTCGACATTGACCGAGACGATTCGCGCGCCCGCTCCGCGCGCGGCTTGCAGAACTGCATCGAGCTTCGCGTCTTCGACCTCGCGCGTGAAATCGACTTCGACTTTCCCGCCGAATTCGCGCGCGTTGAAGTCCGCGAGTTCGTGTTCGCATAGCGTCCGCGCGAGTTGTTCACTTGAAACTCCATCGAGCAGGAGACTGACGCGCTCCGTCGCGCGATGGAGTGCGCGCAACTCGCGCGGCGTGCCAAGAGCGCGTATGCGACCACGACTGATGATCGCGACGCGGTCGCACAGCTCTTCGATCTCCGTCAGATTGTGTGAAGTGAGCAGCACGGTCTTCGGCGGCGTCGCGGCGGCGAGCTTGAGGATCAAGGCGCGCATGGCGGCGGCCGCAATGGGATCGAGCGAGCGCGTCGGCTCATCGAGCAAAAGAACGGGTGGGTCTGCGAGCATGGCGCGTGCGGCGATGACGCGCTGCTTGTTGCCGGTCGAGAGTTGGCCGAAACGTTTGCGCACTAGTTCTTCAAGCTCGAAGAGTGTGATGAGTTCGCTGATGCGCGCGCGCGCGGCGCGGTCATCCATGCCGTAGAGGCGTGAGAAAAAAATTAAGTTCTGCTCGATGGTCAGACGCCAGTAGAAACTGCGTTCCTCTGCGCTCGCCAAGCCGACTTGCGCGCGCACGCGCTCCTCGTCATTCACACTGTCGAAGCCGCGCACGTTGATCGTGCCCTCGCTCGGCTGGACGAGCGTCGCGATGATCTTGGCGAAGGTAGTTTTGCCCGCGCCGTTGCGCCCGATGAGGCCGAAGATTTCACCCTCGCGCACTTCGAGGTTCACGTCGCGAAGCGCAGGCGTGGGCGTGCCGGTCTTGCGTCGAAAGACCTGTTTGAGACGTGCTAAAGGGACGGGATAAGTTTTCGAGAGGCCACTTGCGACGATGGCCGCTCCACGCTCGTTCGACGTTGCTACGTCGCCGCGCGTCGCGAGTGCATCAGTCGTCGAGTTCGACTGAGTCACGATCTCGTCTTGTGTTGCATCGACGCGCGACATGATTAGCGTTTGCGTCGGCGCGGGTCAAGGTAGTCGCGCAGCCCATCGCCGATGAAGTTGAAGGCGAGGACGGCCAGAGCGATGGCTAGGCCGGGGACGATGAGTGCGTGCGGCGCGGCTTGCAGCGTCGAGAGATCGCGCGCCTCTTCAAGCATCACGCCCCATGAAGGCGCGGGCGGCGGCACGCCCAAGCCGAGGAACGAGAGCGTCGCTTCCGCAAGCACCGCACCGGCCATGCCGAGACTCGCCTGCACGATCAGAGGCTGCACGGCGTTGGGCAGGATGTGCCGGAAGAGCAGTCGCGCATCGCCCGCGCCGAGCGCGCGAGCAGCTTGCACGAAGTCGTACTCGCGCACCTTCAGCACCTGTGCGCGGATGACGCGCGCGTAGCCGACCCAGCCGATGACGCTCAGAGCGAAGATCAGTTTGTTGACGCCCGCGCCGAGGAAGGCCACCATCGCGATGGCAAGGAGCAGGCCGGGGAAGGCGAGGATGACATTGAAGACGTAGCCCGCGACGAAGCGATCCACCCAGCCGCCGTAGTAGCCCGCGAGCGCGCCGATGATCGTGCCGACGAAGGCAGAGATGAGCACGACGAAGACGCCCACGCGCAGAGAGATGCGCGCACCATAAACGACTCGCGAGAACACGTCGCGCCCGGTCGCATCCGTCCCGAACCAGTGCTCCGGTGAAGGCGACTCGTAGCGATGCAATAGATCGGTCGCGCCCACATCGTGCGTCGCGATGAGCGGGGCGGCGAGGGCCACCACGACGAGCAGCGCGACGATAACGAAGCCGATGATGGCGAGACGACTCATGGAAACGATGAACGATGAACGATGAACGATGAACTATAAAATGAAAGGCAATCTGTTTTCACTTCATCGTTCATCGTTCCTACTTCATCGTTTATGACACTCTGATTCTTGGATCGAGCCTGCGGTAGAGCAGATCGGTCAAGGTGTTGGCGACGATGTAGGTGACGCTGATGACGAGGACGCAGCCCTGCACGAGCCGGTAGTCGCGCTTGTTGATGCCGTCGTCGATGAGCAGCAGTCCGACGCCGGGCCAGTTGAAAATCTTTTCGGTCACGATAGCTCCGGCGAGCAGCACGCCGAGTTGCAATCCCAAGACTGTGACGACCGGAATGAGTCCGTTCTTCAAGACGTGTTTATAGAGCACGTGCCGCTCGTTCAAGCCTTTGGCGCGCGCCGTGCGCACGTAGTCCTCGCCGAGTTCGTCAATAACGGAGGCGCGCACCATGCGCGTCAGGATCGCGGAGAGGGCCGCGCCGAGCGTGATCGCGGGCAAGATCGTCGATTCCGGATACTCGCGCCCGTAAGCCGGAAGCCAGCCGAGCTTGACGGCGAAGAGGAAGATCAGTAGTGGCCCCACGACGAAACTCGGCACGCTGATGCCGACGAGGGCGATGACCGAGAGCAGGTTGTCGGTGAGCTTGCCGCGATTGCGACCGGCCACGACGCCGAGCGGGACGGCGATGGCGATGGCGACGACGAGCGCGGCGGCGGCGAGCTGGAGAGTGGCCGGATAACGCTCGAAGATCATCTGCCGCACGTCTTGATCGGTGCGAAACGATCTGCCCATGTCGCCGTGCAGGATGCCGCGCCAGTAATCGAAGTAGCGATTCTGCCAGCCATGCCAGCGAAACGCGCGTGCGCCCGCGTCGTCGCGCGAGTAGGTGAAGAAGAAGGCGGGCCGATCTAGTTCGTGCTTGCGTCGAAACTGTTCGATCTGTTGGGGCGTCGCCTGCTCGCCGAGGATGGCTACCGCCGGATCGCCCGGCACGAGTTCGATCAACAGCGTGACGAGCGACACGACCGTCCACACGACCAAAAGCAGGATCGCCAAACGCCGCGCGACATCGAACAGCCTGTGCTTCACCTTCACCTACGAGCGACTGCCGACTTCAGATGGAAGAGCTTCGCGGCGGATGATAGCACTTGAAAGCGGTAAATGGTGAATGGTCAATGGTCAATCGGTGCGTGACAACACACGCCTACGATTCACCATTGACCATTCACCATTAACGAGAAGAAGTGGCCCGGCGAGGCCGGCAGTGCCTGCTGCGCGAACAGCCCCGACAACCGTCGCGCGGCGAGACGAACACCGGCCCCGCCGGGCCACGTCAGTTGGTCGCGCGCCAGAGACGAGCGCGACCGAGACGTTCAACTATTCGGCGGGCGCGTGCCCACGTGCAGGGCGGCAACACCGCCCGTCAGGTTCTCAAACCCAACCTGCTCGAAGCCAACCTCGCGCATCATCTCCGCGAGGCGTCGCTGATCGGGGAAGCGCGAGACCGAATCGGGCAGATACTCGTATGCGCTGCGCGAGCCGCTCAAGAGTCCGCCGATGCGCGGCAGCACGACGTTGAAGTAAAGTCGATAGAGCCCGCGCAAGCCGGGCACGACCGGCTGCGAAAATTCGAGCACGAGCGCGCGGCCACCCGGCTTCAAGACGCGCAGCAACTCGCGCAAGCCTCCCTCGACATTCGCGACGTTGCGCAACCCGAAGGCGATGGTCACCACGTCGAACGTGCAATCGGCGAAGGGCAGCGCGAGCGCGTCGCCTTCAACGTAACGGATCGCGCGACCTGCGGACTTGTGCGCCGCGAGATCGAGCATCGGGCGGCAGAAGTCGAGGCCCGTGACGTGCGCTTCGCCGCCTGCGGAGAGCGCGAGCGAGAGATCGCCCGTGCCGCAGGCTACGTCGAGTGCGCGTGCGCCGCGTGGAAGCTCGGCGCACACGCGCCGGACGACGAGCGCGCGCCAGCGTTTGTCCGTGTTCGCCGACAACAGGTGATTTAAAAGATCGTAGCGCGAAGAGATGCGCGCGAACATCGAGCGCACGCTCTCGGCGTGCTCGCGCGCGGCGGCGTCGCGCGCGATGTGTTCTCGCCGTCGCCCATCAACACTCGCTTTAGTTTGCAGAACTATTTTCTTCGACACTTTAACCTGACGCAAAGCCAGAGTTGGTTGCGTTAATCTTGTAGTCGTCTGGCGAATAGCTTACGGGCGGCGGGGCGCGGGCTGCGCGGGCGGCGTCGCGGTCGCGTGCGGAGCGGCTGACTTCGCGCCCGCGACTTCGACACCGCCCGCGAGGTTCGAGAGAGCGGCGCGAAGCTCTGACGCATCACCGACGATGATGCTCGCGAACTGGCCCTCGCCGAAGAGTCGCGCGGCGACGCGCTGAAGGTCTGCGGCTGTGACCGAGTTCGCCGCGCGCTCGTCCGTCGAAGCGTCGTAGCCATAAGTGATCGAGTCGAGCCACACGTTGACGAAGGGAAACTCGTTCGCGTGTTGAGTCGAATCAGAGGCATTGAACTCACGCATCGCTCTATCCAACTCATCGTTGCCGACAGGCTTCGACGCGAATGATCTGAGCGCGGCGCGCGCCGACTCAAGAGCGGATGCGGCAGCAGTGACGGGCGCGGTCGCGCGCATCAGGAAGAGGCCGGAGACGGCGTTCGACTCGTGGACGACCGAGACATTCGCGATGCTCGCATCCTTGAGGCTCGCGCGCCAACGCTCGCGGGCAACGATGGTCAGTAGAGTTGCCGCAGCACGGTCGCGATCTGAACGCGCGACTCCACGTGCGGCAACGCGCACCTGAGTTTCGCGTGTGCCCGGAGCGGCGGCGACGATGAGCGCGCGCGCGTCGGGTGCTTCGGGCTGACGGAACGTTGCGGGCGCGATAGTCTCGCTCTTGCGCCAAGGGCCGAAGAACTGACGGAAGGTTCGCATCGCGCGCTGTGGATCGAAGTTGCCGACGACGACGAGCGTCGAGTTGTTCGGGTTGAGGAAACGTTCGCGCGCGAACATGAGATCGCCACGGTTGATGCGCGCGAGCGAATCGATCGTGCCTTCAACTGAGCGACCATAAGGATGCGCGCCGAAGAGTCGCGCGCGGACGGCGCGGTCGGCGAGTTGCGCGGTGGTCTGCGTCGAAGGATCGAGAGCCTTGAGCCGTGCGTCCTTCATCCGTTGTACGTCTTCGGGCGTGAGACGCATCTGCAAGAGCGCGTTGCGCAGCAGTTCCGCCATGCGGTCGAACTCGCTGGCATTTCCGCCGACCGTGATCTCGATGTCGTCATAGGTCGTATGCACGTCGAGTTGCCCGCCGAGTTCTTCCGTCACGTATTGCCGCGTTGAAGGGTCTGGGAAGAGGGCGTCGGAGAGCAGGGCCATCGTCCCTTCCTTGTTCGCCAGATCGAATGCCGCGCCACTGTGAACGCGCAGGCGCATCCAGACCTTCGCGTCGCCGGGTCGCTGCGAGAGCAGCACGCGCAGACCGTTGAGCAGGTGCTCGCGGCGCGGTTCAGGCACGACTGACTGCGCGCGCGAGGGGAGTGCGGACAGGCTCACGAAATTGAACAGGACGACGTGGATGAGCGCGGCTGCGAGCGCGCGGCGAAGTGATGTTTGATGAAAGTTCATTAGAAAAATGTCTCAGGCTTGAGCGGACTCAAAGGATTCCGCGCCGGAAATTTTCATCCGGGCACTCCCGTTTGATGCACGTTCCGGCTGTTGCGCGATGCCTCGCGAGAGTCTATGGCGCAGCTTGTCGGAGCGTCAACCGCCGGACGCATCAGGGCGATTAAGTGCGCGTGAACAAACGCGAAGATAGTCGGTAAAAATGCGTTTACGCAGGCTTCCATTGCGGGGCTTAGGGCATCGAAGGAGCGTTAAGCCGTGCTCCATCCGGGGCGTGGGTCTGACTTTTAGCGAATTGAAGTTAACTTGTTGTATGATTCCGTTGTGAGTCACGCCCGTTGAAGGCGGAGCGAAGTCTGTCGGCGCATTCCAGCGCGCCGTCCGTTTGCCCTTGAGGTCACGCGATGAAGAAATGTCCGACGTGTCAGGAAGAGTTCTCTGATCAGTTCAAGTTCTGCCCGGTTGATAGCACTCTCCTGTCGGGCGAAGCAGCCGTGTGCGCCGATGACTCCGCGACGCTCAACGCCGCATCACGCGAGAGCATCGCGCCGCAAGCGGGCGGCAACGGTGCGGGCGCGTTGATGACGACCGAGACAATCGCTGCCATCCCCGGTGCGGCGGGCGACGGGTCAAACGGAAACGGCCACGCTTCGAGCCTCGATGCGAACGTGTCGCATGGAGTAGTCACGCCTGCGGGCGAGCGCGAAGAGTTTCACCTCACGTTCATGAACGAGGAGGGATTGACGCGTCGCCTCATGCGCGAGCTTGGCGAGGTCGGACGCGAATCGCAGCTCACGTGGCCCGAGTTCAAGCGCGACCCCGTCGGGTTCACGAAGCGGGGCGCGAAGGCTTACAGCAGCGCGACGATACGGACGGTGCGACAGCCGAACGTCGCTGCCGGCATCATGGCGGCGTTGGCGATCCTGCTCCTCGGCGGCGGCTTGCTCGCCACCGGCGCGAACTGGGCCCGACTCAAGTGCGAGTATCTTCTCCCCATCTTCGGCAAGCAGTGCTCGACGCAAGAGATGGCACGCGTGCGTGAGGACTTGGAATTTCAAGGTCTCATCACAGAGGATGTGCCGAAGCCGCAGCCGACGCCGGACAAGGGAACGGCCGGAATGGCGAAGGGCAACGGCGGCGGCTCGAAGCCGCAACAGGACAAGCCGCATGGCGGCGGTGGCGGTGGCCGTCAGGAGACCAAGCCCGCATCGTTCGGCAAACTCCCGCCCGCTTCTTTAGACATCCCGCAAGTCCTCGCGCCCGATCCGCATCCGCCGACGATCAAGAATCCGCATCTCCCAACGCCCGCGACCATCGTCGCAGACCCCGTGCTCTTCCCGCCCGATCCGCGCGACATCGCTTACGGTAATCCGAAGTCGAAGTCCACGGAGACAAGCAGTGGCCCGGGCACGGGCGGCGGCATTGGCGAAGGCACAGGCGGCGGCGTCGGATCGGGTGAGGGCGGCGGCGTCGGGCCGGGCCGGGGCGGCAACACCGGCGGCGGCGACCGACACGACGGCGGCGGTGGCCCCGGCGGCGGCGGTGGCGGCACTGACTACGACCGCATCTTCAACCAGAAAGAGGTAACGCGCCGCGCATCGATTCTTGAGAAGCCCGAGCCGCTCTACACTGAGGAGGCCCGCAAGAATCAGATCACCGGTGCGGTGCGTATACGCATGGTGCTCAACGCGAACGGAAGCGTAACGAGCATCACCGCAGTCACACGCTTGCCCGATGGACTGACGGAGAAGGCGATTGAAGCTGCGCGCCGCATCAAGTTCTCCCCCGCCGAGAAGGATGGTCACAAGGTCTCGCAGTACGCGACTATCGACTACAACTTCAACATCTACTAAAGAGTCCATTGACTCGAAAGAAGAGAGGCGACTCGCTAGTCTGCGGGCCGCCTTTCTTCTTTCTGCGCAGAACGTTTTCAGAATAACTCTAGCGCGCGCACGCTTCCGCGACGCGGCGAATGCGTTGTACGCCTTCTTTGAGCCGTTCAAGTGAGGTGGCGTAGGAGATGCGCAGGTAGCCGTCCGCGCCGAAGCCCGCGCCGTCTGTGACGACGACTTGCTCGTCGTTCAAAAGTTTCTCGGCGAAGGCGGCGGAAGTTTTCACTTCATCATTCAAACAACCGCGCACGTCGGGGAAGGCGTAGAACGCGCCTTCGGGCGAGAAGCAGCGCAAGCCGGGAATGTCATCAAGCGCAGCGATGAGCCATTCGCGTCGGCGTGCGTATTCGGCGAGCATCTCGTGCACGCAGTCCTGCGGAGAGTTCAAAGCCTCTGCGGCGGCGTGCTGTGCGATAGAGTTCGGGTTGCTTGTCGAGTGGCCCTGCACGAGCAGCATCGCTTTGATCCACTCCGCTTGAGCGAGCGCATAACCGATGCGCCAGCCCGTCATCGCATAGGTCTTTGAGAACGATCCGGCGATGCACAGGCGCGCGCGCAGCTCCGGTGCGAGCGACGCCGCGCTGGAAACTTTCGCGGGCTCATAGACGAAGCGCAGGTAACACTCGTCCGAGACGACGTTGATGTTGCGCTCGGCGCACGCCTCCATGATCTTTTGAAATTCCGCAGGCGGAATGACGCGACCCGAAGGGTTCGAGGGCGAGTTGATGATGATGAGGCGCGTGCGCGATGTGGCGGCGCGTTGCACCTGCTGCGCCGTGAGTTGAAAGCCGTTCTCTTCAGTGTCGATGAAGACTGGCGTTGCGCCGACGAACTTGACGATCTCAGGAAACGTGACCCAGTAGGGTCTCGCGATCAGGACTTCATCGCCCGCGTTCACGAGCGAGACGACGGCGTTGAAGATCGCTTGCTTGCCCCCGGCGGTAGCCATCACTTGCGAAGCGTCGTAGCTCGCGCCGAACTCGCGCTCGTAGTAGCCGATGATCGCTTCTTGCAGAGTACGCGTGCCGCCGGTGGGCGTGTACTTGGTCTCGCCGAGTCGCATCGCATCGGCGGCGGCCCGCTTAATGTGTTCGGGCGTGTCGAAGTCTGGTTCGCCCGCGCCGAGATCGACCACGTCAAGTCCTTCGGCGCGCATCGCCATCGCACGCTGCATCGCGGCGAGCGTCGAAGATGCCTGCATCCTGCCGACGCGATCGGAAACCTGAAACGTTTGCTGTGCGAGCTTTGTCATTGATGAAAATCTATTGCCGTTCGAGAAGCGTCTGTCGCTTCGTCGAGACGAACCTTGCGCGAACTATATCAACGGGGTGCGACGCGTGAACGTTGCACTCTCAAGTGCGACCGAACTTCTCGCGCATACGCGACTCGACCAGATCGGGGACGAGTCCGTGCACGCTCCCACCAAGTCCATAAACCTCTTTGACGAGCCGCGAGCTGACGTAAGAGTAAGCCTCCGCCGACATCATGAAGACGGTCTCGACTGTCGGCTCAAGCCTGCGATTCATGAGGGCCATCTGAAGCTCGTATTCGTAATCGGAGATCGCGCGGATGCCGCGCACAATAGCGTCGGCCCGTTGTGAGACGGCGTACTGCATGAGCAGGCCCTGAAAACTATCGACGACGAGCCGGCACGAGTCGGTCTTGATCTCGCCCGTCACGTCGCGCAGGATCGCCTGTCGCTCCTCGACCGAGAAGAGCGGCTGCTTGTCTGGATGGACGAGGACGGCGATCACGATCTCGTCGAAGATGCGGCAGCAACGCTCGATGATGTCGAGGTGCCCGTTCGTGACGGGGTCGAACGATCCGGGATAGATGGCTCGGCGCATATCGACTAAGAGGAATAAGATTGATTTGGGATCGAAGGGGAACTTAACATAATGTCGCTGACATGGACAACAAGAAGCGGGCACGGAGAAAGGCTGAAACTAGGAAACTACTGCGAAACATTGCGCGGCGGAGATCGCCGCCAGCCTTCGCAAGGAATGGGACAGGTCGAAGTAGGCTTGCTTGACACCGCGCGAGGGCGGTGATTCAATTAGCCGCGACGCAAAAGACGTGGTGAGTTAAGGCGACTTGCGGCCACGTAAAACAAGCAGCTAAACAGCTCGGTCGGGTCTCATCAACAGAGACCCAACGCCAAAAGGCTTTCCACGGAGAAGCCCCGCGTTGTTTAGCGCGGGGCTTTTCTAATAGCAATCAGCAATCGGCCTTCAGCTTTGAGTGTCGGAGCGGCTGAACGGTTAAATGAAGGATGAACGTGAGGGACGGTTTGGCTGACTGCTGACTACTGATTGCTGAATGCTTTCTCTATGACAGATTTCCTGAGCACACTCAAAGAACGCATCGTCGTCTTCGACGGCGCGATGGGCACGAGCCTGCAATCGCAGAACCTGTCGCTCGAAGATTTCGGCGGCACGCAGTTCGAGGGCTGCCCCGAATATCTTTTGATCAGCAAGCCTGCGGCGGTCGAGAACGTTCATGCGGCGTTCCTCGATGTCGGCTGCGATGTCGTGGAGACGGACTCGTTCGGGGGCCTCCCCTTCGTGCTCGGCGAGTACGGCATCGCGGAGATGGCTTACGAGTTGAACGTCAAAGCCGCGCAACTGGCCCGGCGCGTCGCCGCAGACTTCTCGACCAAAGCTCATCCGCGTTGGGTCGCGGGCTCGATGGGGCCGGGCACGAAACTCCCGACGCTCGGTCACATCAACTTCCTCGATCTCAAGGCCGCCTACGCCGAACAGGTGCGCGGCCTGCTCGATGGTAGAGTTGATCTACTGATCGTCGAAACCTGTCAAGACTTGTTGCAGACGAAAGCCGCGCTCGCCGCGATCTTCGACGACTTCAAACTGAACCGACGACGCGTGCCCGTCATCGCGCAGGTGACGATTGAGTTGTTCGGCACGATGCTCAACGGCACGGAGATTAGCGCAGCCCTCACCGCGCTCGAACCTTTCCCCATCGACATCATCGGCATGAACTGCGGCACAGGCCCCAAACACATGACCGAGAGCATTCGATATCTCTGTGAGAACGCGCCGCTCCCCGTCTCCGTGCTTCCCAACGCGGGTTTGCCCGAAGTGAGAGACGGCAAACAGTTCTACGGCGAGACGCCCGAAACTTTCACCGCGCAAGTTCTGCACTTCGCGCGAGACTTTGGCGTCAACGTCGTCGGCGGCTGTTGCGGCACAACACCCGCGCATCTAAAGTCGGTCGTCGAAGCGATGCGCAGCGTCACGCCCAAGCAGCGCGATGCGAAGCTCATCCCTTCGGCTTCGTCGATCTACATCCAGCAGCCTTACAAGCAGGACGCTTCGTTTCTCATCATCGGCGAGCGCGTCAACGCATCGGGCTCGAAGAAGATGCGCGACCTGCTGGGCGCGGACGACTGGGATGGCCTCGTCTCACTCGCGCGCGAGCAGGAGCGCGAGGGCGCACACATCTTGGACGTGAACGTCGATTTCGTCGGGCGCGACGGCGAGAAGGATATGCACTCGCTTGCGTCGCGACTCGCGACGCAGGTGCGCATCCCGCTCATGTTCGACTCAACCGAGTGGCAGAAGATGGAAGCGGGCCTGCAACACGCGGGCGGCAAGTCGATCCTGAACTCGACGAACTACGAGGACGGCGAGCCGCGCTTCAAGAAAGTGATTGAACTCGCGCGCGAGTACGGAGCGGCGATTGTCGTCGGAACGATTGACGAGACGGGCATGGCCCGAACTGCCGAAGGCAAGTTCGAGATCGCGAAGAGGGCTTACGAGCAGGCGACGAGTGAACTCAAACTCGCCGCGCACGACATCTTCTTCGATCCGCTCGCGCTTCCGATCTCGACCGGCATCGAAGAGGACAGGCGCAACGCCGCCGAGACCATCGAGGGGATTCGCCGGATCAAAAAAGAGCTCCCCGAATGCCTGACGCTGATCGGCGTCTCGAACGTCTCCTTCGGTCTTTCGCCCGTCTCGCGTGTGGTCTTAAACTCCGTTTTCTTGCACGAAGCGGTCGAAGCCGGCCTCGACGCGGCCATCGTCAATGCCAGCAAGATCGTTCCCTTGAATCGCATCGAAGAGCGGCAGCGCGAAGTGGCTCGGCAGTTGATCTATGACGAGCGCAAGTTCGATGGCGACGTTTGCACATACGATCCGCTCACTGAGTTCACGAAACTTTTTGAAGGAGTCTCGTCGAAGAAGGCGCAGGTCGTTGATGAGAATCTGCCCGTCGAAGAGAAGCTGAAGCGGCACATCATCGATGGCGAGAAGATCAAGCTCGAAGATAATTTGAAGCTCGCGCTCGAAAAATATTCCGCGCTCGAGATCGTCAATGACATTTTGCTCGACGGCATGAAGACCGTCGGCGATCTCTTCGGCAGTGGGCAGATGCAGTTGCCTTTCGTCTTGCAGTCGGCGGAAGTGATGAAGGCGGCGGTGCGCTTTCTCGAACCGTTCATGGAGAAGAAGGGCGGCGCGACGGCGAAGGGCACGATGGTGCTCGCCACCGTCAAGGGCGACGTGCACGACATCGGCAAGAATCTCGTGGACATCATCCTGACAAACAACGGTTATCGCGTCGTCAACCTCGGCATCAAGCAGACGATTGACGCGATCCTCGCGGCGCACGAGGAGCACAAGGCCGATGCTATCGGAATGTCCGGCCTGCTCGTCAAGTCAACGCTCATCATGCGCGAGAATCTTGAGCTGATGGCGGAACGAGGCATCGACGTGCCCGTCGTCCTCGGCGGCGCGGCTCTCAATCGTCGTTACGTCGATGAAGATTTGAAGCCGATCTACAAGGGCCAACTCTTCTACGCGCGCGATGCCTTCGATGGTCTGCACACGATGGACTTGCTGATGGGCACCGGCGGAGAAGCGCAGGCGAAAGCGCGCGCCGCCGCAGCCGGGGCCACCGACGAAGGCGCAACGGAAGACGCCGAAGACTTGATCGGCGAAGAGGCGAAGCTCGGCATACGCAAGCCCGCGCGCCCGCGCGCCGCGCGAGTTGCGGGAGACACGACGCACACCACGCGCTCGGACGTGAGCGCGAACGCGCCCGTGCCCGCCGCGCCCTTCCACGGGTCGCGTGTCGTTGAAGATGTTTCTTTAGATGACGTGTTCGCCTTCGTCAACGAGTCGGCACTGTTCAAGGGCCAGTGGCAGTTCAAGCAGGGTCGTCGCGGCGCGGACGAGTACAAGCAGTTCGTCGCAGAGAAGGTGCGACCCGTTTACGAAGAGATCAAAGAGCGTTCGAAGCGCGGGCAACTGCTCACGCCGCGTGTCGTCTATGGCTACTTCCCCTGTCAGTCCGAAGGTAACGATCTCGTCATCTACAAGGACGACGAGCGCACAGAGCGCACGCGCTTCACATTCCCGCGACAGCCTGCGGGCAAGCGACTGTGCCTCGCTGATTACTTCGCGTCGAGAGAGTCAGGGCGCGTTGACGTGATCGCCTTCCAACTCGTCACCGTCGGCCGGCGTGCGAGCGAGTACGCGCACGAGTTGTTCAAGTCGGACAACTACACGGACTATCTCTACTTCCATGGCCTCTCGGTTGAGAGTGCGGAGGCTCTGGCGGAGTTGTGGCACAAGCGCGTGCGCGAAGAACTCGGCATCGCCGCGCGTGACGCGAAAGAGGTGACGAAGCTCTTTCATCAAGGCTATCAAGGCTCGCGCTTCAGCTTCGGCTATCCGGCGTGCCCGAACCTTGAAGATCAGACGAAGCTCTTCGAGCTGCTCGATCCGGCCCGCATCGACGTGTCGCTCACCGAAGAGTTTCAACTAGAGCCGGAGCAGTCCACCTCCGCGATCATCGTGCATCACGAAGAGGCGAAATATTTTTCGATTGACTGAGTTTGTGATCTGAAATCTCACATGTGAGATTTCAAAAGTCAACGATGTCACAGCCGGAAACGCAGCGCACCTCGCGTGAGAATGAAACCCAACACGCGGCGTCGCTCGACCGCTCGGACGAGCAGACGATAACAGCGTCTGCGGTCGAGCCCACGCGCGCGGAGTTGTCGGCCCTCTCGCCGATGGAGCGTTTCGCTTTCCGCGTGACGCGCCGGATGAACGAGGGCGCGTGGAAACGCTTCTGGACTTTCTGCCAACGCACCGTCGGCATGAGTTGGATTCGCGTCTGCACTTACAATTTGATGCGCGTCCACGGCATTGAGCATTTCGACTCCGTCTCGCACGACCGGCCCATCCTCTTAGTCTCAAATCATCGCACGTTCTTCGACATGTACGTCGTCGCGGCGGAGCTATTTCGCCGGACGGCGTGGGAAAAGCGTCTGTTCTTTCCCGTGCGCGGCCGGTTCTTCTACGAATCGCCGCTTGGAATGCTCGTTAATTTATTGATGGGCTGGTGGTCGATGTACCCGCCCTTCTTCGCGGCGGGAAGCAATCCACTTCCCGCCAAACGCGAGTTCGACAAATACTCGATGCGCGTGCTCGTCGATCTCTGCCGACGCGGACGCGGAAACATCATCGGCTTCCATCCCGAAGGCACGCGCAATCGCGGCGGCGATCCATACAAACTGCTCCCGCCGAAGCTCGGCGTCGGCAAGCTCGTGCGCGAAGCCGATCCGCAGGTTGTCCCTGTCTTCGTGGCCGGTCTCACCACCGATCTCTGGCAACAGGTCAGGCGCAACTGGACCAATGGCGAGCCCATCCGTATATACTTCGGCGCACCACTCGATCTTTCGCAATTTCGCGAACGCGAAGGAATGCGAACCTACAAAGAGATCGCCGAGTTCATCATGTCCAAGATCGCCGAACTCGCCGAGCGTGATCGCGCGACATACGGAACGAAAAGTCCAGAGAGTCTTGAGTCTTGAGTCAAAAAAAATTTGGCTCTCAACGTCATGCTCCAGACTCCAGACTTCAGATTCATGACTTTACCTCTGGTTATCGTCAATCCAGCTTCCGCAGGCGGCGCAACCGGCGAGGGCTGGGCGCGCGCGGCGAGCGATCTGCGCGCACACTTCGGCGCGTTTGCGTGCGCGTTCACGAAGGCGTCGGGCGATGCGCGCGAGATCGCCAAGCGTGAGGCGCACGATGGCCGGCGTTTCATCATCGCGTGCGGAGGCGACGGGACGATCTCCGAAGTCGCGTGCGGGATTCTCGATGCGAGCGCGGATGTTGAACTTGGCATACTGCCAAGCGGCACGGGAGGCGACTTCCGTCGCTCGCTCAACGTGCCGACGCGAATGGCCGACGCGGCACGCGCGCTTCGCGAGGGAAGCACGTTTGAGATCGACGTGGGTCGCGTCGAATTCCGCAATCATGTTGGAGAGAGTGAGTCGCGCTACTTCGTTAACGTCGCTTCGTGCGGGATGGGCGGCGAAGTCATCAGGCGCGTCGAAGAGTCGAGCGAAGGTTTGGTGAGCGCGGCGGCCGATCGTGTGCTCGGCGGACGCGCTTCATACGCATTTGCCTCGGCGCGCGCGGCTTTGTCATTCGAGAAGCCGCGACTGTGCGTGAGCCTTGACGATAAAGCGGAGCGACAGATCGTCTTGACGAACCTATGCATCGCCAACGCGCGCTACTTCGGCGGCGGCATGAAGATCGCGCCCCGTGCGAAACTCACGGATGGCCTCTTCGATGTTGTGGCCGTCGGCGACATGGACGCGCTCACGATCTTCAAGAACGCTTACAAGCTCTACCTCGGCACGCATCTCGGCATGACTCAGGTGAGCCAAGCGCGCGCGCGCCGCATCAGCGTAAAACCTGCTGACGAAGGTGTGAAAGTTTTATTGGAAGCTGACGGCGAGTTGATCGGAAGTCTGCCCGCGACTTTTGAAATCATGCCGCGCGCTCTGCGCGTGCGTGCGCCGCATCAAGCGAGCGCGCCGGAGCCGAGGAAGTTTTCGCGCACGTAGGCGACCGTCTCTTGCAGAGTCTCGCCCGGATCGCGCGGGTTGAATCCAAGTTCGCGCACGGCCTTCGTCGCATCCACGTACCAGAAGTGCTCGGCCATCTCGACCTCTGTGGGCTCGACGGGCGAAGCGAGATTCCAATGACGATAGAGCGAGTTGACAACCTTCGAGCCTTTGATCGCCAGAGCAGACGGTAACGTGAAGCGCGGCGCGTTCGTCTTCGTGAGACGTTCGAGACGACCGAAGAACTTGTCGAACGTCCAGTTCGCCGCGCCCAGCAAGTATCGCTCGCCGTGGCGACCGCGCCGCATCGCGGAGATCAAAGTCTCCGCCGCATCACGCGCGTCAACGAAACTCAAGCCGCCGCCGGGGATGGCCCGCACCTTGCGCGCGAGAAAGTCGAGCACGACTTTCGTCGAGCTGAGGCGTTCGTCGCCGGGGCCCAGTAGCAAACTCGGATTGACGATGATGAGGCGTCGGCCCTCGCCCGCGAAGTTCTCCAAAGCGGCGCGTTCCTGATAGAACTTGCTCGCGTAGTAAGACCAGCGCGAGATGATGTCGAGGGGCGGCTGATATTCTTCGTCGGGCACGAACTCGCCGTCCTTTGTCACCGCGATTGTGCCGCTCGTTGAGACGAGCACGATTGAGTTCACTCCAACGGCGCGCGCGGCTTCACACAACAGCCGCGTGCCCTCGACGTGCAATGGATACATTTTGTGCGCGTCGCGCTCGTCGCGCGAGACCATGCCCGCGAGATGATAGACGCGCTCGGCCCCTTCGACCGCACGCCGCACATCGTCGGCATTCGTGATCGATCCCGTCAACGATTCGACGTCCAACTCCTTGAGCCACGCGGGCGACGAAGTGGAGAACACGCGCACGCGTCTTTCGCCCGTTGCGACAAGCTGCCGCACGAGATGGCCGCCGAGGAATCCCGTCCCGCCCGTGACGAGCGTCACGGCCGGCACGCGACGCGCGAGCGCGGTCGTGCGCGGCGAATCTATGGCGACAGACTTGAGCTTCGTCCGTTTAGCTTTCGTCTTCGCAGGAGACTTCGCGCGAGTTGTGCTCTTCTTAGTTGCCATGAAAGAGTGATGAGTAAAAGTTAAACGGTCTTTAGTCAAAGGCTGTTTGAAATGTCGCTCCGTAGGAGCGGGGTGTTTATAGCCTTGATATCTAAAAGCACGAAGCTCCGTAGGAGCGATATGTGATGGTGTCGCCCCTGACGGGGCTCGGAACAATTCAATAGGGCTGCTCAATCTATAAACATATAGTCCCTACGGGACTTCGCAAACAGCCGCTAATTGGTCGGCGCTTCATTCAATCTCCTGTCGGTGCGAGTTCGTCTTCTGGCAGTCCCACCTCAGCTTCGGCGATGTGCGTGCGTCGCTCCGCGCGCCAACGTCTGCGAAGTCCGCGCGCGTCGAAGCTGAGTTGTGTGCCGTCGCGCAGGTTTTCGATCTGGTGGCGAACGTAGGCGGCCACGAGGCGATAGCTTTCCGACTTCGGCATCCCCTTCGTCATTGCTTCAAGTTCTTCGACCGAGACGAAGCGACCGATGCGGGCCCCCACTTCGCGGCTGCGGATCATGTTCGAGCCTTTCGGGAAAGCCTCGTAAGTGCCATGCAGGTAAACGGGCAGGATGCCGGTGCGCGCGGTGAGCGCGAGGAAGCCGAGCACGGGTTTGAAGTCGCCCATCTGGCCCGACATCGAGCGCGTGCCTTCGGGAAAGACGAGCGCGTTGTAACCACGCTCAAGGAACGAGAGCGCGTGGCGCAGAGACTTGCGCAGACTTCCCGAACGCTCCATCGGCACGAGGTTCGTGAAGTTGTCCATGTAAGCGCGCTTGTACTTGTTGTCGAAGAAATAATCGGCCGCCGCGAGCGCGACCAAATCTTTGCCCGCTTCGCCGAGGGCCATCTTGACTAACCCCATGTCGAGGTGCGAGGCATGATTGGCGACGACGATGAAGTTCGTGTGCACAGGCACGTTCGACTCGCCCTCGATCTTCGTGTGCAAAAACTTTTCGTAGAAGGCGCGCTGCAACACGTCGAGCCCGCGATTTCCCATCGTGCGGACAAGCGATGGAATGTAAATCTCTTCGTCCTCGCGCTTCACCTCTTCGGCACGCCTGCGGCTCGCGTCCTCGCGTCGCGCCTCCGCGCGCTTGCTCTCGACGACGCTCACCAACTCGCGCACGTCCTGCACTTGATTCAGAGTGTCCGGCGATTTGAGCGCGCCGCCCGCTTGCTCGATGGCCGTCGCGAGTTCGACGAACATCAGACTATCGAAGCCGAGTTCGGCGAGCTTAGTGTCAACGCTGACTTCGGCGCGCGTGCGACTGGAGACCGTGGCGATGATCTTGAGAAGCCATTCGGCGCTGGTCTCACGTTGTTCTTCAACCGCGCCGATCATGCGTTGACTCTCTTCGAGAGCTTGCATCATGCGCACGACCTCGCGCCGCTTCACCTTGCGCGTCGCCGTGCGCGGCAGCTCGTCGTCGGTGAAGTGCAGAACTTTGACGCGCTTGAAGAAGGGGAGCGAAGAAGAGATGTCTTTGAAATGCTCTTCGACGCGGCGACGCGCTTCGTCGCGCGAGAGCGCGATGTCGTGATCATAATCGGGCACGACCATCGAAGCGACCTTCTCACCGATCCCATCGGGCAGGCCGACGACGCTCAACTCTTTGATGAACGGGGAGTCGCCATAGAGTTCTTCGATCTCGTCCGGGTAAACATTCTTCCCGTTCGTATCGACGATGATGTCTTTCGAGCGACCGACGAGAAAGAGATTGCCTTCGTCGTCGAGGCGTCCGAGATCGCCCGTGTAGAGCCAGCGATTCTGCAAGATCGCTTCGGTCGCCTCGCGATTGTTGAAGTAGCCGAGCATCACATTAGGCCCACGCGCGACGACTTCGCCGATGCCGTATGCGTTCGCGTCGATGATCTTAACTTCCACTCCGGGCACGGGACGACCGACGCTGCCCGCGATGAGCTTGTTCTGCGGACGCGTGACGGTGAGTACGGGCGAGGCTTCCGTCAAACCATAGCCTTCGAGAATCGTGAAGCCGAGCCCGTGGAAATCTTTTTTGATCTTGTCGTTCAGAGCCGAGCCTCCGCTAATCAGATAGCGGATGCGGCCACCCAAGCCATTGTGGATCGGACGGAAGATGATCTGGCCCATGTTGAACGGCGTATTATCGCGCAGCCAACTGTTCGCGCGCATGAGAATCTCCGCCGTGTCGCCGATCCACTTCGCGCGCTCGTTCAAACGATTCTTGATGCGTCGGTGCAGCAATTCCCACAACGCAGGCACGCCGACCATGCCCGTGACGTGACCGTTCTTGATCGCGCGCGTGAGTTCTTCGCTGCTCAATTCAGGCAGGTAAGTGATCTGCGCGCCGCGACTCAAGGGTGTTAAGAAGCCGGTCGAGAATTCAAACGTATGATGGAGCGGGAGGACGGAGAGCACGCCGTCTGTGGTCGTCATGTCGAAGACCGAGGCGAGCATCGAGACCATGTTCGCAAAATTTTTGTGCGTGAGCATGACCCCTTTAGGCTGGCCCGTTGTGCCCGAAGTGAAGATGAGCGACGCAACCGTCTGCGCCGGAACACGTGCGGGGAGCAGAGCGATCCGCTCGTCCTCGAGCTTCTCCGGCTGTAGCTCGAAAACTTGATCGAACTTCCAAACGCGCGTCGCCGTCAGGCCCTCTTCACGCAAACGCTCCAAGAGATCGGGATGCTTCTCATCCAACTCTTCCGAGATGACGATGCCGAACGCTTCGGATGCGCGGACGAAGTTGACAACCTCGCCCGTCGAACTTTCAGGATCGACCGGAACGCACGTCCCGCCCGCCTTGAGCACGCCGAAGTAAGTCATGCCCCATTCGGGCGCGTTATGACTCAAGAGCACGACGCGCTCGTTTGGTTTGACGCCTTCGCCGACGAAGAAAGCGGCGGCGCGCGTCGCGAGTTCGTGCAAGTCTGCATAGGTGTACTGCTCCTTCCGGCCCTCGCGCTCGATGCGCATGGCGACGCGCGTGGAGAAACGCTTGGTCGATGTCTCGAATAGCTCAAGCAGATCGCGATAGGTATAGACGCGCTTCTCTTTCGCGCGCATATCCTCTTCGAGCTGCGGGAAGACCCATTTCTTCAAGCCGGGGAAGTGGACGTGCATCCAGTAGTCGTACCAGTCGATCTTTTCGGGATGCCACGGCAAGAGCTGTTGCTCGTCCTTGCGTATGCGCGAGAAGAGCGAGCGCACGTTGTCTGCGCGGAAGACGTAAGCGTTCTCGACCATGAAGGGCCGGAACAACTCGAACGCTTCTTTCGTCTCGTGTGTGACCTCTTCGACGCGATCCACGGTCTTCTTCGCGTGATCGATCCACTCGGTCAGGCGGCCACCGCCCCAACGCGGTCGCGACTCGTCCAAGAATTTCGCGGCGCGCTTTGCCACCGCATTGAACATCGGTGCGGAGGTCTTGTCGAAGTAAGAGGGCGTGACGGTCTTCGTCTCCATGCGCGAGGCTATCTGGTTAACGATCTTAAAGCCTGAATCTTTCTCGGAAAAATGTTTACGCTTGTAGAGCCCGACCATGCCGACGATGCGCTTCATGTCGTTCGGGTTCGCATCACCCGTCGCCGCCTGATAGACGAGACGCGGCTCGCCCGCTATCGCCTCGGCAGAGACGGCGAGCATCACGGCGGCCACCTGATCGACCGGCGTGATATCCAAGATCAACTTCTCGTTGACGGGGATGAGCGTCTGGCCCTTGAGTGAGATGAAGATGAGCGGCGCGGTCGTCGTGAAGCCTTCGTTCCAGCCGGGGAAGGGGAATTTTTCGGCGGACTCGACGATGCTCGGTCTAACAATCGCGCGGACGATGCCCTCTTCCATCGCCACCAACTGTTCGCCGAGACTCTTCGTATAGGTATAGATATTGGGCCAGCCCCACCACTCCGCACGCTCGATGCCGAGATCGGTGAGGCGTTCTCTAGTCCACATCTTTCGCTCGCGCGCGACCGCCAAGCCCATCGCATCTAGATCGTCGGGGTCGCGTCCCTCTTCGACGAGTCGCTTGCGCGCCGCCTCGCGGAAGCGCGCCGCCTGCATCGCATCGCGCGCTTCGTCTCTCACGCGCTCGGATAGTTTCGCGCAGTCGCGTATCTCCTGCTCGACGTGGAACTCGACGCCGGGCAACTCCTCTCGACGCGGGAAGTAGCCGACCACAGGATCGCTCTCCCACACCGGCCCCGAACGATTGCCCGCGACGAAGCAGGTCGAGACGTGTATCAGCGCGGGCCGGCGCATACGCTTCGCGAACGCGATCACGTTCTGCGTGCCGACGACGTTCGTCCTGAGCGCGCTCTCTAAGGTCGGGTTGAACGTGACGTTGCCCGCGCTGTTGATAACGACATCAACATTGTCTGCGACGTGCTGCGCTTCCTCTTCCGTGAAGCCGAGATTGTCCTCGCCGATGTCGCCGCCGACGATCTCGACCTTGTCCTTGATGAAGCCCTCGAACGCCGAGCCGTAACGCTCGCGCAGAGGGTCGAAGGGCGGCGCGGTGATGACGTTGTTCCAGAAGCGCGTCTGCGACTCTTCGAGCGAGCGTGCGCGCACTGTGACGTACACACGCTCGATGACCGGAAAGCGGTGCAGCAGCATCGAGAGCGTCACCTTACCGAGGAAGCCCGTGCTCCCGATGATCAGGATTTTTCGCCCTCGATAAATTTCTGTCGGAGACAGTTTCATTGGCTCGCTATTCTACTCCATTTCGCAGAGAGCGATGACGGGTTGATGGAGCATCGTGATCTCGGCGGAGCGTCCCATGTAGCTGCGCGCCATGGCAATCGCTTCGGTCAGATTGTCGGCCCGCTCCCAGCCCATGCGTTCGGGGACGTGGGAGTTTTCGGCTCCGGCGGCGATGACGTGCCCGACGTGCTGGCGGCCATTCTCGCCCCAGTACCACATGAAGAACGGATGCGCGCCGTGATAGGCGTTGCCGCGCCGGTACATCTCGACGTAAGAGGGGTTGTTCGCAAACTCGCGCTCGTACTTGTCGCGCAGAACGTCTGCGTCGCGCGTCTCCGGCAAGAGTCGATTGAAGAACTCGATGTACGAAGGGTGAAAGTTGTGATCGAACTCGTCGTAACAAGGGTGCTGTAGGATGAGCACGCCGCCTTTTTTGAGGAGCGGCTTGTTGCGATAGAAATTGAAATGATAGCCGAGGGCCATCACTTGCACGAGGAGCGGATTCAAAACTGAATAGACGTTGTACGGCGAGATGTCCGGGATGCCCGTGATGAGAATGTCGCACTGGCCGTTGACGGGGATGACGTACTGCTCGAAGTTCTTCTCTAAAATCTTCGCGTGCGTTGGCTCGGTCTTTCCGGCGTGGCAGGCGATCATCTCGTAGGCGGCGGGGAAGCTGTGTAGAAGTTTTCGACGTGCAGCGCGTGGCAGCGCGCTCATCGTGCGGCGCATCGTTTCGAACTTGAGCCGATCCATCGCGGAGAACTCGTCCTCATTCTTCAACAGGAAGTCCATGTCGCTTCCATAGATTCGGTTGTTGAGGGCCGACTCGATGTGGAAGACGTTCATGTGCTGATCGACGAGTTTGCCGAGACGCACGACCTTCGTGTTCAGCTCCGAACTCGCAGGGTCCATGTAGCTGTTGCTATCACGAATCGTCTGCGGCTCGTGATGCGCGCGCAAACTTTCGTAGTCGCACAAGCCGACGGCGACAGACTTATGACCACCATCCATCGGGACGAGGTTGATGTTGCAGTAGATGACGAGATCGCTCTCGGCGCAGCGACGATTGATCCGCAGAGGCTCTTTGTGTCGCGTCTCTCCCAAGACGACGAGACCATCGGGGTCTTCCGCATCGTGGTTGTAGTAGCGATCAGGATGAAACTCATTAAAAATCTTCGCGCCGACCATGCGCTTCATCTCCCACTCGGTCATCTTTCGATGGAGCGAGTTGGCGACGATGATGTGCACGTCATCGACGCCGTTGGCGGCGAGCAGATCGAGCACGACTTCGAGCATCGTCTGTCGCACGTCGGGCGTCTTCATCGGCGGCAAGGGAAGCGAGATGTCATCAACCGCAATCGTCACCTTCATGCCCGGCTCAAGCTGCGCGTAGAGCGGCTCTGTGTCGTGCGGGTGATTGATGGCGTAGCGGATGGCCGCCTCGCGATTCGGCAGGCCCTTGATCGCGGGCTTCGGATAGATGACGCGCGTGCCGATGGGCAAATCTTCGAGGATGAAGTCTTCGCCCGAAGGGATGATGCGCGGCGCGCTGTCGCGGTCGATATAGACGACCGACTCGTGTGTTTTGCGTCGTAGTTGCAGGCTCATAGGATCGTGAATCGTGAATCGTGAATCGTAAACGCGCCGGAGGGCTTGAGCCATATACGATTCACGATTCACGTCTCTCAGAGTTTCATGTTGAGTTCGCGGACGAGGAAGGCCCAACGGTCGGCGGCTTCGTCGATGATCTTCGAGGTAGGTTTGCCCGCGCCGTGCCCGGCTTTGGTCTCGATGCGGATGAGAACGGGCGCGCTTCCAGCCTGCGCGGCTTGCATGGCGGCGGTGAACTTGAAGCTGTGCGCGGGCCAGACGCGGTCGTCGTGGTCGGCGGTCGTGATGAAGGTGGCCGGATACTTCGTGCCGGGCTTGACGTTGTGGAGCGGCGAGTAGGCGTAGATCGCTTTGAAGTCTTCGGCATTGCCCGCAGGGTAGCCGAACTCATTCTGCCACGCCGCGCCGATGGTGAACTTCGGAAAGCGGAGCATGTCCATCACGCCGACCGCCGGGATGGCCGCGCCGAAGAGATCGGGCCGCTCTGTGAGCGCCGCGCCGACGAGGAGGCCACCGTTCGAGCCGCCGAAGATGGCGAGCTTCGGAGTGGATGTGTACTTGTTCGCGATGAGCCATTCGGCGGCGGCGATGAAGTCGTCGAAGACGTTCTGCTTCTTGTGGCCCATGCCGCCTTCGTGCCACTCCTTGCCATACTCCGAGCCGCCGCGAAGGTTTGCCAAAACGTAAACGCCGCCCATCTCCATCCACGCAAGATTCGAGATGGAGAACGAGGGCGTCTCCGCGATGTCGAAGCCGCCGTAGGCGTAGAGCAGCGTAGGGTTCATGCCGTCGAGCTTCAGGCCCTTCTTGTGCGAGATAAACATGGGCACGCGCGTGCCGTCCTTCGAGGTGTAGAAGACCTGTTTGGTCTCATAGTCGTTCGGGTTGAAATCAACTTTCGGTTGACGAAAGACGGTCGTCTTGCCCGTCACCATGTCATAACGAAAGATGGTGAGCGGCGTGTTGAAGCTCTGGAAGCCGTAGAAGGTCTCTTTATCTTTTTGCTTGCCGCCGAAGCCGAAGGCGTCGCCGATGCCGGGCAGTTGCACGTCGCGGACGAACTTGCCGCTCGCGTCATAAATCTTCACGGCGCGATGCGCGTCTTGCAGATACGACGCGATGATCATGTTGTTGACGACGCTCGCGCTCTCAAGCGTCGCAGTCGCTTCGGGCACGACCGTCTTCCAGTTCTTCTGTTCGGGGGCGCGCGTGTCGATGGCGACGATGCGCTTGTGCGGCGCGTCGCGATCAGAGAGAAACCAGAAGGTGGCCCCGTCGTTGCCGACGAAATATTGCGCGATGCCCGCATCATCCAAGAGCTTGACGACGGGCGCGTCCGGCCTTGAGAGGTCTTTGTAATAGACGTGATTCTCCGCGCTCGCGCCGGGGTTGGCGTCGATGATCAGATAGTGGCCGTCATCCGTCACCGTGCCGCCGTAAATCCAGCCCTTCTTCTGCTCGTCGGTGTCGGAGTAGATGAGCGCGTCCGCAGACTGCGGCGTGCCGAGGCGATGATAGTAGAGCTTGTGATACTCGTTGACGGCTTGCAGCTTGATGCCGCCCTTCGGCTCATCGTAGCGGCTGTAGTAGAAGCCCTTGCCATCCTTCGTCCAAGACGCGCCTGAGAATTTGACGAACTTGATCACGTCGGGCAAATCCTTGCCTGTCTCAACGTCGCGCACGTGCCACTCGTTCCAATCAGAGCCGGAGGCGGCGAGACCATAAGCCATGAGCTTGCCATCGTCGGTGAACTCCGTGCCACTGACTGCGACCGTGCCGTCCGCCGAGAGCGCGTTCGGATCAAGCAGCACACGCGGCTGGCCTTCGAGCGAATCGACGACGTAGAGCACGCTCTGATTTTGCAGCCCGTTATTCTTGCCGTAGGTGTAATGCGACCCGTGCTTGCCGGGGATGCCGTAACGCTCCACGTTCCAGAGCTTCGTCAGACGCGCCTTGATCGCGGCGCGCTCAGGTATCTGATTCAAATAATCGAACGTCAACTTGTTTTCGGCTTCGACCCACGCGTGCGTCTCCGGCGAGTCGAGGTCTTCGAGCCAGCGATAAGGGTCGGCGACCTTCGTGCCGAAGTAGTCGTCAACCGTGTCGCCCTTGTGCGCGACCGGATAGGCGGGCGTGCTCGTCGAAGCGACGGAGAGCGAACGCACCTCTCTCTGCGCGAAGACTGTCGAAGCGATCAGCGCGAGGCTGACGACGGCTGACAAATATTTGTGTGAACGCATCTCGAAACTCCTTGTGTTGCTTTCGCCAACGCGCGAGTTACCGGTCGCAGCCGGCTCGCGCAAATCTCTTCGACTTGATCACTTCAACTTGAGAACGGGCCAGTCATGATGCAGCGCGGTCTGACGTAGTCTCATGTCAGGGTTGACTGCCGCCGGGTGGCCCACAATCGAGAGCATCGGGAGATCGCTCATGCTATCGGAGTAGGCGAAGGACTCGCTCAAAGATATGCCTTCGCGCTCGGCGAAGTTGCGAATCCAAGAGGCCTTCGTCGCGGCGGCGAGCACAGGCGGAAGGAGTCTGCCGGTCGCGATGCCGTTAACGAATTCCAGACGGTTGCAAGCGAAGTCTTTGATGCCGAGGTACTTCATCAAAGGCTCGACCGACATGTCGAGCGCGCCCGTGACGACGACCTGACGAAGCCCCAGACTGCGCGACTTCTCGATCAATTCGAACGTGCCGGGGAAGACAGCCGGTTTGAGTACCTGCTCGAAAAGTTCTTCAGCGAAGTAGCGCAAGCGATCCTGCGACTCGCCCTTGTAGCGTTTGAAGAAGAGATCGTTGAAGACCTTGCGGCTATATTGATCCGTGACGGCGAAGAGCGGCAGGCTCATCACGGTCGCCGCCGTCTTGGTGAAACTCTTGAACAGGCCCTGTTGGTTGCGCGAATAGAAGCTGAGCGTGTGCACGAGGTTCGTGCTGACGAGCGTGCCTTCGAGATCGTAGAAAGCGGCTGCTGCCAAAAGTTTGCTCCGGGACGCAAGACGCGATCTTAAGAGTCGCGTCGAGACTTGGGCTCTTCGGTGTTACCCTGTTGAAATAGTGTTGCGGGCGAAAAAGTGTAACCCATTTGCGGGCATTTACGAAATAGATAGTCCGAGCCGGATTGCAATTTGAGTTTACAGCTTTCAATCGATAAGTGAAGCGCGATGGCGACGGCGAAATGTTCGTGCGATAAGTTCAAGCGGCTCGAAGGCGCGAGCGCGAACGCTTACGCGGCAACGTTTCTTGAGCAAGAGATCGGGGACTCCGCAGCGCGCAAACTGTTACGCTGTCGCGCGTGCGGGCGACTGTGGGAGAAGCGCGGGCCGGATGTCGAGTCCGTGAGAAAGCGGCCTTCGCTCGTGCGTCTTGACGATGAAGCGCGGGCCGGCTGAGCGTTTCAGAAACGCAAGCCCGATTGGAGCAGTGGAAAAGGAACGTGCTCGGCGTCGAAGCCCGCTTCGAGCAGCTTCTCGATCATGCGTGCTGCGCCCGCGTAGTTGAGCGAGTGGACGATGACGGTTGCGCGGGGCTGTGAGTCGGCGTGTGCGGCGAGCCACGCGGCGACGCCGTAGCCGGTGTGCGCGTCGTCGCGCTCGTCTGAGAAGTAGTGTTCTTCGCGCAGGTCGTGATCGAGCAGGATCAACTCGTACTCTCTCTCGCCGAGCCAGTCGATTGCTTCTTGAACGTTACACGTCACGTCCAGCTCGCAGTGAGCGAGTCGATGCCGGAACCATTCGCAGCGAGTCCCGTCGTCCTCGACGATCAATACTTTTCGTGTCATGCCGAACTCCCGCGCCCTTCACGCGCGCCCGCGTTATAAAAACGTGATGCTGTCGATATAATATCCTTCCCGTGAAGATAGCAACTTGGAACGTCAACTCGATCATCGCGCGCCAGCCCGTCGTGCTGAAGTGGCTCGAAGCGGCGCGGCCGGACGTGCTCTGCCTGCAAGAGACGAAGTGCACGAACGAGAAGTTTCCGCGCGCTGAGTTTGAAAACTTGGGCTACCACATAGAGGCGCACGGGCAACCGACTTACAACGGCGTCGCGATCCTCTCGCGCAAAATGTGCGAGGACGTGCAGCGCGGATTCCCCGAAGAGGAAGAGGGCTCGCACGCGCGTCTGATCGCGGCGACCGTGAACGGCGTGCGCGTCGTCAACGTCTATGTGCCGAACGGCCAGTCGGTCGGCTCGGATAAGTTCAAGTTCAAACTCGAATGGTTGAAACGCTTGCGCGAGTTTTTCGATGAGCACTATTGGACGGATGATCGCGTGCTCGTCTGTGGCGATTTCAACGTCGCGCCCGAAGACAGGGACGTGCACGATCCCAACCTGTGGCGCGGTCGCATACTCTTCAGCAAGCCGGAGAAGGCCGCGCTCGAAGAGGTTAAAGAGTGGGGCTTCGTCGATGCGTTTCGCAAGCACGAGCCGCGCGCGGGTTTCTATTCATGGTGGGACTATCGCGCTGGCGGCTTTAGGAGAGACGAGGGCCTGCGCATCGATCACATCTGGGTCTCGGAGACACTGGCCGAAGACTGCAAGCGTGTGTGGATCGACAAAGAGCCGCGCGGCTGGGAGCGACCATCGGATCACACGCCGGTCGTTGCGGAGTTTAAGTGAGATAGTCAAAAGATGCCGACGCGAAAAGGAAGAGCGACTTCCACAAAGTTGAGAGGGCGGGCCATAGAGATCGACGACGCCCTTTTACGTCGCCTGCGCTTGCCGGAACTCGATGAGGAAGCCGATAAGGAGTCGCGCGGTCGCGTCCTCATCGTCGCGGGATCGGCACAGATGCCGGGCGCGGCCGTGCTGGCTGGCACGGGCGCGTTGCGGGCCGGGGCGGGGAAGTTGCAGATCGCGACCGCCGCGAGTGTCGCAGTTGTCGTCGGCGTAGCAGTTCCTGAAGCTCGTGTCTTCGCTCTGCCTGAGACGCTTGCGGGCGCGATTGCTGGCAAGGGCCTGTCTGGTTGCGATTGTGATCCGGCTGAGGCGCGCGCCGTGCTCGTGGGGCCCGGTATGCTCGATGGCGAGGCGAGTGAGGAGCTGGTGAGAGAGGTCGTCCGGCTCGCGTGCGGCGCGACGCTTATCCTCGACGCAAACGCGCTCAACGTGCTTGCGCGTGAGCCCAAACTTTTGAAGCTTCATGATAGCGGCGCGATCCTCACGCCACACGATACAGAGCTGTCGGAGATGTCAGAAGAGACTGAGAAAGAGATCACGCGAGATCGTCGCAGCGCGGCATTGAGATCGGCGAAGCAGTTCGGCGCGGTCGTCGCGCTCAAAGGGCGCGAGACGTTTGTCGCGTCACCTCATAGTAAAAAAGTTTACGTCAACCATGCGGGCAACGTCGGGCTCGCCACTTCCGGATCGGGCGACGTACTCGCCGGAGTGATCGCCGGTCTCGCGGCGCGCGGCGCGGACGCACTCACGGCCACCATCTGGGGTGTGCACGCGCACGCGCTCGCGGGCGAGAAGCTCGCGCGCCGCGTCGGTCGCGTCGGCTACCTCGCGCGCGAGTTGCTGGACGAGATTCCAGCAGTCCTCACGTCATTGAAAAAAGGCTGAAGCCCTCTTGCGCTTGGCCGTGCTCTTCCTGTGCGACCCACAGGTCGGCTCTCACGCTGATCCATGCGGTTTGGCGTTGTCGCAGGCGACTTCCGCGCTGTTCAGACCGACGTGTGCGCCCTAACGTTGCACCCGCGATTGTGACAAGGGCGCGAGTCAGGGCTTCGCAGCGCACTGGCAGTTCGACTGATGCACGTCAAAGGGTGCGCGCTTATTCTGCTCGAAGCAGAAGGTTGTGAGTTCTTCCGCGCCGGGGCCGGTGGCGAGCGGCGGGCTCTCGCGCGTAACTTCGCGGAACTGCGTGCCAATGGTTCCGTCCGGCCGCACCTCGACCATCATGTAGCCGTAAGCGATGCGCTCGCTCGCCTGCTTGTACTGCTCCGCGCCGCCCGTGCCGATGATCCAGCCGGGCAAGACTTTCCCCTTGTGCTCCGGCGTGTCGTAGATGTTCTCGCGGAAAAAATGCGAGTGGCTGGAGAGCACATAGACGTGTTTGCGCTCTCGCGCCGACGCTGAAAGATTCTGCGCGTCCCAGAGCATGTCGTAGGCGCGCAAGCCGGAACAGACACCCTTGCAAGTCTGATCCATCGCGTGCCCGCGCTCCGAGCTTAACGGAAGCGCATCGTGCATTCCGGCGATGATCGTCTTGATGGATTTATCCTTCGCATCCACCTCAAGCACGCGGGCCAGCCACGTCAACTCTTCGGGACTAAAGAAGCCTTCGGCGTCTGCGTTGTCGAGATAGATGAAGTCAACGCCGTCGCGGACGAAGTGAAAGTAGGTGTTGTCTTCGAGCGCGGGAACGCCGCGCTTTACGTCCCTTTTGTACTGCGCTTCGAGCGGCGACTGCGTGAGCCACTGCCGGAAGCGACACTCGAAATCTTCGCGCGTGCGATTGATCAACTCGTGATTGCCGATGCCGAGGATGAATGGCGTCGGGGCGAAGGGCCTGATCTGAAACTGTATGAAGTCGTCCCAAGCATTCTTCAAATACTCGTTGAAGTCGTTCGGTTGAAGGCCGGACGCAGGGCGCGCAACACAGTCATACTTCGGATACTTGCGCTTGAGCATATCGCAGTCGATGCGATACATCCCTCGCAGATCGCCCAAGTGCCAGTAGAACTCTGCGGGCGTTGTCGTGCGCCGCGCTTCGATGTCGCGCGCGATCTTCGGCATGATGAGATCGCCGCAGTCGCGCGAATCGCCGGAGACGGCGAAGTACCAACTGGCCCGTGCGCCGAGCGAGACTTGCGAGAGAAGCAGAATGGTTAAGAAGCCGGCGACAACCGAAGGGTGGCGTTTTGACATCATTGCTTAGTCTCCGCAGATGATTTTGTTGGCGAAACTAAATGCGCTCGCAGGAACGCCAAGATCAGGGGCTGCGCGAGCTGCGATCCCCAGCCGTCGAAATTGTAATCGAAGCCGTGCTGCGCGTAAGGCAAGCGCAACGCATCGAAGGGCACGCGCGCAGCTTCGAGTTGCCGCGCTAACAACTCCATGTTCTCCGATCTCACTAACTGATCTTGCCCGCCGTGAAAGAGCAGCGTCGGCGGCGTGCGCTCGTTGACGTGCGCCGTCGGCGACGCCATGCGGTAAATCTCCGTCGCATCTTCGGGCGTGCCGCCGGTGAAGCGGCGCAGCGTCTCCGGCCCGTCGATCACTCTCTGGTTCGCAGGGTGCGCGTAGGCCCAAGCGAGATCGGTGACGCCATAAAAAGAGACGACCGCCTGCACACGCGCATCCGCAGCAGGACAACTCTGCGATAGCTGCGGCTCGTTGTCACTGTACGCCGCAAGGAGCGCGAGGTGCGCGCCCGCCGAGCGACCGAAGAGCGCGATGCGTTGCGGATCGACGTTCAACCTCTGCGCGTTCGCGCGCACCCAACCGACCGCGCACTTCACGTCGCCCGTCGCCGTCTGCCAGTTCGGTTGCGGCGCGAGTCGATAGTCAATGTCGAAGACCGCGTAGCCTTGTTCGACGAGCCACCAGTTCCAACGCGGGAAGTGGCTGCGCGCGCCCGCGCTCCAAGAGCCGCCATGCACGACGATGACGGCGGGATTTAATGTTGCTTGCTTCGCAGTTGGTAGATAAGCATCGAGATTCAGAGCGCGTGAATCTGCATTCGCAAAGGTGAACGTTTGGGAAGCGCGATCGGATGTTGGGCCAGTCTTAGTCCCGAACAAGTACCGTCCTAAAGAGAGTTGTAAATTTTGAGCGCGCGCCTCTCGCAACGCCGTGAGAGGTGGAATCAGCGACAGCAGAATCGAGACGACGCCGAGTGAAATCGCGAGACATGTAGTCCCGCGTCGTGCGCCGGCCACTCGCGCTAATAAACTGAAGCACGCGCCTGCGAATCCCAACGCGCCGAGCCATAAGCTCCACTCGCTTGCGCCGACGGCCACCAACCACAACGAATAGGACGGCGCGGGTACGACGATCCAGACAGCGAAGAAAGTTGCGACGCCGCCGCACAAGAGCGCGAGCGTGATGAATGTGCGGCGAAGCATTTTTCTCGAAGGTGCGTCAACCAGACTTCATTGACTCTGGCCGACGCATGTTCGATGGAGGCTATGTAACGTCAGTCCATATTTGCCGGAGACTCAACGGCATCGAGGATCATTGGCAAGCGTGCTTCTTCGATTGTGATGAAGCGTCTACCCAATCGCGGCGGGCTTGGCGGACGCGCCCGCGCCTGCGAAAGATAGAATGAGATGCGGGGCGATGCCCGTCGTCCCGCATAAGCCACGTCGCTCTCTCACAATTTTTCGTCTCCCGCGATCACTTGAAACCCTGCGGCGGGAAGTTACTGAACGACTCGTTGTTCGATTCGTTCGACTCCTTCACCTTGTTGTAGAAGTCCACGATGAGTGTGCGCGCCCCGACGGAGAACTTGTCGGGCGCGATGTCGATGTTGATCGTCGCGTCCTCGCTCGGCTTGAGCGGCGGCACGTCGGTCTCCCAGAGTTTCGCGAGCGGCGAGTCTTTGTTGACGCCCTTCAAGACGTTGAGCCTGAGGCGGCACATGGGCGAGGGGGCTTTGCCCGCGTTGGACACGATGACGATAGCGCGCGTCTCGTCTTTGGCCTCGATGAACTTCGCAGACTTGATCGTGAGATCGGGGAGTCCGGCGTAAATGGGCGGGCGCGGCGGCCTGCGGCTGTTGTTAGGCTCGCGGTTGCTGTTCCCGTTGTTGCTATTCTCCTGAGCCGAGACGGCCGGCAGTAGCGCGCAGGCGAGCAGCAGCGCGACGAACGAAAGTTTAATCTTCATCAGTCTCCTCCTGTGTAGCGTTTGCGACAGAACTTGTGGGGTTTCAGTCAGCCGTCATCGTCTCCGGTTGGCGGCTCGAAAACTCGCGCCACGTCAGAGGCTGCGAGCCGTCGTCGAGTCTGACCATCGAGATGCAGCCGGGGACGGGGCAGACGAGATAACACAAGTTGCAGCCGACGCACTCGTGTTCGTCAACGACGGGGAAGCGCGAGCCGTGAACTTGCACGAGCGGGATGCACTGGTGCGCGCCGTCCTCGCAGGCCACGTGGCAGAGGTTGCACTGGATGCACTTCGCATGATCGATGCGTGCGACCGTCTTGTAGTTGAGATCGAGATTGCTCCAATCGGTGACGCGCGGCACACTCAGGCCGACGATCTGTTTGACGGACGCGTAGCCTTTGTCGTCCAAGTAGTTCGAAAGGCCGTCGATCAAATCTTCGACGATGCGATAGCCGTAGTGCATGACGGCTGTGCAGACTTGGACGGTTGATGCGCCGAGCAGCAGAAACTCCGCCGCGTCGCGCCACGTCTGTATGCCGCCGATGCCACTGATGGGAATGTTGATCTCAGGGTCGCGCGCGAGTTCGGCGACCATGTTCAAGGCAATCGGTTTCACTGCGGGGCCACAGTAGCCGCCGTGGGCCGCCTTGCCGTTGACGTTCGGGTGCGGGACGAGCGTGTCGAGATCGACACCCATCATAGAGTTGATCGTGTTGATGAGCGAGAGCGCGTCCGCGCCGCCTTTGACAGCCGCGCGGCCGGGCGGCGTGATGCTCGTCACGTTCGGCGTGAGCTTGACGATGACGGGAAGTCGCGTCGCCTCTTTCACCCATCCCGTGACCATGTAGGTGTAGTCCGGCACTTGCCCCATCGCAGAGCCCATGCCGCGCTCGCTCATTCCATGCGGGCAGCCGAAGTTCAACTCGACGCCGTCCGCACCCGTGTCCTCAACTTGTTTCGCGATCTCGTGCCAAGCCTCGCGCTTCGATTCGACCATCAGCGAAACAACGACGGCGTGCTTCGGATACTTGCGCTTGCACTCTCTGATCTCTTTTAAGTTTACTTCGAGCGGTCGATCCGTGATCAGCTCGATGTTGTTCAAGCCGATCATCCTGTGGGGGCCCGAATCGACGGCGGCGAGACGCGAGCAGACGTTGCGGATCGGCTCGCCCAGCGTCTTCCACACCGCGCCGCCCCAGCCCGCATCAAACGCGCGCTCGATCATCGAGCCCATGTTCGTCGGGGGAGCCGAGGCCAGCCAAAAAGGGTTCGGCGATTTGATGCCGACGAAATCAACGCTCAGGTCTGCCATCGCTTCATCTTCCTTCGTCTGAGAGTTCAACGGACGGCGCAGTCGAGTATCCTGCCCGTCAATAAACAGTTCGCCGTCACGACGCCGCCCGTGTGGAGATAGCCTTCGAGATCGTTCGGCGAGCAGACTACATCGACTACGCCGCAGATCGTCTCGACCAGAGCCCAGCAGAAATCAAGCTCCGTGAGTGGGTTCGTGATGATTGCCGTGTCGAGCACGAAGCCGGAGACCATCGCCCCCGCTATTTGCAGCTCGCCGTTCTCACCGCGCGGCTCGACCATGCAGACGGGAACGAAGTGGCGCGCCTGCCAGCCATAGCCCTCCTCGTCGCGCGGGTTCGCCTCCTCATACTCGTCCTCGTCCGCGTACCCGATCATGTGGAGCGCGGACGCCGTGATCTGCACGACGGTAGCGCGGGGCAACGTCAGCGAGTCGTAGCGGTGATAGTCCGGCGCGTCGAAGACGAAGGGGAGCTGCCCGGCAAACCAGCCGTCGCCCTGCAAAGGCTTCGAGCGGCAGAAGAATGCGCCGTCCGATCTCAGGCGTTTGTCTCGCTCCGTCTTCTCAAAGAGCATCACGGGGAAGCGCGAGTCGCCGCGATAATAAGAGTGAACGTGGATGTCCGGCTTGTCATCAATGTACCTTGTCCAGAGTTCAAGGCGTTCGTCCACCGCGAGCCGCAGATACTTCGCGCTGCCAGCGACGATCAACTCGCCCTGCTCCTCAATCGCGAGGTAGTTTTGCCAGATGCCCCATTTGCCGCCGCGAAATCCCATGTCAGACAAGTAAGCCATGAAGATACTCCTTGTGAAGAGAGGAGTGACGAGTGCGCGCGTGCGCCGCGTCAGTGAGCTTTAACGTCCTGCGTCTCTTCGTGCAAAGGCACGCGCGCGCCCGCGAACTCGACGTGCTCGCCCGTGAGCGCGAGGTGGATTCCTTGCGCTGCGAGCTTGCCGGTCTGCGCCGCATCGACAGCTTCGCGACCGCCGTTGACGCAGTCGCCGCCCGCGAAGATTTTCGCGTTCGTCGTCTGCATCGTCTCTTTATCAACGACGACGCGACCGGCCTTGTCGATCTCTACATTTGCGATCTGCTTGAGCCAATCCGCGCGCTTCGATTGGCCCGTCGCCTTAACGATCATATCAACCGGAATCTCGAACTCCGATCCATTGACGGGCGCGACGCTGCGACGGCCCGTGGCGTCCGCCTCAGTCAGCTCCATGCGCACGCATCGCAGCGCGCCGACGCGCTCGCCCGAAGCGTCAGGCACGATCTCTATAGGCGCGGTCAGCCACCAAAACTCGACGGCGTCCTGCTTCGCCAACTCGAACTCATACTCGTATGCGGGCATCTCGTTCGCGGTGCGACGATAGATCATCAGCACGCGCTCCGCGCCGAGCCGCTTCGATTGTGTCACTGCATCGACCGCCGTGTTCCCTGCGCCGATGACCGCGACTGTTCGCGCGACGGGCACGCTGGCCCATTCGCGCGACTTGATCTTCTCAATGAGGTCAAGCGCGTCGAAGACCCCGGGCAGGTCTTCGCCGGGGATGTTTAGTCTCTGCGTCGCGCCAAGTCCGACGCCGAGAAAGATCGCATCGTGCTTTCGTTGCAACTCGTCGAACTTGAGGTCGCGACCGACTTCTGTGTTCGTCTTGAACTCGACGCCGAGGCGCGCGACCTGCGCGACTTCATCGCGCGAGACGGCCTGCGTCATCTTATACTCAGCCATGCCATAAGTGTCCAAGCCGCCCGCAAGCGGTTTGCGCTCATAGACGATGACGCTGTAGCCGAGTCGCGCAAGGTACGTCGCGCAAGAGAGACCTGCGGGGCCTGATCCAATGATGCCGACTGATTTACCGTTTGGCTGGCCCGCTTTCAGCACGTCGCGACCACGCGCGAACACGTCGTCGGTCGCGTAGCGTTGCAGTCGCCCGATCTCGATGGGCTTCGCCATCAAAGTCTTCTCGACGCACGCGCCCTCGCACAGAGCTTCGACGGGGCAGACGCGCGCGCAGGTCGCGCCGATTGGATTGGCGTCGAAGATGACGCGCGCCGCACCTGTGAGATTCCCGCTCGCGATCTTCTTGATGAACGACGGCACGTCGATGTGCGTCGGGCAAGCGCGCGTGCAGGGCGCGTCGTAGCAGTAGATGCAACGGTTGGATTCGAGTCGGGCTTCGGCTTCGGAAAGCGGCGGCGCGATCTCTCGGAAGTTGCGCTCGATCTCGGCGGGCGGGATGAGCGTGCGTGGTTGTGTAGACATGATTTGGAAACGTGATGAATGAAGAGACGGCGACGAATCGCCCTTTAGAGTTCCGCGTCGGCTTCGATCTCGATGAGCATTCGCGGATCGATCAAACGCGAGATTTCGATCATTGAAGTTGCGGGCAAAGTCTCGCCGAAGAACTCTCCGTGCGCGCGTCCGTACTCTTCCCAACGTGAGATGTCCGTGACGAACATCCGCGTGCGGACGACGTGCTCAAGCCTCGCGCCCAACTGCGCGAGCGCGCGTTCGATGTTCTTGATAACTTGAACCGCCTGCTCGTAAGCATCGCCGACGCCGACGATCTCGCCGTGCTCATCCGTCGCGGTCGTGCCCGTGACGTAGATGCGATCCCCGACGCGCATGGCGCGCGAGTAGCCGACGATCGGCTCCCACTTCGTTCCCGTTGAGACGCGCTGACGTTCTTTCATGATCAGTCCGCGACGAGCGAGCCGTAAGTGTCGGGTCTGCGGTCGCGGAAGAACTGCCACGTATTTCTAACTTCGCGGATCATGTCGAGATCGAGATCGGCGACGACGAGAGCATCCTTATCGCGCGGAGCTTCGGCGACGATCTTACCGCGCGGGTCGCAGAAGTAGCTCTGCCCGTAGAACTCGCCGATGTTCCACGGCTGCTCATAGCCGACGCGATTGATCGCGCCGATGAAGTAGCCGTTGGCGACAGCGTGCGCGGGCTGCTCTAACTTCCACAAGTATTCCGAGAGACCGGCCACAGTCGCCGATGGATTAAAAACGATCTCCGCGCCGTTCAAGCCGAGTGCGCGCGCGCCTTCGGGGAAGTGTCGGTCGTAGCAAATATAGACGCCGATGCGCGCGTAGGCCGTGTCGAAGCAAGGGTAGCCGAGATTGCCGGGCCGGAAGTAGAACTTCTCCCAGAAGCCGGGGTTGACGTGCGGGATGTGGTTCTTGCGATACTTCCCCAAATATTTTCCGTCGGCATCGATGACGGCGGCGGTGTTATAGTAGATACCCGCGATCTCTTCTTCGTAGATCGGCACGATGATGACCATGCCGTGCTGCTTGGCGATCTCCTGCATGAGCTTGACGGTGGGCCCGTCGGGGATGCGCTCGACCGCTTCGTACCAGCGCATCTGTTGCTCGGCGCAGAAGTAGGGTGTGGTGAAGACCTCTTGCATACAGAGAATCTTCACGCCCTGTTTCGCCGCCTCCTCGATCAACTTGATGTGCTTCTCGACGTTCGCGCGCTTGATCTCTTCGATTGGGCCATCGGTCGCGGCGGCGTTCGTCGCTTGAATGAGACCGCATTTGACTGTTCGTGACATGAGTTGAAACCTGCCTGAGTTTGATTTACGAAACGATGCTGAACGAAAACTTTATGCACGCGCTTCGGCGACTATCGCGGCGCGCGGCGGCGAGAGCTTCATCAGTGCAAGATGCGTAAAGCCTGCGACGCCGAAGCCGACGAACCATGCGTAATCATACAACGGACGAAGCGCGGGCACGAGTAGGCCGATCCACGCGAAGAAGCAGCCCGCGAGCGTCGCCGCAACCGCGCGCCAATTCCAACCACGCGCGTAGGTGTACGCGCCCTCGGTGCGATAGAGATCGCCGAGCGCGAGTCGATGCTTGCGCACGAGCCAGTAGTCTGCGATGAGCACGCCCGCGATTGAACCGAGGCCGCCGGAGTAGCCCAAGAGCCAAGAGAAGATGTAGCCGGAAGGGTCTGCGAGCAGACGCCACGGCTGCATGAGGATGCCGATGATGCCCGTGATGAGGCCACCCGTGCGAAACGAGATCAACTTCGGGAAGGCGTTGGCGAAATCGTTCGCAGGGCTGACGACGTTCGCCGCGATGTTGACGGAAAGAGTCGCGACGACGACCGTGAACATCGAGACGGCGACGACGACGGGCTGGCTGAACTGTCCGACGAGTTTCACGGGGTCCCACAGATCGTTGTGATTCATCTGCGGAAAGATGACGACGGCGGCGGACGTGATCAAGATTCCCATCGCGGCGAAGATCGTCATCGTCGTGGGGAGCGCGACCGTCTGGCCGATGATCTGCTCGCGCTGGCTGCGACCGAAGCGCGTGAAGTCGGGCATATTCAAAGAGAGGGTGGCCCAGAAGCCGATCATCGCTGTCAGAGAAGGAATGAAGATCGGTCGAAACTCCGACCACGTTCTAAACTTGCCCGGCTCGTGCAACAAAAATCCGATCCCGCCCGCACGCCAGAGCACCCACGCCAGGAGTAACGCGGTCATCACGAGGACGAAGGGGGCCGCCCAGTTCTCGACGCGACGCAGCAAATCCATGCCGCGATAGATGATGGCGATGTTGATGCCCCAGAAGATGAGAAACGAGAGCCACTCGGTCGTTGTGTGCGCGAGGAAGCCAGAGCCTAGAAGCCCATGCCAGCCGGGGATGAACGCGGCAAAGAAAGTTTGTAGAGCTTGTCCGCCGATCCATGCTTGAATGCCGAACCACCCGCACGCGACGATGGCCCGCATCAGCGCGGGCAAGTTCGAGCCCATTGTGCCGTATGCGCCGCGCGCGAAGACGGGGAAGGGGATGCCATACTTCGTCCCCGGATGCGAGTTCAAAAGTATGGGCGCGAGCACGATGGTATTGCCGAGCAGGATCGTGACGAGGGCCTGCCACCAGTTCATCCCCGCGCTGATCAAACCCGAAGCCATCATGTAAGTCGGGATGCAGTGTGCCATGCTCACCCAGAGCGCGGCGTAGTTGTAGGTCGTCCAGTTCCTGCGCTCGACGGGCACGGGCGCGAGGTCTTCATTGTAGAGAGGGCTGCGCCTGATCTCCGCGAGCGCAGTATCGCGCAACTCGACGCGACCATCGGCGTGTTGAATCACTTCGTTGTCGGTTGTGATCGCTACCATCAAAGTTTGAACTTTCGGAGATTGATAGTTAGAGCAACTCGAAGCGGACGGTGACGCGCTCTGTCACTTTGATCTGGCCGAGCGAGAGCGTGCCTTCTGAACTTGCTGCATCGTCGCCGACGATGGTCGTGTTGTTAGCCATAGAGTTCTGGGAATAGAGACTGCGGCTCGGCGTCGTCTCCTCTTCAATCGAGTAAGCCTTGCCGATCTTCTGCCCGATCTCTGCGGTGAGCGCGACGGCCTTCTCCTGCGCGGCGCGTATGGCGGAGGCGCGTGCCTGATCGCGATACTTGCGTAGCTGCGAAGTCTGGAAGCGGACGCTGTTGATGCGCGTGATGCCTGATTCCAAAATCTCCGAGAGCATCTCTTCGGCGCGCGACACGTCGCGCAGAGTGAAGACTAAATCTTTTCTCACAGAGTAGCCGATGAAGAGGCGGCTCTCGTCGCCTCCGCGATAGCGCGGTTCGAGTTTGATGTAATCGGTCTGCACGTCCTTCGCATCGACGTTGTAGCGGCGCGTCAACTCGATCAACTTTTTAAGTCGCTCGTCCGTCTGCGCCTTCGCTACTCGCAGCTCCTTGTTGATGGTCTGCACAGTCAGATCGAAGACGACTTCGTCAGGCACGACCAACACTTCCGCCTCGCCCGTGACGGTGATTAGACGCGGCTCAGGCTTATCGTCCGCCGCCACGGGAAGCGCGAGGGTGAGCATGAACACGACGACGATGAGAACGACTTTAGCTTTCAACTTCAAAACCCTCGGACGTAAATTTTTTCTAGGTTGGTACTGAGCGAACGCACTTCGGTTGCGTACTCTCCGCGCGCGCATCACTTGATCGGCGCTTCGATCTTGATGTCGGAGTTGTAGTCGGAGACGATCATCTCGGTCTTCGTCTTGATGCCGCTAAACTCGCCCTCGGACTCGCTCTTGCGCGGCAGCCCATCGGCGACGGCGATCCACGTCTTGGCGTGCGTCTTGATCTTCATGCCCGCGACGTTGTCGAGCGAATATTCATAGACGAGCATGGGCGCGCCGTCGAGCGTGTCCGCGCCGACGAATTTAGCGTCCGAGCTTTTTGTGATCTCGTCGATGAACTTCGGATCGCGGAAGGAGTTGATCATCTGACTCATGTCAACGGGGAAGCGTCTCCACTCGCTGCCGTTCAACCGCATGAAAGTGTCCTTACCAACGATGATGTACTCAAGCGAGGTGTCGCGCGTGCCCCCCTGCGAGTGCGTGACCATGTGGTAATGATCGGGCGCGGCATACTCGACGAGCAGCGTGTTGGATGATCCGTTCGACGAGGTATTCTTGATGTTGGCGCGATAAGATTTCGCGTCGAGCTGCCCGCGCGTCGCACGCGTCAACACATCAAGCGGCTTGTCGCTGGCTGAGATGACTCCCGCGCTCGTCGTTGCGCCGCCCCCGTTCGGAGAGAGCACGCCGCCGCCGCCGCCGGTCTCAGCGTTCTTGCTGCAAGCGGCGGCGAAAAGCAGAACCGAACAGAACACGAGCGACAATAGTTTCATCTTCACACTCATCTTTAATCTCCCATGCGAGCGGGCGCGTGCAACTCGAACCGGAACACTCTCGGTGCAGCACGTCTCCCGCGATTTATGTATGCCCAAACTCTTAAAGGGCCCCCTTGCGCGTCGCCCCAAGGGCCCCCGTTTGTCCGTAGTCATGCCGAATTATTCCTCAGCCGACGTGGGGCTTTTAACTTCGGCAAGCTCGAAAGTCATCAATTCCGGGTGCTCGAAAGCGACGACGATTCCTTTCCGTGGAACGCCGTCCGCGTTATTCCAAAACGCCCACAAAACAGGTTCGGCGCTCTTGTCCTGTGAGACCGTCTTCAGTTGAACGCCGGTGGGCGCTGCCTCTGTATTCAGGACTGTGTTGTCTTTCAACTTGATCGAGTTGGGCGAGTCTCCCCCGAACGTCACTTTCACCACGGCTGCCGATGAGTTATCGCTATGCAGACTGAGCGCATCGACAGCCTGCGTCAACTGCCTCGTATCATTCGCCGCCGCTAGACTTCCCAACAGTGAGGCGACCGCATCCGCTCCGGCCCCGAAGAGCAACTCCGCCGGAACTGACGGAGCCTCGAAAGCCGCGAAAGCGTCATCGAGTTCTGTCCCTTTGTCGGCTTTCGCGTTGCGGTCGGCCGGCTTCCTTGCGGGGATCAACGCTAAGCCCGACTCGGTGGGGTGCATTACCAATCTGAACCCGTTAGCGATGACACCTTTGATCAAGTCCGTGGCTAGGGCGAGGCGAACCTTGTCGTCGGAGCCTTCCGCGTCCTTCTCCCGATTTTTGGGGGGCCCCTTCATGACTTCCAGAGCGAGCAGGAGCGCCTTGCTCTGACGAAGGGCATCCGTCTTCGCTTTCTTAACTACATCCAGCCAACCGGAGACGAGCGGGTGATCAGGTTTATAACGCGCGAGCGCGATGACGGCGGTGTCCTTGAGTGGCCCCGCATTTTCTTTCACCGCCAACTCTTCCAGGGCCTTCATCGTCCCGCCGTTCCCGATTTCGCTGGCAGCTTGGATGGCTGCGATCTTAACATTCGAATCGGTTTCGTTGGCGATCAAGGTTTGGAGCACGGGAAGGATTCGCGGGTTCTTGATCTTCTTGAGCAACTCGATTCGTTTGTCCGGCACACCGCGAATCCAAGAGTATTTATTATCCTGCGCGAGGGCCAGTTCGGTGAGTTCAGGATTGATGTTCGATCCTAGAGAGCCGGTGTAATCGAGTATCTGTAGAGCATCTTTGAAATCGGTTTCAGTATCGGTTGAAGAGTCGAACAAAAGTTGCGTCAGCCTTTTGGCATCTGAAGAATCGTTAAACTTAGGAAACTTGCGACGCATTTGGAGGCGGATCGCATTCTCATCCAAAGTTTGAGACCTGATGCGTGCAATACTCGTGAGGTAGGAGTCGAGCAACGCGCGGTTGAGAAGCCGGTTAGTCAGCCGGTTGAAGTCGGAGTTCGGGTTGTCGGATTCTAGTTTTCTTTGAACCGCTTCCTGCGCCGCCCCACTGATCGCGTGATTGATGTCGCTGCATGACTTGACGCCGGCCACCCCGATGACGATTGTGACCAGCGCAACCGCGTAGCCTAATAACTTGACGCCGTTGCCCACCATCGTGGTGACGAAGGTACGGTCGCTATCCAAACGCTCCTGAATCTTCTTATCAACCTTGGCGCTCAACTCCTCAGACAACTTCGCCAGCCGCTCCTGAAAGCGCAGCTCGACGTAATCATTGAGCCCGTTCGTATCCTTTGCGCCAGCGTCCACGGTCTCTGCTGACATGATCTCTTTCTCCTCACCGTTGATGAAGTTCTACGTTCGAGAGACTACATCGAGACGCACGTTCCACGTTTCAAGAACTGACCATCGCCAGCCTTGCCCTTGAACTCTCCGTTCTCGACGACGACGCGACCACGCGTTGATGTCGAGCAGGTTATCTACGACGTTCGTAAACTTCACGAAAGGCTTCGAGCAGAGGCAGCTCGACTGCATCTTTAGGGCGGCGCGCGGCGCGTTTGCTGGCGATGATGTCACAGATGTTGAGGACGGGGAAGCCCGTTGAAATATCCATGCGAGTTTTAGCCGCCTCGTAGCTCTCGATGCCGTCCGGCGCGAACACCAGATCGATGTCGAAGGGGCCCGATTTGATCTGCACAAAGTCTTTGCCGTTGACGATCTCCCGCTCAAGAGTCGCGTCAACGTCGAAACCCAAATCATTCAACGCAGCAACGATGCGGCGTCCGTTCTCGGCATCCTTACGCGGATAAACGTCCACGTCCTGCGTTGTACCGGGATAGCCAAGCAGGATCGCGCCGCTCTTGCCGATGAACATGTAATCGACCTGACGCGCGGCGAAAGCAGTCGCGACTTCCTGCGCCTGCGCCGGATGAAAGCTACTGTTCCTCATCAAGGATTCGCGCCTGCAAATCGTCGGGCCTGCCGTAGCCGAGATAGGTCGGCAAATTGTCCTGACACCAGCTCCGGTATTCATCTGTCGAAGCGAAAGAGCGCCACTCGGCATCGTCGAGCACGGGCTTGTAAACGTAACAGAAGCCATAACGCATACGCTGCTCCACCGTTCGCGCGAGATTGCGCTCACACTGCGAGCGGAAGTCCTCTAGCCAATCGCTCTGACTCATGATCCCTCCGGCCATCTCCGGTTACATCGAGACGCACGTTCCACGTTTCAAGAACTGGCCATCGCCAGCCTTGCCCTTGAACTCTCCGTTCTCGACGACGACGCGACCGCGCGAGAGGACGACATCGACCACGCCCTTGACGGTCTTGCCTTCGTATGCGCTGTAGTCGGCGTTCATGTGCTGCGTCTTGACGCTGAACGTCTGTTCCTTGTCGGGATCGAAGATCACGATGTCCGCATCAGACCCGACGGCGATTGTCCCTTTGCGCGGAAAGAGACCGAACATCTTCGCGGCGGCTGTTGATGTGAGTTCGACGAAACGGTTGAGCGAGATGCGTTGCTCGACCACGCCGCCGTTGTAGATGAGAGCCATGCGATTCTCGACGCCGGGTGCGCCGTTTGGAATCTTGGAGAAGTCTCCGCGACCGAGTTCCTTCTGCTCCTTCATGCAGAAGGGGCAGTGGTCGGTCGAGATCACTTGCAGGTCGTCCGTCTTCAGGCCCTTCCACAACTCCTGTTGATTCCACTTCTCCCTGAGCGGCGGCGTCATCACATACTTCGCGCCCTCGAAGCCCTCGCCGTAATCGTCAATCGAGAGGAAGAGATACTGCGGGCACGTCTCCGCAAACGCCGGAAGCCCACGGTCGCGCGCCTCGCGCACTTGGTTCAAAGCGTCGGCACAACTCAGGTGCACGATATAAACGGGCGACTCCGCCATCTCCGCGATCCGTATGGCGCGGTGGACGCCCTCCGCTTCGGCGATGGTCGGGCGCGTCAGCGCGTGATACTTCGGCGAAGTGCGGCCCTCGGCGAGTGCGCGCTTGATGATCTCGTTGATGACGATCCCGTTCTCCGCGTGCATACAGATGAGACCACCGCGCTGGCCCGCCGCAGACATCGCGCGAAAGATCGTCGCATCGTCCGCGAGGAAGACGCCGGGGTACGCCATGAACAGCTTGAAGCTCGACACGCCCTCGTCCATCGCCTTGTAGAGTTCCGGCACGCGCGCATCTTCGAGGTCTGTCACGATCAAGTGGAAGCCGTAATCAATCGCCGCCTTGCCCTCAGCCTTCGCGTGCCAGTTGTCGAGCCCCTGCCTCAACGCCTCGCCCTTGTACTGCACGGCGAAATCAATGATCGTCGTCGTCCCGCCAAACGCGGCGGCAATCGTCCCCGTGCGGAAGTCGTCCGACGCCTGCGTGCCGCCGAACGGCAACTCCATGTGCGTGTGCGGATCGATGCCGCCCGGAATGACGAGCTTGCCCGCCGCATCGATCACGCGATCCGCCTCCACGTCGAGCCGCGCGCCGATGGTTGACACGACCTCGCCCTCGATGAGCACGTCGGCTCTATAATCATCAACGGCGGTGACGACGCGACCGTTCTTGATAATAATTCTCACTCTGCGACCTCATTCTCTATCACCCAGCTATGGTGGGACTTGAAGTTAGTTATAGGCCGCTGACTCGAGAGCCCTCGTGATGTCTGGAAGGAGATACTTGATCCTAGTTTGCCACGGAGATCGTTTCTGCTCATCTACGAGCCACTGGCGCGCGGTGGTTAAATAGTCGATAGCGTCGCCGTCGCTATACACCTCCCAATACTGAAGGGACTGCTCGGCGAAGACGAGGGCATGGTAGGGCTTACGTTTGTCCCACCTGAAGCATTCAGTAAGAATTCGCATACTCTGTCGGAGTGTTTCTCTTGCGCCTGGTTTAAACGCATGTTCGATATTTGCTTTAAAAAGGATGACGGCATGAGAATTCTTGATCGACCAGATCCTCCCGCCACTGGTGACCGTCGCTCGGTCAATCATTTCAAACGCTTCGGTGTACCTTTTCTTTTTAGCTAGATAAAGCGCGCATTGCTGGAGCATGTAAGGGGATTCGTCTGCGCGCGCGTAAAGGTTCTCGTAAAACTCCTTACCGTCGCCGGCCTTGGGGAATGCCCTCGCAATAAGCAAATAATCGTAAGCATACCGTCGGAAGATATCGTACCGAGGGATTCTATAAGGACTGATGTTATTGTGAAAATCCGTTAGTACCCTCTTGAGTTCGGGACCGCTCGCGCTGCTGACTACTGCCTCGCCGACTAAGGTAGAACGCGGCACGTAGTAATCCTGATCCAAGTCCTTCTCTGGGAACTCAAATCTTCCCCCGTACTCGGCTACGACTGATCCCAGCCTCTTCAACATCGAGTTTATCTCGGAGTAGTCGTTGCTGACATTTCGTAGGAAGGCGAAGAGCATATCCATGGATGTTGGGACGCGGCATTTGTGGACGTAGCTGATCATCAGCAAAAGGTCCCGTAATACCGCGTCCTCTTTCGCCAACTGGGACAGAACCGATCTAAACCTCTGCTTCAAGGTTGAGCCGGCAAGGTTTCTTTCGATGATATCGAAGAGGGAAGGCTGAAGTTTGAAGGTATCCCTGTGCACTTGGTCATCCGTTCTAACATTTCCCTCCGAGGTCAGGCGTTTGCTGCTGCTGGGTATGCTTTGGAGACAAGCCTGAATGTCTGCTGGCGATAGATCCGTTACGTCGATGATATTGCACCTCTCCGTCGAAATCCGATGGGAGACGATACCGAACTGGTAATCTCGATCCGCTGCGACGACCTGGATGTTCGAGGTGGAAGTGAGGAATTCAAAGGCCGCCATTGAGTCTGCGAAGTTGTCTAGAAAAACTAAAGCCTTCTTACCGTCGAGCTGGTTTCCGATCAAGTGAGCCTTCTCGTAAGTGAGGGAATTTGTCATCAGCTTGTGTCTGGCGACCTTGAAGTTCGCCGCGACCTGCATCATCAGTGTGGTCTTCCCGCACGCTGGCATCCCGATGATAACCGTGTGCTTGCCCGAATGGATTGAATCAGTGATGCGCCCGAAATAAGATGTTCGATGAAGCTGGCCCGAGAATATATCCGACCACTGGGGTGCCCCGCCTAAAAAGAATTCTAGGATTGACCGCACCACCACAGTCCCGCTCTCAGGGATCGATTCGTCGGGGAACAACGCGCGGGTCTCCAACTCAGATATTGGACTCTCATGCTCCTCTATCGTGTTGGCGAAGTCCGCTAGGTAGTCCAACATCTCGGATGTGTCGGACTCAACAATGAGGAACCCGAGGGCGTTGAAGAAGTCGATAGTGACATCTGAGAGCTGATCCGGGTGTATGACGATCCATTTGTCCCTGTGAGACCGCCCCTTAGACGTTTCGGGGCTAAGGGCTTGCAGCGTCCCTGCGTCATTCAAGCTATAGCCCCAGAACAGGGTGGGATACTCCTTTAGCCTACTGGACAGGACGTGCCACTTGTCCGGATCGGCCGCAAAGGCAGAGGCAAGATCGGAAACGCTGAACCTGTATGGGCGGTGGTCGTTGACGACCGAGCCGTGGAGGGCAGCATAGTTGATCGCCCTGCGGTCGAAATACTCAGGCCCGGTCAGGTCCATGTCGTTTATATAATTTCTGCTGCTGTTGCCGTAAACCTTGAAGATCAGATCGTCAATATTCGTGGTGAGAATAGTTCTGACCCTCAATTTGTCGAGTACGTAGTACTTGAGATCGAACTCGGAGACGGTATGCCTCTTCTTCAGGAATGCGCGAAGCTCATCCCTGCGTGTGGATTCAATGATCGTGCACGCTTTCCCTAAGTCGAGGCCGGTATTCGTGGGAAGTGAAAAGGCTTGGCACATCTCTTCTGTAAGTGCCCCACCCAAGGGCAGATTCTTTCCTTCGGAGTCGCGTGCAAGTACGGAAAAACCTGCACCGAGGAAGAGGTTAATCCCGTCTCGAAGTGCCGCCCTGAAGTTGTACTCGTTTTCGATGTTCATGACCGGAACTCCCTATAAACCCGGCACACGCGGGCGGTGAGGAAAGAACTATCTTAAGCTGACACCAAGTGATATCTCGACAACTTCCAGCACAAAATTCAACGCTTGCTCAGAGTGTACGAGATGTGGACTGTGCAGATGAGCGGCCCGCACAGCTTCCACATCGGGCACGATTACATAAACCTTGGTGTGATCCGGCACGTCCATCTGAGATTCGAGCTTCACTTGGCCGTTCTCAACGCAGCCTTCAAATATCTTGACGCTCATCACACACCGCCGATTCACGTCGGTTCTATGACACGATGGTAGCAAAACTCGCGTCGAGCGCGGCAATCATCTCATCCACGTGATCCTTCGTCGAGTTGAGCATCATGCCCGTCCGAATCACGTTGCCGTAGAGTCCGCCTTTGCCGATGAGGACGCCGCGTCGTCGGGTCTCCTCGAAAACTTTGAGGACGGCTTGCGGGTGCGGCTCTTTGGTCTCGCGATCCTTGACGAGTTCGAGTCCCTGCATCAGCCCAAGCCCGCGCACGTCGCCGATGACGGTGTGCTTCTCTTTGAGTTCTTCGAGCCGGGCGCGCAGGTAGTCGCCGACCACTTTGGCGTTGGTTCGCAAGTCTTCATCTTCGATCACTTTGATGACGGCGAGCGCGGCGGCCATCGAGACGGGGTTGCCGCCGAAGGTCGAGAAGGTGAGTCCGGGATACTTGTCCGCGACTTCGGGCGTGGCGACGGTGATGCCGACGGGCGTGCCGTTGCCGAGTCCCTTCGCCGAGGTGATGATGTCAGGCTCGACGTTCCAGTGCTCGATGCCGAACCACTTGTCGCCGGTGCGGCCCCAGCCGGTCTGCACCTCGTCGGCGATGAAGAGCCCGCCGTGCTTGCGCGTGATCTCAGCCGCGCGCTCGAAGTAGCCTGCGGGCGGGACGATGAAGCCGCCGACGCCGAGTATAGGTTCAGCCATGAACGCGGCGATCTCACCCGTCGTCGTCGTCATGATCACGTCCTCGATGTCTTCGGCGCAGGCGAGCCCGCAGTCTTTAGGATTGAGACTCAGAGGGCAACGATAACAATACGGCGCGCGCGCGTGGACGATGCCTGCGACTTGCGGCGGGAGCGGTCGCCACGTCGAATGGCCCGTCGCCGTGAGCGCGGTGGCCGAGCGGCCGGAGTAGCTGTGCCGGAGCACGACGATCTCGTGCCGACCCGTCGCGGTCTTCGCTGCGTGGATCGCCGTGTCATCGGCTTCCGTGCCGGAGTTCGTGAAGAAAGATTTTTTGAGACGACCGGGCGTGATCTGGTAGAGCTTCTCCGCAAGATCGGATTGCGGCTTGTTGGCGTAGAGCGTCGAGGTGTGCGAGATGGTCTTGACCTGATTGATGATCGCCTCGTTCACCTTCGGATGCGCGTGCCCGATTGAGACGGTGAGCACGCCGCCGAAGCAGTCGAGATAGCGTCTGCCTTGATCGTCCCAGACGTGGAAGCCCTCGCCGCGCACGAGCGCGAGCGGCTCAGCGTAGTACATCGCCACGGCGGGGAAGAGAAACTCTTTGTGCTTCTCGACGATCTCAGAGTTGGTTGGCTTCGTCTCGGTCGATTTCAGTTGCGGTTCTGCGGTGCTCATTGTCTTTACCCTTCGTGACGTTAAAAGGTGATTCAACCTAGGATCGAGTTAAGAGACTGTTGAAGCTCGACTCGATCCTTCTGTTCGAGCTGTCCGAGTCGGCGCAGCAGGAGTCGGCGTTCGATGGTCGTCAGCACGGGCTTGATCGCGGAAGCCTTGAGTAGTCCAGCCTGCTGCCACTTGGTGATGATGACTTCGCCGAATCCCGGCGCGGTTCTGATCTGGCTCGTAACAGCCATCAAGATCAAGTCGGGGCGGCTGGCGTTGTAAGCGGCGGAGCTGACGATGACCGCCGGACGCTTTTTCGTCCCCGTCTGATCGGTAAACGGGAAGGGGACGAGGACAACATCACCAAAATTATAACTGGTCATAGACAGAATCTTCTTCGTTGTCCCATACCAGCCTGAAAGATTCTTCGGATAGCTTGGCGGCGGCGTGGACGAGCAGCCGCTCATCGCGCTGGGCGATGAAGTCGATAAAGTCTTCGACCTCGGCGATCCGCTCCGGCGGCAAACTCCTTAGCTTTTCGATTAGCTCCTCGTGAATCATGCGATCACCCGCGCTCTATTAAATCACATGGATCGGCGACAAACTCGCACCCGCCCTTCACGTCGCGGTCTTGGCTACCGCGCTCTTGGCTTTGTAAGCCTTGCTGTCGTTCTTCAGCTTCCAGAAGATGATGTAGCCGCCCCACGCGACGCACGCGAGCATGGCGAGGGCAGCGTAGCCGCCTCCGAGCGTGCGGTTGACCGACGTGTTGTGGAGCGAGCCCCAGACGATGGGGAACAAGCCGACGAAGACGAGCGCATAGACGCGCAAGATTCTCGGCGCGGAGAGTCGGCTCTTGCCGAGAACCTTGAAGTACGAACTCTGCTGACCGTAGCTGTTCTCCTGTCGCGTCGGCTCGATGACGTAGGTGGCGAGCGGGACGACGGGCAGACCGAAGACGATCACCCAGCGCGTCGCCTCCCAAGTGCCGTCCGGCAATTCACGATAGTCCAGAAGCGTTGTGCCGCAGCCGTTGAAGGATTTGAACGACGGTGCGATTAGCTCACGCATCCTCTCGGATGTCTGTTTGGCCCCGTCGAAGGTCTCTTGAAGCAAAGCAAGGATTAAAGGCCCGCCGCACCGCACGCACTTCGAGTCGGCGTCCGTATTGACGAAGTTGCATTTGGGGCAGGCGACAGTTTTCATCTCGATAGAAATTTGGTGAAGCGGTTAGTACAAATTACCTTCGCGCTTGCGTCCGGTGTAATCGACGTAAACCACTTTCAGTTCGGTGTAAAAATCGAGCGCGGTCGAGCCTTGCTCGCGTTCGCCGATGCCGGTTGACTTGATGCCGCCGAAGGGGATGTGCGCTTCGCCGCCGGTCGTCGGCGAGTTGACGTGCGTCATGCCCGTCTCGATTTCATCGACGAAGCGAAAGATGCGCGCCGCGTCGTTTGAGAAGATAGACGAAGACAGGCCGTACTCGCTGTCGTTGGCGACTTGCATCGCCTCTTCGAAATCTTTCACGCGTATGACGGAGAGGACAGGCCCGAAAATCTCCTCGCGCGCGATACGCATCTCCGGCGTGACGTTTGCGAAGACGGTCGGCTTGACGAAGTAGCCTTTGCGAAGCCCTGCGCCCTCGGCGATGCCGCCGCCGCAGATCATCTCCGCGCCGTCTTCGCGCCCCACATCGATGTAGCGAAGCACAGACTTGAACTGGTTGCTATCGACGAGTGGCCCCATCTCGGTGGCATCGTCCATGCCGTCGCCGATCCTCATCGCTTCGGCGCGCGCCTTGATGCGCTCGACGAACTCGTTAGCGATCTCTTCTACGACAATCGCGCGGCTCGTCGCCGTGCAGCGTTGGCCCGTCGAGCCGAACGCGCCCTGCGCGGTCGATTCGACGGCGAGCTCCATGTCGGCATCTTCCAAGACGACGACCGGATTCTTGCCGCCCATCTCGCACTGAACTTTCGCGCCGCGCCGCGAGCACTGCTCGTAGAGCTTGAGTCCCACGCCGTTCGATCCCGTGAACGAGACGGCGCGCACCGCAGGGTGGCCCACGATCTCGTCGCCCGCTTCCGATCCCGATCCGAGAATCAAATTGAGCACGCCTTTCGGGATGCCAGCCTCCGCGAAGAGTTCCGTCAGCCGCACGGCGGTCGCGGGCGTGACGGTCGCGGGCTTGAAGACGACCGTGTTTCCGGCGACGAGCGCGGGCGCGATCTTCCACACAGGAATCGCGACGGGAAAATTCCACGGCGTGACGCACGCGACAACTCCATGCGGCTGCTTGATCGTGTAAGCGAAGTTGGCGGGCAACTCCGACTGGATCGTCTCGCCGTTCATGCGACGCGATTCACCCGCGCAAAATTCGGCGACGTTGATCGCGCGCTGTACTTCGCCGCGCGACTCGGAGACGGTCTTGCCCTCCTCGCGTGTGAGAAGTTGCGCGACGTTCTCCTTGTCGTCTTCAAGCAGACGCGCGAAGCGTGCGACGATCCGGCCGCGCTGCGGCGCGGGCGTCGCGCGCCAGCCACGAAACGCTTCCGATGCGGATTCGACGGCGCGACGTGCTTCTTCGCGCGTCGAGAGTTGCACTGTGCCGATCACGTCGTCGGTGTTCGCGGGATTGAGATTTTGCGCGGTCTGCCCGGAAGTCGATTGAGCCCACGCGCCGTCGATGTAGTTGCGATAGACGTTCATAGAAGATGCAATGGGAGCGCGACTCTGTAGGGCCGCTTGCCGCACGGATGAATTGCGTTGAGAGCGGAAAAGTTGTAGAGACGGAAGCGTTTCGTTAAGCTGTGACGGATTCAAGCCAGAGCGTGTCGAGAGCTTCGCGCCTGTGCCGATTGCTCCGATCTTATACAACGGCGGGCGCGCGCGTGCCAAATCAAAAATGACCGATCAGACATCTTCCCACTCCTTCGACAACCTGCGTCAACTGCTCGAAACGCGCGCCGCGCACGCGCCCGATAAAGTTTTTCTGATCAATGAGCCGGTCGGCCGGAGTTGGACTTATCAACAGTTCAATGCCTCTGTCAATCGCGCTGCTAATTTGCTCTCGGCGCGCGGCGTGGGATGCGGCGACGTGGTTAGCCTGCTCCTGCCGAACAGTGCGGAATACATCATCGCTTACTTCGCCTGCTTCAAGCTCGGCGCACTCGCAGGCCCCGTCAACTCGCTCCTCAAGCCCGAAGAGATCGCCTATGTCGTCGGCAACTCGGAGGCGCGCACGCTGCTCGTGAACACGGAATTCGTTTCGTCCATCGAACAAGTGCGCGCCGCTCTGCCGTCGCTCGAAGAGGTGATCGTCTTCGACGACGAATCGATCACCGCAGAGTTCGACGACGAGCCCGCAACATCTTGGGCCGGACGCCAACTCGAAAGCGATGATGAGGCCATCATCATCTACACATCGGGGACGACGGGGAAGCCGAAGGGCTGCCTGCTCACGCACGGCAATCTCACCGCCAACGCGCGACAGATCGCATCGTGGCTCAAGTTCACCGAAGCGGATCGCCTGCTTACCATCATGCCGCTCTTCCACATGAACGCCGTGAGCGTCACCACCATGAGCGCGCTCTACGCCGGAGGTTCGACGGTCGTGAGCCCACGCTTCTCCGCGTCGCGCCACTGGCAGACAGTCTCCGATCTACGGATCACTTCCTTCGGATCGGTCGCGACGATGCTCTCAATGCTGCTCGCGAAATACCCTGACGGCGTGCCCGCAGGATTGAAGATCGATCAGCTTCGCTTCGCGATGTGCGGCAGCGCGCCCGTGCCCGCCGAAGTGATGCGTCGCTTCGAGGAGACGTTTAACTGTCCGGTCGTCGAAGGCTATGGCCTCTCCGAGTCCACCTGTCGCTCGACCTTCAATCCCACTGATGAGCGACGCCGGGCCGGATCGTGTGGGCTGCCAATCGGCAATGAGATGAAAGTCTTCGACGAGGAAGACGGCGAAGTGGCGGATGGCACGGCGGGCGAGATCGTCCTGCGCGGTGAAAATATTTTCAAAGGCTACTTCAAAAACGAAGACGCGACGGCGCGCGCCTTTCGCAACGGCTGGTTTCACACGGGCGACGTGGGTTATCGCGACGAAGAAGGCTTCTTCTACATCGTGGATCGCAAGTCCGACATGATCATACGCGGCGGCGAGAACATCTACCCGCGCGAGATCGACGAGCTGCTCTACCAACATCCATCGGTCGCCGCCGCCGCCACCATCGGCGTGCCCGACGAACTCTACGGCGAAGAGGTGGCCGCCTTCGTCGTTCTCAAAGACGGCGCATCCGCGACCGAGCAGGAGCTCATCGATCACTGTCGCGCACGCCTCGCAGACTTCAAGTGCCCGAAGACCGTGCGCCTCGTCGCCGACGTGCCGAAGGGGCCCACCGGTAAGGTGTTGAAGCGCGAGCTGGCGCGTCTGGTCTCCGGCGCGGGTTGATGGAAGTTCGGATCGATGAAGTTTTTATTAAACTCGCACAAGTTGACAGGAATCCACTAAAACATTAGAGTCCGCGCTGCTGAAGCCTTCCGCCCGTTTGCCAGCAGCCGCGCCTTGCAGATTTCGAGGGTGCGCTGATTCGGCAACGTGACAACAGTTTGGTCGCCCTCGTTTGACCTTCCACGTCAGAAGCTACCAGCCTACGCCCTTGTTTTCGGGCAGACTTCAATCCCGGTTCGCGCGCGCTGATTCTGAGTCGCCGGCCATCATTGCGCCGTGTGCAGCTCCTACTCTGACGGCACAGACACGCGGCTTCACGCGAGTCGAGAGCTTTGATGAGCCGCCGTCTTTATCCACCAACCAAATGAAAGGAACTTCCCCCAAATGTCTAGACCTAACCCCCTCGCGCTCGTCTTCTTCGTTGCCCTCACGCTCTTCGCCGCAGGCGAGGCTCGCGCAATATGCGTCTTTAACTCCTCCGGCACAACCATGACTCTCGCCGCCGACTGCACCACGGATCACAGCATCAATATCCCGGCCGGTTTCACGCTCGACGGCGCGGGGCACACGATCACGGCAGTCGATCCCGCGAGCGGCCACTTCGTCGGCGGCGTCATTCAGAACGGCGGCGCGAGTGCCAACGTCAACAACCTGCACATCACGACCTCCGGGCTCTCGGATATTTGCGACGGCGGCGCGAACCGCCTGCGCGGCATACTCTTCGACGGCGCGTCGGGCTCGATAACCAACAACGAGATAACTGACATCAATCAGGGCGCGAGCGGATGTCAGGAGGGCAACGCCATCGAGGTGCGCAACTTTGGCTCCTCGCCCACGACCCTTAACATCATCATCGACCAGAACGATATCAGCGGCTACCAGAAGACGGGCATCGTCGCCAATGGTAACGTCACCGCGACGATCACCGACAACGTGGTGGATGGCGGCCTCCCCGTAGGCTACATCGCGCGCAACGGCATCCAGATCGGATTCGGCGCGACCGGCATGGTCAAGCGCAACACCGTCTCTGGGAACTCGTACACTGGGTCGAGCACGGTCTCTGGCGGCATCCTCGTCGTTGGCGACGAGGGCGAGTTCTGCGTCGGCGTGCAAATCTTGCAGAACACGATCAGTGGTGCTGACGTTGGGGTCTTCATCTCGCAATCGAACGATGACTTCAGCGCGCCCACGAAGGCGACGAACATCAAAGTCGTCAACAACGTTATCAGCAAGGCAAGCGTGACGAACGGCTACGTCTATCAAGCAGGCGTCTCCGATGTTGGCAACAACGACAAGATCATCACCAACCGTATCTCCGGCGCGGGCTATGATCCGACGACGCTGCCCGGCTCGACCTTCGCGGTTGACGCTGATCCATCGTTTACCAATCGCCCTAAAGTTCACGCGAACAAGTAAGGCTCGCCGGTCTGGGCGCGTTCACGCGGATGCGCCCGGACTCATCTCTTCACTAATCATTTCTGCTGGCGGGGTTAATCTATTTAGGATCGGCCCCGCCTCTTATTTTTTAGCGTGCGTCGCAACAGCAAGTTCGGTTCGCAACCGGACAGTGGCTCGCCACGTCTGTTAGTGTAATATCCGGCGAAGCTCACGGCGTTTAGATTTCAAGGCGGGTTGACGGCTGATGGCGAAGCTCAAGGATAAAGTCCAGACGATGCTCGACGAGGCGCGGATGCTCGTGCTGGGTTCGCAGGTGATCGTCGGCTTCCAGTTCCGCGCGATCTTTGAGCAGGGCTTTGAGCGTCTGCCCGAACACGCGCGCTACTTGAAGCTCGGCGCGCTCGCGTTGATGCTCGTCGCCATCGCGTTGCTCATCGCGCCGTCGGCGTTTCACCGGATCGTCGAGCGAGGCGAGGACACGCACCGGCTTCAACGTTTCGCGACGCGCGTCATGGAGCTGGCCCTTTTGCCTTTCGCTACCGGTCTCGGCGTGGACGTGTTCGTCGCAACCGAAAAGGTTTTCGGGCACAAGCCGGGCGCGTCGGCGGGCTTGGCTGCGCTCGGCTTCGCGCTCTTTTTCTGGTGGGGCCTGGAGTGGATACAACGCGCGAAGCGCGAGCCGGAGATCAGGAGGGAAGAGGAGATGTCGCGCGCCGAAGACGAGAAAGAAGATCAAGGGACTTCGACGAAGGACAAGATCAAGCACGTGCTGACGGAAGCGCGCACGGTGCTGCCCGGCTCGCAAGCTCTGCTCGGCTTCCAATTCATCTGCACGATGACCGAGTCGTTCGACAAGCTGCCTAGTGCGCTCAAGTACGTCCACCTTGCGAGCCTCGCGCTCGTCGCCGTGAGCGTCGTGCTGTTGATGACGCCCGCCGCCTATCACCGCATCGTCGAGCGCGGCGAGGAGACCGAACACTTCCACCGCTTTTCGAGCCGCATCCTGATCGCCTCGATGATCCCGCTTGCGCTCGGCGTGACGGGCAGCTTCTACGTCGTCGTCGAGAAGGTGGCCCACTCGTCGTTGCTCTCGGCAGCGTCGTCCGGCGCGTTGCTCCTGCTCTTCTTCGGTCTCTGGTTCGGCTACACTTTATACGTCCGCTCGCAGGGACACGACGATGGGCGCGACGCAAGCTCTTCGATGAAGACACAGACGGAAGGCTTAAGACGTGAAACTTAAAATCGACACGCGCGCTCGACTGAGGGCCACTCCGTTCGTCGTGCTTGCTCTCATCATCTCGACAGTCGTATTCGTCTCCACAGGTCGGCCCGCACGCGCCACTGCCGCGCCTGTTACGCGCGAGCAACGCATCAGCGAGATGGCCGAGTCGATGCGCACGCAGCTCGTCGCCTGCCGCCGCGACTTTCATATGCACCCGGAGTTGTCGAATCGTGAAGAACGCACGGGACGCATCATCGCCGAGCGTCTGCGCGCGCTTGGTCTCGACGAGGTGAGAGAGAACGTCGCGCATCACGGCGTCGTCGCGCTCTTGAAGGGCGCGAAACCGGGGCCCGTCGTCGCCGTGCGCGCAGACATCGACGCTCTGCCGATCAACGAGACGATGGACGTGCCTTACAAGTCGCAGACGCCGAACGTGAAACACGCCTGCGGTCACGACGTGCACGCGACCGTCGAGCTTGGCGTCGCCGAAGTGTTGAGCAAGATGCGTGAAGAGGTGAACGGCACGGTGAAGTTCATCTTCCAACCCGCCGAAGAGGGCGTGCCTGTCGGCGAAGAGGGCGGCGCGAAGATGATGATCAAGGAGGGCGCGCTCGACAATCCGCGACCGCGCGCGATCTTCGGCTTGCACACCGAGCCCAATCTGCAAGCCGGACAGATCGGCTATCACGTCGGCCCGGCGATGGCCTCGTCCGACACTTTCTCGATCACGATTCACGGCAAGGCGGCCCACGGCGCGCAGCCGCAGAACGGCGTCGATGCGGTCGTCATCGCTTCGCAATGCGTCCTCGCCTTGCAGAACATACGCAGCCGTCGCATCGATCCGTTAGAGCCGCTCGTTATCACCGTCGGCACGATCAACGGCGGCAGACGCTTCAACGTCATCGCCGACGAGGTGAAGATGACTGGCACGATGCGCACGCTCAACACAGAGGTGCGCGAGCGCTCCCTCGCGCTCATGCGCGAGACCTTGCAGAACGTGACCGCCGCCTACGGGGCCACCTTCGATCTGGAGATCACGGACAGCAACCCTGTGACCTATAACGAGCCTTCGCTCGTCGAAGAGACGCTGCCGACGATCCGACGCGTCGTCGGAGGCGAGAGCACGCTCGCGATCAGGCCCTTCATGCCCGCCGAAGATTTCTCTTACTATCAAAAGGTCGTGCCCGGCTTCTACTACTTCCTCGGCGTCGGCAATCGCGCGAGAGGGATCACGGCGGGCTGGCACACCGCAGAGTTCGACGTGGACGAGGCGAGCATCGTCGTCGGCGTCAAGGTCATGTCCAACGTCCTGCTCGACTACCTCGACCGGCACAAGGGCGACAGGTGACGCGCGCGTTTCGCTTCAACAAAGTATCGCGTCGCTTTCACACGACGCCTCGTCGTTTTCGCTTGACGCTTCGTCTTGTCGCCGCCTGCGCGTGTCTCCTCATCTCTCTCTCAAGCGCGTCGGCCCAACAGCCGCTTCGTTGGGGGGCCGATCCAAGCGGCGGCGCGCCTTACGTCTATGCTGATCCGGCCCACCCCGACACGTACATCGGCTATGAGAAGGAGATGATGGATGCGCTGGCCGCAGCGATGGATCGAAGACCAGAGTTTGTTCCGACCGACTGGGAGACAATCGTCTCCGCCTTGCAACGCGGCGCGTTCGATGTCGTGGTGAACGGACTTGAGCCGACCGAAGATCGCGCGCGTCAAATCCTCTTCAGCAAACCTTACTACGTCTTCAAACTTCAACTCACAGTGCGTCGCAATGAAGCGCGCATCAACTCGCTCGAAGACTGTCGCAAGCGCATGGTCGGCACACTCTCGAACACAGCCGCGTCGCGCTTGATGGAGAAGCAGGGGATTCCGTTTCGCGGCTACGCCGATCCGGTCGGCGCATATCGCGATCTCGAACTCGGTCGCATCGATGCGGTCTTGATGGACGTGCCGATGGAGCAGTTCTACGCGCGCTCGAATGCGAAACTCAAACCTGCGGGCGAGCCTTTCTACAAGGGCGTCTATGTCGTCGGCCTTCGCAAAGGCGACGAACGGTTGAAGGCGCAGGTTGACGCAGGCATCGACAAGATCGTAAGTGACGGATCGCTCGAAGCGATCCTGCGAAAGTGGAATCTATGGAACGACGCGCAAGTAGAACTTCGCGCCGCGTCGAAGCAGGGAAGCGACGAGGGCCAGAGCGTCAAATTCGAGATGACCTCTTCGACCTTCAACTGGCGCGAGGCCATCCTCAGGCTCACGCGCGCGGCGGGCGTGACCATCGCCATCGCCTTCGGCTCGATGTTCATCGCGCTCGCGCTCGGACTCCTGCTCGCGTTGGGCCAGTGGAAGGGCGCGCGCTGGCTGCGCTTCATCTGCACGGTTTATGTGGAGTTCTTTCGCGGCACGCCTGTGCTCGTTCAATTATTGTTCCTCTACTTTGGTCTGCCTGTCGTCGGGATCACGATGCCGAACTGGTTGACCGCGCTCGTCGGGCTCGGTCTCAACTACGCGGCTTACGAGTCGCAGGTCTATCGCGCGTCGCTCGAAGCCGTCCCGAAGGGCCAGTGGGAGGCAGCTTACTCGCTCGGCATGACGTCTGTGCTCGCCTTCCGTCGCATCATCTTCCCGCAGGCATTTCGCATCGCGCTCCCGCCGATGACGAACGACTTCGTCTCGCTCTTCAAAGACACCTCGGTTGCCTTCGCGATCTCCGTCTGGGAGTTGGCGACCGCCTATCGCGAGATGGCAAACGCATCCGGCGAATTCCTGTTGCTCGGCGCAATCGTCTCCGCGTTCTACCTCGCGATGAGCTTGCCGCTCGCACATCTCGCGCGAAAACTTGAGGCAAGAATGAATCGTCAACGCGCAGTGCTCGCTGTCGAATCAGAGGTGGCCGCGTGATCAAGGTCGATAACTTGATCAAGGAGTTCGGCGGCGCGCGCATCCTTCGCGGCATCAGCTTCGACGTGCAAGAGCGACAGGTGCTCGGCATCATCGGCGCGTCGGGCAGCGGCAAGAGCACCGTGCTGCGCTGCCTGAACGGTCTTGAAAGAATTGACGGCGGCGTGATCGATTGCGATGGCGTGCGCCTCGAATCTGGTCTATCCCAGTCCGAATATCAAAAGCGCGTGCGCGTGTTGCGGCGTAAAGTCGGCACGGTCTTCCAACATCTACATCTCTTCCCGCATCTCTCCGCGCTCGGCAACGTCGCCGAAGCGCCCGTGCAAGTGCTGCGCGAGCCGCGACGTGGTGCGTTGAAAAAGGCCTACGAGCTGCTTGAAGTAGTCGGGCTCGCGCACGCGGCTGAACGCTATCCCGACTCGCTCTCCGGCGGCGAGCAGCAACGCGTCGCCATCGCGCGCGCACTGGCTATGCGCCCGCGCGTCATCCTCTTCGACGAGCCGACCAGCGCACTCGACCCGCGACGCACGAACGAGATGCGCGCGCTGCTTCGTCGCTTCTCCGAAGAAGGCCACACGCTCGCCGTCGTCTCTCATTCAATCAACTTCATCACTGGTCTCGCCGATCAACTTCTCTACATGGAGAATGGCGAGGTCGTCGAATTCGGCGATGCCGAACAATTACTCAAAGACCCGCACGAGACGCGCACGCGCGACTTCCTGCAACAAGCGCGTTAATGAAGTTGAAGCGTCCCGCCTCAGACCTCAAAAGCGTTTGTGCGCTTCGCGCGCGCGCGCCGGTCGGCTATCATTTGAGTAGCAATGGCAAGCCTTTCAAAGCGACTCGCGGAAAATGTCGCGGGCGATTTCTACGTCGATTCCACGTGCATCGACTGTGACGCCTGCCGCCAGATCGCGCCCGCGACTTTTCGCGATCACGGCGATCAATCGAGCGTCTATCGACAGCCTGAAAGGGAGGAAGAAGTCCGCCGCGCTTTGATGGCCCTCGCCGCCTGCCCCACGACTTCCATCGGCACGTCGCGCCGCTTCGACGCGAACATCGGCGTCGATGCCTTTCCCGATCCCATCGCTGAGAACGTTTACTTCTGCGGCTTCACCTCCGAGTCGAGTTTCGGCGCGTGGAGTTATCTCATCACGCGAGCTGAAGCAGAGGGCGGCAACATCCTCGTCGATTCGCCGCGCTTCACCTCGCGCCTCGTCAAAAAGATCGCCGCGCTCGGCGGCGTCTCGCTGATGTTCCTCTCGCACGTTGACGACATCGCCGACCACGCGCGCTACGCCGAACGATTCCGGGCCACGCGCGTCATGCACGAGCGCGACGGCGCGCGACGACGCGGCATGGAGCGCGTCGTCGAAGGCGATGGGCCGGTCAAACTCGATGATGATCTCGTCGTCATCCCCACGCCCGGACACACGCGCGGCTCGCAAGTCTTGCTCTATCGCGACAAGTTCCTCTTCACAGGCGATCATCTCGCGTGGTCGCCAGCGCGCGCCACGCTCACTGCGTTCCGCAGCGCGTGCTGGTTCTCGTGGGATGAACAGATCGACTCGATGGAGAGGCTGCTCGACTATAGCTTCGAGTGGGTGCTGCCCGGCCACGGTCGCATACATCAAGACACGCCGGAGGCGATGCGCGCGCACCTCGAAGGCTGCATTGAATGGATGAAGAGGGCCGCTTAGATTTCTCCCGCCCCGCGCTTCGCACGTCTCAGCCTGCGCCAACAAAGTAACGCGCATAGCAAGCCGGTGACTCCGAGCGTCGCGGTCGTCCGAGGTCGCGCGGATGCGTAGAGGATCGGAGTCAAGGTGGCCGATGTCGCTTGCCGCTCATCTACGTGAGAGTTGGCGGCTTCGACAACATCGGCGCGTCGCGTGTTCAGCATGTCGCTTGCTGCGGCGACTTTGAAATCGCGCGCGAGTGTGGCGGGCCGGTTCGTGACGGTGAAGAGTTGATCGCCGGTGAGGTACATCCGGCGCATCTCTTCGAGATTGAAGGGGCGCGCGCCGCGACGACCGAAGACGGCGAGTTGGTTGCCGCTCTCGTCCACGGCGCGATCTCGATCAAGTCCTTTCGAGACGGCGAGCGCCGGGCCCTTCGTCTTGAAGGTCGCGATGAGGCGCGGCTCTGGGCGCGGGCTGAAACCCGCGTAGGTCTCCATCGTTTCGGGATCGGTGAGTTGCACAACGCGTAGGCCGCCCAGACCATCGGCGACGTAGGCATAGAGACTCGCGTTCGTCATCGCAACTTTGACTTGATGCGCGTCGTTGATTGCACCATTCGCGTTGAAGGTCTGATCGGGTCGCGGCTGCTCAGGCTTCGTCACATCAACTATCGCGATGCCGTCCGCTCCGTCGGCGACGTAGGCGTAGGTGCGCGCGACATAGACATCGCGCGCGTGATCGAGCTTCACAAACGCGCCTTCAACTAAATGCGCCTGTTCGGGTCGTGTCACATCAACGACTTTCAATCCGTCGTCATCGACGACGAAGGCGTATCGGAACTGAATAGCGACAGATTTCGGGTTGCGAAGTGGAATCTGTTTGACGACCGAGGGCTTGAGCGGATCGTTGATGTCGATGATGACGAGCGCGTGGCCGGTCGTGACGTAGGCATGCGTGCCCGCAATCGTGATGTTGCTCGCGCCGTTCAAAATCCCTTCGGGATTCCACGTGAGCGCGCGCTTGAGATAATTGTTGAGCGGATCGCCATCGAGCAGCGTCGCCGCGCCGACGAGGATCAGGCCCTCGTATTTGTCTGCGACGTAGAGATAGCCGTAGAGCGGATGAATCGGCTGCTCCTGATTTTCGGGCCGTCGCGCGCGTGCGGGATCGATAGCGAGTGTCGAGGGCGCGGCGACGGCTGTGGCATATCGCGTCTTCACCCAGAAACGCTGACCGAAGCGAGAGACCGGCGCGGTCGTGATGCGCTCCGAGAAGCCTTTGTGATCGATCTCTGCAACGTCATAGACGCGCAAGCCGCCTTCGCCCGCCGCAACGTAGGCGTACTCGCCGCGCAACTGCACCTGCAAAACTTTCGGATTGCCCACGTGCTCGTATGAAGTTTTCAATTCGCGATTGCCATCAACGAATTTTTTATAGTCGTCGGGATAGGCGAGTTTATGTAGCGTGCTACCGATGACAGCTTGCGGCTCGTCGTGCTCGGTGACGACGACGGCTTCGAGCGCGTCGTCGGCGGCGACGTAGGCGTAGCGGCCCATGAAGTTAACGAAGTTCGTGCCCTGCATGAGAAGCTGGGCCATCCACGCATTGTTGTCGCCGTCTTTCGAGACGTGACAATCGGCGCAGCCCTTCGTCTCCGTCGCGCGAACCGTGTGCGGGACGTGCGTCGAGAAGGACTGGCCCGCGAAGCCTTCGGCTGAGGTCGTCTGCTGCTGCGAATAAATCCACTCGCGGTTCTGATTCTGTGAGCTGACGAGTATGCCGGAACGCGAGGCTGCGGGCGCGACGCGATTGCCCGTGACTGTGCCGTCGCGACCGAGCATATAAACGTCGTCGCGCAAGACCTGAAAATTGTAGGTCGTGTAGTTGCGTGAGTCTTCGCCCTCGTTGTGACGGTTGGGCATCTTGCGATTCGCCTGCATCGAGAGGTGGCAGCCGAAGCAACTCGTCATCCACGCGGAGTGGCAGGCGAAACAGGTCATCTGCTTCGTGTCGTGGGCCAGCTCTTCATCCTTCGCGGGCACGTCGCCCCACGTTTGGTTGTCGCGGCGGATCGTCTTTGCGTAGCGCGAGAGTTCGTTGTAGTCGCGCGAAGCGGGATTGATCGTGTCGATGGTCTGCTTGATGCGCCACCAGCGGCCGGGTTCGACCAGAGAGTTCTGCACGATCTGGCCCTGCTTCAACTCGACGGTGATCTCTTTGCCGTTCGCATCCTTCGACTTCTTCTTGAGACCGGAGGCGGGCGCAAGCTCGAAGACCGGGATGCGCGTGCCTTCGGCGTCGGTCGTGTAGAGGTTGCGCGTGATGTCCTTGTTGCCGGAGCGCGGCGCGCGCAAGGTCCGGCCCTTGTCTTCGTCAACGAGCTTGCCGTCTTTGATCGCTTGCCCGGCGGCGAAGCCGGAGGTGACGAGCCTGCCCCGCTCGCGGATCGTGCCGTGGCAGTCTTCGCAACTGATCTCAACGGCAGCGCGTGGCTCGTTGTAGATGATCCCTGTGCCGTGCGCGTCTTGCCGGAAGTGACAATCGACGCAGTGCATTCCTTTTTCGAGATGAATGTCTTTGAGGTGAACGGGCTGGCCCGCCGACTGCGATTTATTCTTCAACTCGAAATTATCCGAATCACGGAAGGCGACGGCGCGACCGAGCAGATCGGCATTCGCGTTCTGGATCGGCTTGTCATATGCGTCCAAGAGACGGCCCACGCGGTCGCGTTTGAAGACGGCGCGGAAGAGCCAGCCGTGACCATGATAGTCTGCGAGCTGCATGCGCTTGAAACTTTGATTGAGCGTGCCGAAGGGATCGCCCGCGCGCGTGATGAAGTCTTCGGGCGAGAGTCGATCGGGAAATTTGCGCTCCGACCAGAGACCTTTAAGACTCGCTGCTTCTGGATTGCGATTGAGTTTCTCTCGCTCTTCATCAGCCGAAGGCGTGTGCTGATCTTTTCGGTAGAGCTTGCCGCCGTCCGTCTCGTTGTCCCACCACGTCATGCCTGTGAAAGTAGCCACCATGTTTGTGCCGGGATGCATATGACAGACCATGCACTGCGAGGTCGGGATCGCGTTCGTGAGTTGATGACGGACGGGGTGGCCCGGCTCGTCTTTCGGAATCTGCGTGTCGCTCGTCGCCGAAGTTCCGAGGTTGCCGAAGCGCGCGTAAGGGCCGGAGTTGATCGCGCTGCGATCGTTGGCGTAGATGACGTGACAGGCTGAGCAACCAGAGGAACGAAAGTCGCCGGGGTGATCATTCGTGCCGAGATGATTCAGAGTCGGATCGAGCAGTCGAGTTTTTTGCAGGCCGAGATAGACCGGATCGGTGCGATTGTTCGTGCCGAGTCCGCGCGGGCTCAGGCCCTTGTCGGGCTTGCCCGGATCGTCTTCGCGATCCGGCAGGCCGACTTCAAAGCGGCCACGGCCTCCGCGCTCAAAGACGCGAAGAATATTTCCGGGCTGCGAAATTTCCCAACGCGGAACGGGATCGAGAAAAGCGAGCCAGCCCTTCTTTAACGTCTGCTCTTTCGTCGGCTGCGGGACGGTGAGCAGGCGCGCGGGCGCACCCGAATCGCCCACGTATGCTTCGCCGAAGCGCGCATCTTTTACGGAGAGGCCACCGTTGTTGTAGAGGGCCGCGCCCCAGAGCATCGCGCCGTGGCGCATCATCGAAGTCTCGTTCGCAGCAACTTCCGACTCGTGACACGCACCGCAAGTCTTTCGTGCGACGCGCAAGTCTGCGGGGTTGATGAAGCGGACATACTCCCAACTCTCTCGATTAAGAAGAGTGAGCGTGCGTTCAGGGTTCGCGCTCGTGGGCTGGCCGCCTCGCTTCCACTCTTCGGGGAAGCGCGCGCGGACGTGCGCCTCTTCTTTCGTCTTCGCCGCCGGGTTGCCGCCATGACAGTTGGAGCAAGAAAGATTCTGACCGTCGCGATCCCCGTTCTCTAATTTGCGCGTGGCCGTCTCGTGCATCGGCTCGATGTTCGCGTGACACGAGACGCAGCCTTCGGGCGTGGGCTGCGGAGTGACCTTTGATTGCGGAGCGGCCGGATTGAATTTCGATGACAGCGAAGCGGTCGTTGCATCATGCGAGTCGCTCGCCGACGACGGGATGCCGAGCCACGACGAAAGAACGACAAGCGCAGGCGCGACGATCAAAACGCACAGCTTGAGTCGCTCGAGTTTTGCGGGTCGTTGCATACGCGCTTCTTCTATCTTCGTCACCTCGTTGTCGATCAGAAAATAAATTTCACCTGCGCGAATAGAGAATAGAGCGGTTTGTGCGGGTCGATGATGACGCGATCTGCGGAGCAGAAATCAGGCAGCGGACAGTCGCGCGAGGCGTCGGTGTAGATGTCTCGGAAGCCGCGACCGGGAATGAGCGTCGATGCGCCGAAGGTGAATTGAATGTTGTTGATGAGCAGAGGGCGATAGGCAATTCCCAAACTCAAGTCCCAACCGATGTCGTGGCGTATGTGGTTCTGGTGGAGCAAGTATTCGAGCGGTTCCGTGCGATTGAATCGTAGATAGTTCGCGTTGAAGATCGTCTTGATGCGTTGCGTGATCTCCGCATCGACGCCCCCGTTTGCGATCTCGATGCCGGGATTGACGAAGTTTGCCTGTCCCTGTGTCTTGCTGCTGCGAAGAGAAGGCAAGACGCTGTTCGGCTGCACGAGGCCGACTGCGGTCTGCGTGAGCGGGATGCCGACGCGATTCCAGAATGAGAACTGGCCCCCGACGAAATTCGGATCGTCGAGGATCGCATCGAAGCCCGTCGCAACTTTGTCCGTCGGATTCTTGTCGCCCGAAGCGTAGAACGCTGAGAGACGGAAGCGCAGGAAATCTTTATCGAGGGAGGCCTCTGCCGCGCCCATCTGCGCGCGCACGCGTTGGAAGCGTCCGGCGATGGGGTTGCGCGTGTCCTCACCGAGCGCGAAATAGAGAGAGCCGGTTAAATTTATTCGACCGACATGACCATCCGTGTTGAAGCCGAGATAGCCGACCTTGATCGCGTGTGGTCTCACGTCGCCGACGAGCGCGGGCCGGACGAGGAAACCGTTTCGATCATACTCGACCGAGCGACGGTCGTCGTTGAAGGCAAAGGTGAGTTGGCCCGTGAAGCCGTGGCGTATGAAGTCCTGTCGATAGAGATTGAAGAGATAGACGTTCTGAGGCCGGCGGTCGAAGCGATTGAGCCCGCTGTTGGTGTCCTTTTCGAGTTGCGCGAAGTAGGCGAAGTTGAAATTGTACTTATTGTTGTCGAAGCCGCCGAAGATGCGCGCGCCGAGATTGTTGTCGGAGAAGAGGAAGCCGCGAAAGTCTGAGACGAATGGTTGAATGCCTGCGCGCACAGAGATGAAGTCGAAGTTCGCGTTCGTGTCCGCGAGTTTCACTTCGGCGAAGGCCTCCTCGAAAGAGAAATGCGTGTCCGTGCGATTCGTGCCGCGCGCGGGATTGATGTCGATGATGCCGTTCTCTTTGGCGTGAACGAAATTCGGGAGGCTGAACGTGGGCGACAGTTTGATGGCCCACGTGCGCGGGCGAAAAGTCGTATCGCCATGAAAGAGTTCGATTGAGAATTGGAGCTGTTGATCGAAGGCCAGCACTTCGGGCTTGCCGAAGAACTCCGCGCTGCCGGGTCGCGCGCTGTTGACGTTCGACGGCAGAGGCGTGCGTCGTTGCTCAACCTTCAGAGTGTCAGACGCAGAGATGATCATGAAAATTTTATTGCCGAAGATGGGATAGTCGCCCTTGAGTTGATTCTGATCATAAGGGTTATACCAATGCCCGCGACGAAAGGGCACGTCGCGCCCGCGCCCGCCCGCGTCGCCGTAGCGGTCGTATTCGGGAAAGCTCACGCGCCAACGGTCGCGCGCCTCGCGAATGCGCGGATCAGTCTGCGGCGCGGATGCAACGGTGTGTGGGCCCGCCGCGCCGGGCGGTTGCTCCTTCGCCGTCGGATCAAGGATTTGTGCGGAGCTTGCTTCGATCTTCGTCGCGGCTTTCAGATCGATTTCAACCGTCGCATCTTTCCCCGATTCGACGATGACGTTCTCGCGCTCGTTTGGTTCGGCGTTCGTCGCTACGACAATGATGCGATACGCGCCCGTGGGAAGTTTGAACACGAAGCGGCCATCAGAAGTCGTGCGTGTCGTCTCTCGTCGCGACGTGACTTGATTGATCGCGGTGACGATTGCGCGCGCGACCAGATTATTCGATGCGTCGCGCACGACGCCGTTGATGCGTCCGCGCGACTGCGCGAGCGCAGTGGATTGCACGAGCATGAGCGTGAGCGCAAACAAACTCGCACGTCTGAGCCTGATCGTGAATCTTCGCCGAGTCATGCGGAGACCTATCTTGATCGGACTTGCTCGTTTGCGTCGCGCCTGTTGAAGTGCTGCGTTGATAATGGAGAGCCTCGCAGGGGAGAGCCGTTTGACATCATGTTCTTATGCGACGAAAGCCCATGTCGAAGGGTGTAACATAGAACGCGAGAGTGCGGCAACGACTTTTTCCGCAAGGCAAGAGGCGCAATTCTTCTCATCGATTCAACAAACGTCCGAGCGTTTGGAGAGAGCGGACGACTGTCGCAGAGAATCGTCTTGACGAGCGAAAGGGAAGTGGTAAATTGACGAGGCTGCATGACGCAAGGATTTGTTCCCGAACATTCAACACGAAAGCATATTGCCACACTCATCAATCACTGATGCGGCCACATGAGCCTTCATAGATCAATACTGCGGCGCGCGCTCGCGCCTCTCGTCGCGCTCATCGTCGCGCTCGCGTGTTTGTCGTCCGTCGAAAAAAGATCGACGGCGCAAGCCTCGCGTCCCGTGCTTGTCAGTCAACTTACCTCGACGCGCGCCATCGCATGGGATGCTGTGGCCCACACGTCCGAGCCTTTCCCGATCAATTCGCCGCACACGCTCTCAGCAGATCGTCGCACGCGTGTGCAACTCTTCGCGCTCAATCTCGCCGCGACCGACGACGCCTCTGTCATCACAGCCGATGCGGAAGACGGCACGCATCATGTCTATCCACTCGCCGTCGAAAACGTCTCGCCTGTGGCCGGTCAGCAGTGGATGTCCTCCGTCACGTTGCGGCTCGACGGTGCGCTCGCAGACGCGGGCGACGTGCTCGTGCGCATCTCTGTGCGCGGCGTGGCGAGCAATCGTGTGCGAGTCGGCGTCGGCCACGTCGGCGGCGGCCTTCCCGATGATGCCGGATCGATCCCGACGCCCGCGCCTCCTGTGGTCGCCCCGACACCGCCGGTCAACTCGATCACTGCGGGCAATCTCAATACGGACGACGTGCGCGCGATCATCGCGCAGGCTGTCTCCGCCGCAGTCGCTCTGAATCGCGCCGTCACAGTGGCCGTGACGGACAAAGAAGGCAACGTCCTCGGCGTCTTTCGCATGAACGGCGCGACGGATCGCACGCAGTTTCGCGGCGGCGCGGCGTTCAATCAATCGCCCAACAACGCGACGGGCCTCGTCGCCCAAGGCCTCGAAGGAACGAACCTCGATCCGTCGTTGCTTCCCGTGCCACGCGCGGCCATCTCGAAGGCGGGAACGGCCGCGTTCTTCAGCACGCAGGGCAACGCCTTCACGACGCGCACCGCAGGCTTCATCATTCAAGAGCACTTTCCGCCCGCCGTCTCCAATCAACCGGGTGGCCCACTCTACGGCGTGCAGTTCTCGCAACTCGAATGCTCGGACGTGAAGAAGCCCGGTCTACCTTTTGGAATGTCGGGCGACGCAGGGGGCCTGCCGCTCTACAAGAACGGCCTGCACGCGGGCGGAGTCGGCATCGAAGGCGACGGCGTCTATACAGTTGATCGCGACCCTGCGGACTTCGACAAACCATTCGAGGAGTTGATCGCCGTCGCCGCCGCGCGCGGCTACGAACCGCCGACCGACATACGCGCCGATCAAATTCTCGTCAACGGCATCCGCCTGCCTTACACGAACGCGACGGATGCGGACGCGCCGCGACCCGCGACGATCTCTTTCGCATCTCTTCCCGGCACACTCGATCCCAGCTATCCGATTAACGCCGCTTCGCCCTCATACTTCGTCCCGACCTCGGTCGGCGGCGTGAGCGGCGCGGTCGATACGCGCTTCTTCCCGTTCGTCGGCAGCACGTCGGGATCGACGAACGCACTTACCAGCGCGGACGTGACGGCCATCATCACGCAAGCGGCGCGACAAGCTGACATCACGCGCGCGGCGATCCGGCAACCACTGGGTAGCGCGGCGCGCGTCTCGATCTCCGTGGTCGATGCTGATGGCCGCGTGCTCGGCATCTTCCGCACGCAGGATGCGCCGGTCTTCGGCTTCGACGTGTCGGCCCAGAAGGCGCGCACCGCAGCCTTCGATTCGCGACGCGACGCGGGCGCGATGTTACGCGCCGCAGGCTTCGCATCTTACGCAGACCGCGCCGCCGCCGATGGGATCAACTTCGACGGCTCAATAGCGTTTAGTGATCGCGCGGGCGGATTTCTACACAGGCCATTTTTGCCCGACGGCATCGACGGCACGGCAGAGGGGCCCTTGAGTACGCCTCTCTCTCGTTGGAGCGTCTTTAACGTCGGACTACAACTCGATCTCATCAAAGCCAATCTTGAAGCGCCGCTCGCCGCGCCCGTCTCGCGTCCGGCGAACTTGCCTTGCACGTCGATCCCGAACTTGCCGAACGGCATTCAAATCTTTCCGGGCAGCGTGCCGCTTTATAAGAACGGCGAGCTGGTCGGCGGCATTGGCATCAGTGGCGACGGCGTCGATCAAGATGATCTCATCGCGGCGGCAGGGGCCATCGGCTTCGCGCCGCCCGAAGCGATGCGCGCAGATCAGTTCTTCATACGCGGCGTGCGCTTGCCGTTCCTCAAGTTCCCGCGCAGCCCGAACCTGTGAACAGGTCGCACCCGTCAGCAGTCCGCCAAAGATTGTTAAGGTAAGTTGTCGAGGCTCGCTCGCAAGGAGGCGAGCATCTCATTGTCGGGGTCGATAGCGGCGAGTTTGTCGATGGCTTCGCGCGCGGTCGTTTTGTCGCGCAGGTTGAGGGCCGCAGAGGCCATGTTCTGCAGGGCCTTCTCGTGGCGCGGATCGGTGGCGAGTGCTTTGCGATACTCTTCGATGGCGCGGCGATAGTCGGGCGGGTTGCGTTGAAAATAAGTGTTGCCGAGATCAGTCTGCACGTCTGCGTTGCCGGAACGCACGGCGAGCGAGCGCGAGTAGTAGTCGGCTGCGGCTGAGAAATTGCCCCCGTCGTATTTGACGTTGCCCGCCTCGACGAGCGCATCGGCGTCCGAGGGCCTGAGCTTGAGCGCGCGCTCGAAATAGAGCGTAGACTTGTCGAGCGACTTGAGACGGTAGAACGTGCGCGCGGCTGCGAGTTGGAGAGTGAAATCTTCGGGCTTGCGATCGGCCGCTTCCATGGCCGCCTGCGCTTCCGCGCTCGACGCGGCCACTCCGTCGGGACTCGCGGGCGTGCCGTCCGACGCTGTCTGGTTGATGTCTGGATGGCCCGGCGGAAGTTGGCTCGTGTCCTGCGCAGGATCGAGCGGCGGCGCGTCCTTGACGCTGATCGACGATGCTTGATCCGCGCTCGAAGCTACCGACGCGGCGGGCGCGGCAACATTCAGACGGTTGGCGATAAAGAAGCCGACGGCGAAGCCGAGCAGCAGGCCACCGAGACAGTAGAGCAGATTCTTGGTCGTCATGATTCGAAGCGGATGATAGCACAAGGGCTCACGCGCAATTCTTCCCCGACACGGTTACGACGCGCGAGGCGAGATCGTAGGGCCGATGCGTGGAGCGGCTCGTCAGTTGATCTCGACGGGAGAATATCTGTCTTCGGGCCGTGCGGCGTGCGGGCAGTTGCCGCATGTAGTTTGATGGGTTATGATTCGCGTCAACAAATGGGTCGAGTGGTCTCACTCCTCAGAGGCACGTTTTTTGGCACTGAGTACTCTCGAAAGTGTTAGTCCTGATCTTCATCTAATATGTCTGCCATCGAAGAGACTAAAACGGAAATCGGCGTGAAGTCTGTCGCCGCAGGCGCGCGCCCGGCCGCTTCGTTCGTGACGAAGACGCTCGACTTGCTCAGCAGCGTGCGCTTCGGCGTCACGCTGTTGATGTTCGTCGTTGTCTTGAGCATGATCGGAATGCTCATCATGCAGAAGAACGTCGAGGGCTTTGAGAAGTATTTCGCGGACATGACGCCGGCCTCGCGAATGCTCTGGGGCACGCTCGGCTTCTTCGACGTTTATCATGCGTGGTACTTCAATCTGCTGCTGCTCGTGCTCTCGCTGAACATCGTCCTCGCATCGATTGATCGATTTCCGAAAGCGTGGACATTCGTCTCAAAGCCCAAGCTCGATGCTTCGGAGAAATGGCTGCGCGGGCAGGAATGCCACGACGCGCTTACGCTCGAAGCCGACTCGCGCGAGTCGGCCACGCGTCGCGTCACCGAAGCGTGCAAGTCAGTCGGCTTGAAGCCGCGCGTGACGGAGAAGGCGGGCAAGACTTTCGTCTTCGCACAGCGCGGCACGTGGAATCGACTCGGAGCTTACGCCGTCCACGTCGCGCTCCTGACGATCTTCCTCGGCGGTTTCATGACGCGGATGTTCGATCAGAACGGGCAGATGCCTCTGCGACCGGGCATGAAGTCGAACGAGATGTCCGACTCGGTCTTCAACGTCGGCGATGGCGGTCTCGAACTCTCGAAGGCCACTATCCCGCTCCCGTTCGAGGTCGAGTGCACGGACATTCAGCAAAAGCTCATCAAGCAAGAGGGCGGCATCGACGCGGGCAACACCATCGACTGGTTCACCAAGATCAAGATCAAAGACCCGCAGCGCGGCACGACCGAAGCGTTCGTCCACCTCAACAATCCATTTGACTATCACGGCTACCGTTTCTTTCAAGCGAGCTTCATCAACGTCGGTCGCGCGCGCAACGTCACGCTGCGGCTCACACGCGAAGCTGACGGCTATCAAACCGACGTGACGATCCCGCGCGACGGCACAGTCAAACTCTCCGACGGCACGCGCCTCGACTTCGTCAACTTTCAACCCGACTTCACGATGGCGAACGGCGAGGCGGCCACCGCTTCGGGCGAGTACAACAATCCGGCTGCGATCATCAACGTGACGGATGCGGGAGGCGCGCAGAAACGCACTTTCGCATTCACGCGTGAGTTGCCTTCGGGCGCACCTGTCGGTCGCGCCGTCGGCGGCTACAAGTTCCGCATCGTCGGATTCGAGAAAGTGCCGGACGCGCACGTGCTCTCGATTCAGAAAGACCCCGGCGCGACCGTCTTCTACATCGGCAGCGCGATGCTCATTGCGACGCTCATCAGCGTCTTCTTCTTCTCGCATCGTCGCGTGTGGGCCCTCGTCGAAGAGCGCGGGGCGGGGAACTACTGGGTCGTGCTCGGTGGGAACGCGAATCGAAACGCGGTCGCGTTCGAGGAGAAGTTCAAGCGACTCGTCGCGATATTGAGCGGCGAGCAGGTCGGCAACGCGGACGCAAGTGAGGTTCAACCATGAGTGAAGTTTTAAAACACCCTGCGCAACTCGGCTCGCCGAATCTCGATACGTCGGGCTGGTCTGTGCGTTCGTATTTGCCTGCCGCGCTGCCGGTCGCGGGCGCGTTGCTGATGCTGCTGCTGCGCATTCAGATGGGCGGCGAACACTTCATCAACGACGGCGCGTTGATGATGCTCGCGCTCGCGGGCTATATCATCGGCGGCGTCTTCCTGCTCGTGAACCTCTACGCGCCTTCGGGGATGTCGCAAAAGATCGGCTTGTGGGCCGGAGGCTTGGGAGTCTTCTGCAACCTGTCGAGTTGGCTCGTGCGCTGGGTCGCTTCGCATGATAGAGAACTAGCCATCCTGCAAAACAACGGTTACGGCGCGGGCCAGATGCCGTGGCTGTGGCGTTACATCCCTTTCGCCAACCTCTACGATCTCTCGCTCGCCTTCGCCTTCGGCGCGGGCGTGACGACGATGCTCGTCTCAGGTCGCAAGAGCTTCCGCTTCATCGGCGCGATGTCTTTGCCGCTCGCATCGCTCGTTTTGATACTCGCACGCTTCATCGGCAACGAGTTCATTAACCTGCCGCCAGTCTTGGATTCCTATTGGCGACCGATCCACGTCGGCACGGCGTCGCTCTCTTACGGCATCGCGCTCGTCTGCTTCGCGTCCGCCGTGCTCTATCTTTTGAAGGCCGGCACGAAGCCTGAGAGCATGGCCATTTGGGCCTGCCTCTTCGCGCTCGGAGTCTTCTCAACCATCGGTCGCTTCGGTGTCTTCACGTCGGGCGTCTATACGGCTTCGACCTTCATGCAGGGCTCGCGCATGGCGTTGCCGTTGCGCGTGAACATTCCATGGGTCGGACTCCTGATCATTCTCGCCGCGCTCTTGTTCGTCGCCGCCGCCGCACTCTTCCTATCGAATCGCACGAAGAACGACGAGAAGATGCGTCGCCTCGGCCATCACTTCCTGAAAGCCACGCTCGTCGTGCAGGCGTTGGCGATCGTCCTGCTCGTGGCGCAGATCAAGAACGGCGCACCGCTCGCTGCATGTCCCGCGTCGGGTGGTTTTAATCAGCGATGCTACGAGACCGCGCAGTACATGAAGGTCGGCGAATGGCTCGCGTCGCAGCAGGGCCTGAGCGTCGAAGAGGTCAAGGCGTTGACGCCCACTCAACTGACAGGCGCGGCGGAGGAGTTTGTCAAAGCGCGCAACTCGCAACTGACCTTGAGCACGAATGCCAACCCGGTCGAGTTGTCGGCGCTGATCACTGTCTTCGCCGCGACGCTCTTCGTCAACATCTTCGGTTTCAAGACCGAGAAACTTCGCGCGGCTCTGCCGTCCGCAGAAAAGCTCGACTCGCTGATGTATAAAACGGCGAGTGTGGCCTTTGCGGGCTTGGCTATCCTGCTCATCACGGGCGCGATCTGGGCGAACGAGTCGTGGGGCCGCTACTGGGGATGGGACTCGAAGGAGACCGGCGCGTTCGTCGCGTGGCTGACATACGGCGGCTTCCTCCACGCGCGCATCGCACGCGGGCTTACGGGTAAGCGCAGTGCCTACTTCGCCATCGTCGCGTTCCTGCTCGTCATCTTCACATACCTCGGCGTCAGCTATTTGATCCCGGGCCTGCACTCCTACGCATGACAGCAGTCAGCAGTCAGCACTCAGCAGTCGGCCAAAAACTGATTTGCTGAGTGCTGACTGCTCAGTGCCTGAGTGCTTCTAATGAATCGCGAAAACGTTCTCTTCTCGCTTGTCGGCTTGGGCTTCGGTCTCTTCTTCGGCTTCGTCTTCGTCACATGGGCGAATCAGAAGGCGCAGACGAAACCGCGCGCTGCTAGTTCGACTGAGGCGAGTCAGCAGTCGTCGGACTCTCGTGCTTCAGCCGCCGAATCAGAGGCCGCGATCAAGCGCGCGAAAGAGAATCCAAACGACTTCGATGCGCAGATGCAGGGCGCGCGCGCCTGCTACGATACGCAACGTTACGACGACGCCATTCAACTCCTGCTGCGCGCCAACGAGCTTCAGAATAAGAACGTCGAGCCGGTGATTGCGCTCGGCGACGTGAACGCCGACGCGGGCAACTACAAGAGCGCGGAGAAGTGGTACGACGCCGCGCTCACGATGAAGCCCGAAGACGCAAACGTGCGCGCCAGCCTTGCGCGCGTCTTCCTCATCTCCACGCCGCCCGACTACGAGCGCGCCGTCGCGGAACTGCGACGGGCCCTCAAGACAGACCCGCGCAACGAGCCCGCCCTCCAATACCTCGCCTTCGCACTCGCGCACCAGAACGACGAGCGCGGCGCGCGCGATGCCCTCTCGCAACTCGAAAAGATCAACCCGTCGAACCCCGTCCTTCCACGCCTGCGGCAAGAGATTGAATCGGGAGCAACGAACGCGAATCGCGACACTGCGCGCTAACGCTCGCACGTCCTACTCTTGAAGGGCGCAAAGTTTCTCAAGGCGCGCAAAGAGATCAAAGGCAGAGAGCGTTGTCAGCCCCCGCCTTCTCGTGCTACAACCGGAAGCGTCAGTAACCCACACTAATTCATGCGTCGCAGAAGCCCGCCGATCATTCGATGCGGGCCCCGCGCCGCGAGCCGGCAGGTCGGGAGTGTCGCTTTCGCAAGGAGAAGTAGGCGCGCAAGTCTCCCCGCAATCGCGGGGCGCGCGCAGCGTTCCACGCGCATTGCGTGTCGCCGCGTTCTTACTTTTCGTCGCCACGTCCGCGATCATCTTCATCCCTTCACGCGCCGCTTCCGTCGCACACTTCAACTCGACACCACAGCAACAGCGTCGCACGCCCGCGCGACAGCGACGATCCACACGCGCCGCAACGAACGGGCCCGCGCGCGACTACTCACGCTTCTCGCATTCGAGCACGACCCACGCCGCGCGCGATTGCGCCTCTTGTCACGTCATCGTCTCGTTCGAGAAGCCGGACATTGTGGACTTCCCGGATCATCCCGCGTGCGTCGAATGTCATCGCGCGCAGTTCTTTCGCGGCGCGCGCCCTTGGATCTGCTCGAACTGTCACACGCTCGTCTCGCCGCGCTCCGATGCGCGCTTCCATTTTCCGAACGCGCGCGCGCCGCAGGAGTTCGCCGACCTGTTCCCGCACGTCAATCACATCAAGACCACTTCGCTCATCCAGTTCAAGAAAGTGATCGGCGAGAAGTCGAACATTCAGGCGACCTGCCTCTATTGCCACAAGCCGAGCACGACGATATTGCTCACTAATCAACTTGTCGCGCAAACGATCTCACAGCCGGCCACGCGTCCGGCCATCCCTGCGCAACAAGGTTCTAACACGCACGCCTTCGTTCCGCCTGCGGGCACTTACATGACGACGCCGACGAGTCACGCATCTTGTTTCCAGTGTCACTGGCAGAAAGGCGTCGCCAATCGTGAGCAGGAGCCCTACGCAGAGCAATGCGCGAGTTGTCATCGCAACGTCGCAGCAAGAAATCTAAATGACGCGAGCGTCGTCGCATCACACGACTCTTCACACGCGCGCACAGACCTCGCGCTCTTAGTCGCTCCCGCGCCAAGAGTGGCATCATCATTCTTAACGGCGCGTCGCGTCGCGCTGCTTTCCCGCGTCTCGCCAAAATTTGTACACGAGACGGAAGCGCACAAGAAGAAGTTGAACGACGAGGGGAAGGAGGTGGCCATCACCTGCCTGCAATGCCACACTGCTGTTCGCAAGGCTGCGACACTTGAGAGCTTGAGGCTCAAAGAGAATGCCGTCGGGCTGCCGACTTGTTCTTCGTCCGCCTGCCACACGGCGGTCGCGGGCACGGCGCAGCTTCATCTCTCCGTCTATCGAGAGCTGCGCGAGCGCGCGAAGGACGCGAAGTTCGACTGCGCCCTCTGCCACGCGCCGCCCCAGAGCATCATTGCCGACGTGCCGTGCACACACTACGCTGCGGTCTTCGCGAGCGCGTTGAAGGAGAAGAAGAGCACGAAAGGGATCGAGCAACTAACGCCGCCGCGCTGCGCCGACGAGTTGAAGAGGAATGCACAGTGACGAAGCGCGCGAACGATTCCGACGAGGCGACGCGGCGGCGGCGAGGCGACGCTCGCTTACGAGATGCTTCGCGTGGCGAAGAGATGCGACACCTCACGTCGCTCTCATCAGTCGAGTCGCGTGTGACGACGAGTCGCGAGCGATGCGCGTTCGCCGCGCTCGCGCTTCTCGCCATCGCGTTCGTGATTGTCACCCTCACGGGCCAGCGTAGCAGCGCGGCATCGTCTATCACTAACCCGCGTGGATCGGTCGAGCCGGTTGATTCGCAGTCAGAGAGCGCGGAAGACTATTCAAAATTTTCGCACGCGAGCGCGCGTCACGCTTCGCTCGCCTGTGCCGCATGCCACCAGCGCGCCGCCGACAACTTGACCGTGCCGCGCCTGCCCGGCCACAAGGCTTGCACGGATTGTCATCTACAGCAGTTCATCACGCAGAACGCGCCGCTCTGCTCGATCTGTCATGCGAGCGTCGAAGGTGAGAGCCCGCCCGTTAAAAACTTTCCCGCATTGAGTAGCTTTGGCGCGAGGTTCGATCACGCGCAGCACGGCGCGGGCGCGGCTCGACCGGCCCAAGGTTGCGTTGCCTGCCATCAACCATCAGCGCGACGCGCCGCCGCACTCTCGATCCCCGCAGGCTTCGCGGCGCACTCCGAGTGCTACACGTGCCACAAGCCCGACGCGCAAGCCGCCGGGCGCGACATCGCTTCGTGCGGCACGTGCCATGCGCTCGCCGCACGCTACGCGCGCACGTCGGCAAGTGGGCCTGCATTCAACGTCGGCTTCACGCACGCGGCACATGGCGCGCGTCAACGCCTCTCGTGCGCCGACTGTCATCAAACGCGTGCGGGCCTCCCGCAGTCGCGGCAAGTCACTTCGCCGCGTCCAACGGAGCACGCAGCAACGTCGGGCTCTCAGAGTTGCGCGACGTGCCATGACAACCGGCGCGCTTTCGGCGAGGCGCGCTTCGCCGACTGCCGACGCTGCCACACCGGACTTAGCTTCCGACGCGGCGATTGATCGAAGAACGGTCGAGTGGAAAATTGACAACGATTCGCGGCGGGTCTTAATATCCTACGCGGCTCGAAACCGCCGATTGATTCGTCGTCTCGTCCGAGACGTGCTATCGCAGTTTTCTTCTCCCCGCGTCCCGCAGAGCTTGAAACATCAGAACAACAGCCGGAGAAGATTCCACATGAAAAAACCGCTCGCGTGCGCCGCAGCCATCGGCTTCGTCTCTCTCTCGCTCTTCGTCAGCCCGCGCGTCTCGCTCGCTGTCGGCTCGCTGCTCTTCGACGGCAAAGCGCAGCCGAAGACGGTCGTGCTCAATAAGGACGCGAAGACGAAAGACGCGAAGGGCAGGCCCTCCGTCCCTTTCAACCACGAGAATCACGCGACAAAGAACTACAGCGCCGATCTCAAGTCGGTGATGGGCTGCATCGAGTGTCATCACACGGATCAGCCGAAGTCTGCCCTCAAGGGCGTGCTCAAGACCTCGGAGCGAGACGAAGTGTTGACCGCCGTGCTGCTTGAGAAGGCAGATGCGAAGCCCGTTAAAGACTGTCGCTCTTGTCACGCGCAGGAGGGCGAGAAGCCTGCGAGTCTCGCCGCGAACCCGGAAGTGACTTACCCCGAAGAGTCCGACGCGATCACGTTGACGAACGAAGAGGCATTCCATCACAACTGCAACACGTGCCACGAGGCAGTCAAAAAGATCAAGGTGGACTCGAAGGCCCCGACCACCTGCGCGCAGTGTCACAACGGCCAGTGACCGACGACCACAAAGCTGGATTCGGTATAACCATCAATGAGAATAGCGACCCACATACGCACATCAATCGCCGTCCTGACCTTCAGCCTCTTCGCGCTCGCCGCTTGCGCGGGATGCAGTTCTTCGCAGCCTTCCGTGAACGACTCTAACTCTTCCCCGACGCAGAGTGCGTCGGCGCAGAATCGCGCGCAGACCATCGAAGTCCCGCCCATCTCGGCGGCGCACGGCGGCGCAACGAGCACGCTCCCGGCAGGGCCGGCCGCCGCGTCGGCTGATAAGCCAAGCCTTGCGACGCCGGAGCTCGATGCAAAGATCGCGAAGGCAGAGGCGAAGGCGAAAGCGTCGAAGGCGAGCGACGCCGACAAGAAGGCCACTGCCGCAGCTTACGTCGAGCGAGCGAACGTCTATTACAACGCGCAGCAGCCGATGCTCTACAAGTTCGCCCTCGGCGACTTCCGCCGCGCGCTTCGCTACGACCCTGCGAACGCCGAAGCGAAGACGAAGATGGACGAGATCGTTTCGATCTACCAGTCGATGAATCGCCCCGTGCCGAACAACGGGCTCGATCAGCAATAACTCAATCGCACGACTCAAAATAAAAGCCGCGCGCGAGTTGAATCTCGCGCGCGGCTTTCGTTCGTGTGTGTGAGCAAGAGATCGAATGAGCTCGAACGTTTGTGCTCAGCCGATCTTGATGCCGATTGATTTGAGGAACTCGGTGGGCCGCTCGCCGCCGATGAGGGCGAAGACGAGATCGTTTTTGATCGTCGCAGTCTCCTCCTTCGTCCGCGCGTTCATCAACACGACTTCGCCCGCGCGCACCTCTTTGATGGCCGTGCCGAAGTGAACGTTGATCTTCCCTGAGTCGATGCAATCGTAAATCTGCATCTTGTTGTTGAACTTCAGATCGTTCTTCATGTCGCTGCGTATGACGAGCGCGACCTCGTTCGTCTCTTCGTCGGGCCGGAAAGTTATTTGATCGCCATCGCGCCGCGCGACGAGATCGACTGCCGCTTCGATTGCCGAGTTGCCCGCGCCGACGACGACGATCCGCCTCCGCTTATAAGCCTCCGGATCGGCGAGCCTATACTGCACCTTCGGCTCAGCGCGTCCATCGATGACGACGCGCAAATCTTCGCCCCTGACGCCGAGCTTCATCGGCGTGCCGCGATTGCCAAGCGCGAGCACGACGCGGCGCGCGATGTACTTGCGCGGCTCTTTCGCCACGCCCGCCTCGGTTTCGATAGTGAAATAGTCGCCGTCTTCAGCGCGTCGCACGGACTTGCAGCTTTCGCGCTCGTTAACTTTCACGCCGCGCTCGAAGATCGTCCGCGTCCACGTCTCAAGCAGAGCCTCGCGCTGCGCTCCCGCGCCGGGCACGTCGATGCCTCCGCGCGACTGCATCGTCTCCGGCTTGAAATAGACGTACTTGTTCGCCGGATACGCTTCAATCGTCGCAAGCAATCTATCTTGTTCAATCGCGACGTAGCGCAGGCCCGCTTGCGCCGCGAGCACGGCGGCCGACAGTCCGGCGGGGCCCGCTCCGATGATCACGAGATCGAGTTGCGCGTTTGGCTCTGCGGGCGACTGGCCGAGGTCTTCGATGACGTGACGGATCACGTCTGCGCCTTCGTTCGCGGCGTTCTTGATGAGCGGCGTGCCCGACACGTCGCCGACGATATAGCAGCCAGCGACGTTCGTCTCGAAACGCGCGTCGCGCGCCGGAACTTTGCGCTTCGGGATCGCCTTCGTCGTGTTGACGACGATGCACGCCTTCGGGCTCACCGGACATTCAACCTGACAAGACGTGTCCTCGACGCATTGCTCGCGCGCAATCGGCGTGGCAAAGCCATCAACGACGGCGAGCACGTCGTGCGGACATGCTTCGACGCAGGCATGACAGCCGATGCAACGTTCGGTGATGATGACGGGATGCGGGTAGCGCGGCCCCTGCGGATCGTACTTGGCGCGCAACTCCTCCGAGAGATGCGCCTGCTCCGATACCTCTTCGCGTGTCGCATTCGGTGGCTTTGCGAGCACGCGTCGCACGCGTGCCGCATCGTGCAACACCCAAGCGATCCCCGATGCGGCGATCAGCAATGCGCCACCGGCCCACCCGTACCACGGCACGCCGCCGTATGCTCCCTCAGAACCACGCGCGCCGAGCAGACTGACAGCGAAGAGAACGGCAAGCAACGCGAGTATGATGATCAACTGAGACTTTCTCATGTGCCTGAGTCCGAAACTACGCTGAAACATTCTTACATGCTGTTTAAGGATCGCAATTCACTGCCGGCCCACAAGCAGCGACGCGGCCCAACGTCGCGCGTCGCCCGTGTGCTGCGCGTGACAGGAGACGCAGTTCGGCGCGTTTGACGGGATGATCGCACGTCCGGTTCGCTCGTCGCTCAAGCCACCGTGACAGGCGATGCAGGTCGTGCGCGGCGTCGCGCGGTCGAGCGACGCGCCGAGCGACTTGTGGCAACTCGAACAGGTCAGCTCGCCTGCCTCATTGCCCTTGATGCCCGCAACCGCGCGCACGCGATGCAAGTGCAACGCATGAAACTCGACGCTGCGACGCTCGTCCTCGCTCGTCGCCTTCACGCTGCTCAAAAGTTTTCGCACCTCTTCAGGTTCGCTCCGCGTTTCTGTATAGCTCAGGCCCTTCCAAGTCCACTGACCATTAGCGACCGGATAGCCGAATGTGCCGCCGTGCGGCGTGTGAACCGCGCGACCGTTGTAAGTCTTCTTGTTCGCGTCGGCATGACAACCCGCACAGGTCTCCTCACGCGAGACGCGTGGTTGGAAGTCTGCGCTGAGAGGCGCGACGGATGCGCGGAAGTCTCTGCCGCGATGCTCTGCGTGGCAGGCCGTGCAACCGATCCCTGCGGCGACGTGCGCGTCGGAAGTCTTCGCATCGAACGCTTCCGTGCTGTGACAAGACGCGCAGCTCTCATTCATCGTCCGCGAAACTGAGTGACAGGTCGTGCACGAGTTTGCGTTTGGCTGTCTGGCGATTGACGGCGCGACGGCAAGCGACGCGCGTGCGTGTGCATCGGAGAGCGGCGCGGGCGCGAAGGCATTTGTGTAGCCGAAGGCTGCGACGGCGGTGAGCAAGCCAACGGCGACGAGGGCCCAAGTGAAAAGCGCGAAGGGGTAGGGACGATTGAGATCGCGTGTGGGCTTCCAGTTGTGGCGCGTCTTGCCGAGACGCGTGGCTGTGCGCGGTCGCAACGCCGAAGGCCGCGATACCTTGCCCGCCTCGCGCTTGCGCTTCTCCCAGAACAGATCGAGAGCGGCGACGCTTTCGACGGGCGCGCTCGCTTCGCGGTGCGTGGCGGCGCGCGACTCGACATCGCCGATGCGCACGGCGGGCTGATATGAGACGCGAAGCGTGAGCGCGTCGCCTTCGATGCCGACGCTGAGGAAGAAGGGCCCGATCTGCAAGAGATCGCCGTCGGCAAGCGCGGCTTTCTCTTCGACGAGGCTGCCGTTGAGCGTCGTCGAATTCGAGGGGCTGAGGTGGAAGACGTAGAAGTGTCCATCGATCTCGCGCACGCCCGCGTGCAGGCGCGAGACGGTTGGATGGTTGAGACTCACCTCGCAGTCTGCGAGTCGCCCGATGGCGAGCCCTTCGGCAACGAACGTCACGGGGTCTTGCGAGCGATCCTCGCGCGTGACGACGTAAGTGCTCAGTCGATCTGTCATCGTGTGTCCGAGTTGATCTCTGAATCAGCGCGCGACGAAGAAGACGACTTGCAGGATGTGCGCGAGCAAGAGCGCGAGCATGAGCGAGGTGGCCACGACGTGCGGCGCGAGCCACAGCTTGAGCAACTGATGCAAATAGATGAGCGCGTCCACGCGTCGCAGTGTGATGGTGGCCTCGACCGCTTCGTAGAGTAGGCGGCGCGAGTCTGCGTCAGCGAGTCGGGCCGCTTCCGCCTCGATCTCCACGCGCGCCGAGGCGTGCAGGGCCGAGAGTTCTTCGCGACGCAGGTACTGACGAAGCAGGAAACTGAAAGATAGATAGCGACGCCGCACGTGCCCGTTGAGAAGCGCGCGCAACTGTGCGTCGCCGCGTTGACCGATCTCGGCGAGTTGGCTGTACAACTCGTCGCGCCGTTGACGTAGGTCTTCGACGAGCAGAGGCTCGCCCTCGATGCTCGTCATCACGCGCGGCACGACGATGTATGTCGCGATGCCGAAGAGGCCGGAAGCGATGGTGAGATCGAAAGAGATCAAGAGAAGCGTGGTCAACATTCCGCCGCTCGCGCGCCCGCCGTGCATGAGCAAGAGGATGCCCGCGACGACGCCCGCGTAAACGTGCGCGAGCAGCCAGTAGCGCAGAGGGCCCGCGCGCCTTCGATAAACCTGTTTGCGCGCGGGGTAAGTCATGACGACGGCGATGCCGACGAGCCCGATGAGACCTGTCAGCCAACGAAACGTGAGCCACGTTGCGCCGATGCGGCCGTCGAAGCCGTGGCGCGAGAGCAGCCATAGAGAAAGGAGCGTGAGCGCGACGGTCGTCGTGATGCCGAGCGCGTGAAAGAGGCGCGCGAGTGGATCGCGCTTGTGTATGTTGCGACCGATGGCGTGCGTCTGATCTTGGAAGATGAGGCCGATGCGCGAAGAGACTTCGGAAAAATATTCGCGCGGATTGACGCGGACGAGCGCGCCCGTCGGACAGTTCTCCTGACACGAGTATGCCTGCCTGCGCGTGCCGGGCCGGTTGAGCGGAGTGTTATTACAGAGGTTGCATTTGACGGCGAGCAGGTTATCGGTCTCCACGACGGGTTGCGGGAGCGGAGCGGGTGCGAGGCTCAGCCAGTCGCTCAGACGCAAGCCGAGTTTGCGGGGCTCGGATGCGGGCTCTGTGCGCGAGACCATCGTGATGGCGTTGTATGGACATTGTACGGCGCAGTCGCCGCAGCCGATGCAGGTCTTCGGATCAATGTCGATCTGTCCATCATTAAAGCGACCGATGGCCCCGGTGGGGCAACCCGTCAGGCATTCGGGGTCTTGGCAGTGAAGACAGACCGAGGGCGCGAGCACATGTTGATCCGCCGCGCCGCCGATCCGCGTGGGCCGCTCGACGTGTATGCCGCGACGAAGCAGGCGCGACTTGCCGTGAACCTTGTGACAGGCGAGCGAACAGTTGCCGCAACGCACGCACAAGTCCATGTCCATGATGAGTAGGTTCGAGCCGTCGATGATCCCCGTGGCGATCTCCTTTTCGGCTGCGGCGAGAGCGGGAAGCTGCTGCGGCGCATCGAGCGTCACGTCGTCGTCGGCGAGCGAGAAGTCGGAGAAGCGTCGGAGGACTTCATCGCGCAGACGCGCATCGGCGCGCAGGTGTGCGATGGAAATTTCGAGAGCTTCGGTGCGGGCCATCACAGTCGCCGTGTAATTCCAGCGCGCGTCTGTCAGCACTCCTTCGAGACCCAGACAGTTGCCCGCGCCGAGGAAGTCAGCGTGCGACTCTTCGTCGAGCGCGTGCGCGATGTCGGCGGCGGGGCTGACCTGCAAGCCGCGAACGCGACGCACCCATCCGTTGCGTATGAAGACGACGCGCTCGATCTCTTCGCCTTCGGAGTGGAGCAGGTGATTTTTGCCGTACACGATGAAGCGCGCGGCGTCGCCGAGTCGCGCGAGCAACTGCGGATCGAAAGCATCGTCGGTGGCGTGTCGCACGTCGAGGAGCGTGCGCGCGAGACCATGTTCGCGGTAGGTCACATCGAGCAAGTGACCGAAGCGCGGGAGCTTGCGGAGCAGGCGCAGCGCGGGCCGCGTGATTTCGAGAACGCGCGCGGAGGCGGCCTTCGACACGCGCACTGTCGCATTGCGCGGCACGCCCGCAAGCACTGACATCTCGCCGAAGCTCACGCCGGACGGCAGCTCTGCGACCTTGTGAGATGCTCCCGTCGAATCTGCGACAAGCACGTCGAGCACGCCTACTACGACGACGTAGAAGGTGTTGCCGCCCCAGTCGCCCTCGCGGATAATCTCTTCGCCGGGATCAAACTCGAAGAGGCGGACGTATGGCCCTACTTTCTTGCCATTGTAGTTGCGCCCGTAGGCGACGACTTCCAAGTCGAGTTCGTACTTGAAGTGGCCGTTGTCGCGCTCCACCAACTCGGAGATCGAGTCGGCGTTGCCGATGGCTTCAAGGATCGTAGCGTGCGTCTTGATCTCGCGAGGCATAAAGATGTCGGAAACTTATGAAGTATCGAGCGCGTTCCAGCACGCGCCTTTCAAGTTTCGGCGAAGGCGAATTGAAGTGACGTGCTGATTATAGCAGACGCGCGCGCCGCAAAGTTTTGCAAAAGAATCCGCCGCACCAGCGCGATCTTCACTGTCGTGGCGCGCGAAAGATTCGGGAACAAGGAGGTAAGCGCGGGCGTGTAACGGTGCGGGCGAGGCGGCGGCAGCGTGTATAATCCGCGCGGGCTTCTCCCGGCGTGGGGCGCGTGAGTTTAAGTTCGCGCGAATCGGGCCCGGCGCGAAATGGAGGCGAGCCCGCCTGTCCTGCATGAGTGCGATCAGCTCAATCGAAGAACTCGCACTGACGCCTGCGGCAACAGCAGTGGCGGCGCGGCTCGAAGTGTCTGTGCCTGAGCCGCTCTCCGATCACAGTCTGCTCGAAGCCGCGCGCGTCGGCGACGAGGCGGCGTTCGCGGAACTGGTGCGACGCTATCGCAATCCGATCACGAACTACGTCTATCGACTGACGAACGACTACGACTCGGCGGTCGATCTCGCGCAGGAGACTTTCCTGCGAGTCTATCGCGCGGCGGAGAGATATCAGGCGACCTATGCTTTCTCGACCTACATCTATCGCATCGCGACGAATCTGGCGATCACGGAGTTGCGCAAGCGCAAGCGTCACCGTCTCGTCTCGCTCACAGGCTTCTTCCAGTCGCATGACACGTTCGACGAGGCGACGGAACTCGATCCGGTTGATCGCGCGCCTTTGGCGGATGTGACGTTGATTGAGGACGAGCGAAGGGCCGCCATCGCACGCGCGATTGCGACGCTGCCGGAAAAGTATCGAGTGCCGCTCGTGCTGAGAGACGTGGAGGAGCGCAGCTACGAGGAGATCGGGCGCATCCTTGAGATGAGCGAGGGCACAGTGAAGTCGCGCATCAGTCGCGCGCGCGCGTTTTTGCGCGACAAGTTGCAGCAGTATCTATGAGAAGTTTTCGAGGGGAAGAGATGAGTTGCAAGAAGTTCAGAACTGAGATTGAAGAGACCGGGCACGCATCAACACTCGGCGCGATGGCTTTGGCGCACCTCGCCTCGTGCGATTCGTGTCGCGCCTTCCGCGCGGAGCGCGAAGCGTTGCGTGGGCTCGTCGCCGGACTCGTGCGCGTCGATGCGCCCGCCGACTTTGAATTTCGACTGCGCGCGCGCATCGCAAGGTCGGAAGATGAGACGCACGCACGCGCTTCGTGGCACACGTTCGTCCCCGGCGCGGCTTGGCTCGCCGTCGCGGGCTGTCTCGTCCTCGCGCTCGGCATCTTTGCTCACTTCCGCATGAGCGAGTCGCAAAACAACATTGCGGATGCGCAGAAGGGGCCGGTCGCTACGAGCATTGACTCGAACGACGCAGGGTCGCAGCAGTCGGCGGCAATCGATCATCACGAACAGTCGAACAGCGTCGAGATCGCAGACGGGAGACGCGAGGGCGTCCCAACGACAGTCCGTGCGTCGCGCGCGCCGCGACGAGAGAAGTTCGTACTGCCGGACGAGACTCTCGAAGAGCTCGCACGCGTGCAGCCGGGCGCGGGCCAACTCGAAACGCACGTCTCGGACGTGAAAGGGTCGCCTATCTTCGTGGGCACGCCGATCCCGCTTCCGTTGATGACGCCGGAGCGCAGACTTGAAGCAATGTTCAAAGACTTGCACGGGGCGCAGCGCATGGTTGCGATCGATCCCGTCACGTTCGGCGCGCGCGGGCAGACGCCTTCGCGTGCGAACATGAAGAACGTCTCTTACACGGGTGTGTGGTAAAGGTGTCGAGTAGATCGAAACTATTCAACGATGCTCTATGCGCTGTCGTTAACGTCGCGACGCAAGGGCGCACGGCGTATCTTGCGCTCGTCATGCTCACTGCTTCATGCGTGACAGTTCAAGCGCAGCAGACGATGCGTCCGGCGAGAGCAACGAGCATCGTTATCGCAACCATACAGGCGCAGCCCGCGCGCGCGAAGAGCTTGGGCCCGGCCCCGATTGTTCAAACATCCGCGCCTCCGGTCGTCGCCGTCGTGCATCGTCTGAGTGGTTGGAAGCTGCGCGCTTCGGTTGCGCCGCCTGATGCGCCCTTCGTCACGACCTTCGACGACAAGTTCGTCCGCACGAACATTGTCGCCGGATACGTCATGCCTGATGGCCGCTCGGTCGTTGCGCGCTTGCCGCAGTCGGACTCCGACGTGTTGAGCTTCGCGACGCTGTTCCCGGAGTTACAGAACGCGACCACACCCGGCGATTCGAGCTTCAAACTTGTGCGCGCCGACGGCGCAGAGTTCGACGCGCGTTTCGTCGGCTTGGACGCAAGCACGGGCCTCTCTCTGTTCGAGGCCAGCCAGTTCGTGATGACGCCATCGAAGGAGACAACGCAGGCGTTGGCCGTCGGTCAGCGCGTTTGTGTCTGGGCTCCGCTTCCGGCGAGCGCGCCTGTTGTTGGACGCTCGACCTCATCAATGTCGCGCACGGCAACGACACGCGCGCCCGATTCAGTCGGCGACGAAGGCGTGCTCTACATGAACCTCGGCGAGATCGAGGGCACGCTGAAAGAAGTGCGTCGCTCGGCTTCAGGTCGAGCGATCACGCTTGATGTTGAAACGCAAAATGTCTCGCCCGAATGGGCCGGTGGCGTCGCGCTCTCGGAACGCAACGCGCTGGTCGGCATCGTCGAACACAACGAGGGCCATCAGACGCGTCTGCTTCCGGCGGAAGCCGTGCGCGCGGCGGCGTCACGCGTGCAGGCGCGTCGCGCGAGCGTGCCGCAGCCGTGGCTTGGCGCACGCGGCGACGCCGTGGCGCAGACTTCGCCCGATCTCTTCGTCGCGCAAGGTTGGACGCGCGTGCAGGCTTCGACGCTCGTCAGAAGGCAGCAGGGCGTGCTCTTAACTTCGGTCGCTCCCGGCACGCCCGCCGCGCGCGCCGGACTTCGCACCGGCGACGTGATCTCTCGCGTCGGCGATCACGACGTGCGCAACGTCGAAGACATGACGTGGATTCTGAAAGAGCTCGGCGGCAACGCGCCCGCGCAGTTCACCGTGCTGCGCGCCGGCGCGTCGCCGCTCTCCTTGCGCGTCGTGCTCAGCGAAGCGCAGAACCCCGCCGCCGAAACTGCGCGCGCCGAAGTCTCCGCCGCACAGTCGAGTCTCTCCCGCTCACAGATCGAAGCAGGCCGCATCGTCTCCGAAGTGACGCGGCTGCAAGAGGAGATGGCCCGGCTGCAACATACTTATACGACGAACGGATCGGGCGCGACGAGGGCGCAGGCGAGGGCCATCGAAGAGCAGTTACGCGGAGTGCGCGAGAGGCTGCGGGAGACGGAAGAGACATACAGGCAGATGAGCCTCACGGTCTCTCGTTTCGAGCAGCAGTTCATCGAGGCGCAAGCACGCCTGCGCGCTGCCACCGACTCGTCGCCGGCCATCGTTGGAAATCCGTTGCTGCCGCTCGGAGTCGAAGCGCGTGCATTTCTGAGGACGACTGTCATCAACGGCGACGCGCAGACGCTCAAGGGCCTGCTCGTCGTCGCGGTGCGACCTGAAAGTCCGGCTGCGCATTCAGACCTGCGCGTCGGCGACGTGATCGAGACGGTGAATAATCAGCCAAGCCTCAGCGTCGATTGGAAAGCAAAGCTCTCGCACGAAGATAACTCTTCGATCTCGCTCGGCGTCTTGCGCGACGGCAAGAAGCTCACGCTCAAGCTCGGCCCTGCGCCTGAAAAATAACCGGCCCGTTTCACCTACAACATTCTCACTCCGAACCATCACGCGAACAGACTAGCGCGTAGCGGCACGTCCGGCATCTCGCTTTTGCACCCGCCACGCGCCGCGACTTGTGATACCCTAGCGGCGATCAAGCTCTCATTCAATTCAACGGAAAGTCTTCAAGAGTGATGCTTCAGGACGCCGTCTCTTACTACCACGAGTTGCTGGAAGACCCTGTGCTCGCCGAGTCTTCGCGCGTCATGCTCGACGAAGGGCTGGAACGCGCGAAACTGATCTTCGGCGGTCGCAGGCTTTCGCCATACCTGCGCCCACACTTCGTCACAGAGCGCGACTGGGCACGCGTGACGCGCATCTGCGAAACGGTCTGGGGCGCGATCCAGAAGGTGAAGGACGCGGCGGTGGAAGACTCCGCGCTACTGGCCGAACTGGGCCTGACGGATATCGAGCGCGAGTTGGTCGCAATCGATCCGGGCTATCGAGAAGTCTCGCCCACCGCGCGGCTCGATTCGTTTCTGACGGGCGACTCTTACAGCTTCGTCGAGTTGAACGGAGAGAGTCCGGCGGGGATCGCCTACGCCGATGCCGCCTACGAAATCTTCTCCGCGCTTCCCGTCATGCGCCGCTTCGCCGAACGCTACCACTTGCGAATCTTCGACGGTCGTCATCAGTTGCTCGAAGTGCTGCTGCGCGCTCATAGTGAATTCCTCGGCCGCGAGCCTGCGCGCGCGCCGCGCATCGCCATCGTCGATCTCAAGGGCCTGCCCACGCAAAAAGAGTTCGAGTTGTTCCGCGAATACTTCGAGAGTCGCGGCTACCCTGCGATCATCGCTTCGCCAGACGAGCTTGAGTTCACGGGCGGCAGACTGCGCGCGGGCGCGTTTGAGATCGACATCGTTTACAAGCGTCTGCTCGTCAACGAGTATCTGCCGATCATGGACGCGCAACCCGCGCTGCTCGAAGCGTATCGCGCGCGCGCCGTGTGCATGGTCAACAGCTTCCGCTCGAAGATGATCCACAAGAAGGCCCTCTTCGCCGTGCTGACTGATGATCGTCATGCGCGACTTTTCAACGGCGAGGAACGCGACGTGATCAAACGCCACGTGCCGTGGACACGCAAGGTGCGCGCCGAGCACACGGAGCGGCATGGCGCGCAGATCGATCTGCTTGAATTCACACGAAGCGGGCGCGATCAACTCGTCTTGAAGCCCAACGATGACTATGGCGGGCACGGCATCTACATCGGTTGGAACACGGATGAGTCTGCTTGGGAGGAGGCCCTGCGCCATGCGCTCGCCGACGGCGACTATCTCGTGCAGGAGCGCGTGAAGACCGCGCGTGAAACTTTCCCCGCGCTCGGCGATGACGGAAAGATCAACTTCGCCGAACAGCTCGTCGATCTCGATCCGATGCTCTTCCACGGTAAGGTCGGCTCGGCATTCACGCGCCTCTCCTCGACTGAATTGGCGAACGTCTCTTCGGGCGGCGGGATGGTTCCGACCTTCATCATCGACGAGAAGAGTTGAGCGCGTCGCATAACCGCGCGTTGGCATGCGACAGTTGAGATAATAGTCGAGCCGGTAGTTGAGTCGTCATTTGATCTATCGCATGTTCTTCGTTGTCTTATCGAAACTTCAACGCGGAGTGGCCCCCAGATGACCAGAGACTTTGACGCAGACGCCGAGACGCCGACAGAGGATCGGCGACACTTCGACCGCTCGCGGCTCATCGTGGACGTGTTCTTCGACGGCGCGGACGCCACCGGCATCGCGAGCACGAAGGACATCAGCGTCGGCGGGCTCTACATGAACACACAGAAAGAGCTGCCGGAAGGCGGACTGCTCACGCTGCGCCTGCCTTTCCCAGAAGGCGACGTGGTCGTCAACGCCGAAGTGGTTTATAGCAATCCGGGGCGCGGAGTCGGCGTGAGCTTTCACGGGCTAAGCGAGCATGATCGCGCGACCATCGAGCAGGCCCTCTCCGGCGAGTGAGCGCGTGTCTGAAATGCGCGAGCTTGACTGGCGCGGGCTTGCGCCGAACCTGCGCGACGCGCTTGACGGGAAGCTCGAAGGCCTCTATGGAGGCGCGGACGCCGGGGATGTTTTTAACGCGCTCGATTTAGAGAAGCAGCGTGCTCTGTTGATCTTTGCGCGTCGTTTGAGCGAGTTGAATCTGTGGCGCGAAGTCGAGCGCGTGACGAATGTTTACGGCGAGGGCGGCGTCGGTCTGGAGTTCATCGCCGCGCCCGCACTGAAATCCAAACTCAGTCGCAGCACGCGCTTCACCTCGCGCTTCGCCGCGCACGGTGACACTGCGGAAGGATTCTACGAGTTGAAAAGAGCGAAGGCCGCGCTCCACTTTCTACGCGCGCGAAGGCGCAAGCGCGAATGGTCGGTTCACTTCGATCTACACGCGCCTTTGGCGAGACCTTCAAGCCTGTTGCTCCACCTTTGGCACGAGAAGCTGCGCGCACGCACGCCACACACGGAGGAGATCGCCGACGCGCTAGGTTATGATTTATCGCGATAGCATGATTGCGTGGCGGGACAGGGGAGGAGCTGTGAAGCATGGCTGACAAGTACACGCTCGGCATCGAGGAGGAGTTTCAGATCGTCGATCCCGAAACGCGCGAGCTGAAGTCGCACGTCTCGGAGATGCTCGAAGAGGGCCGGATGATCCTCGGCGAGCAGGTGAAGCCGGAGATGATGCAGGCGCAGGTGGAAGTGGGCACAGGGATTTGTCGCAACATACAGGAAGCGCGCGTCGATATCACGAACCTGCGCTCCATCGTCTCCGGGCTCGCGCGAAAAAATGGGCTCGCCATCGTCGCCGCCTCCACGCACCCCATCTCGAAGTGGACTGACCAGCAGATTTTCGACGACCCACACTACATGCTTCTCATCGAAGAGTTGCAGATGGTCGCGCGCTCGCTGCTCATCTTCGGTCTCCACGTCCACGTCGGCATCGAAGATCGCGAGCGGCAGATTCACATCATGAACGCCGCGCGCTACTTCCTGCCGCACGTGCTCGCGCTCACCACCTCGTCGCCTTTCTGGCTCGGCGTCAATAGCGGACTGAAATCTTATCGCTCCGAGGTCTTCAAAAAGTTTCCGCGCACAGACATCCCCGATCACTTCGGCTCCTACACGGCCTTCGCGCAGTATGTCCAGATGCTGCTCGACACGAACTCGATCAGCAACCCGAAGAAAATCTGGTGGGACGTGCGACCGCATCCTTACTTCCCGACGCTGGAGTTTCGCGTCTGCGACATACCGACGCGCGTGGACGATACCATCGCCATCGCCGCGCTCTTTCAGGCGATTGTGTGCAAGCTCGACCGGCTCATCGAGCGCAACCTCGGCTTCCGGCTCTATCGTCGGATGCTGATTCAAGAGAACAAGTGGCGCGCGGTGCGCTATGGGCTCGAAGGCAATATGATCGACTTCGGCAAGCAGAAGGAAGTCCCGACGCGCGATCTCATACGCGAGCTGCTCGACTTCGTTGACGACGTGCTCGACGATCTCGGCTCGCGCAAAGAGGTGGAGCACATCCACACGATCCTTGAGCGCGGCACATCAGCCGACGATCAGTTGAAGGTCTTCGCGGAGACTAATGATTTGAAGGCGGTGGTTGATCGACTGATCGTGAGAACGATAGAAAACGTGCCGGTGAGTTGATCGATGGAAGGAGTCTTGAATAGATGGAAAGGCAGAGGCCCGCGTCACTCGGCGCGGGCCTCTGCCTTTATCTTTCACTGTGCGGCGTCGTTATGCCTGCCGCGAATGTTCCAGCGCGAGGTTCAAAAAGTTCTCGAAGATGATCCGGCCGTCGCGCGAGTCGTTCGGGTGTTCCCATCGCGTCGCGCGTCGCTTGTCCCAGTCCTCGAAAGATTTTTCGAGATGATACTGGACGGTGTAGATGAGTTGGCCGTCCGTGCGCTTGACCATCATCTGGTTGCGACAGAAGTAGGCGGTCGCGATGAGCTTGAAGCCTTCGGGCACGCGGTCGAGCTGTAGGCCGTGGTTCTGCCAAACGCGCAGGATGCACGATTCGATGGTGTAGTCCTGCCAGATGCCTGAGTCGCGATCATCAACCCCGACGAAGATCGGATCAATCGCATCGATGATGCGCACGAAGCGATACTGGTACTCGAAGGGCCGTCCCGCGCGATTCTCGTGCTGCTCTTTGTTGTCGAGCGTGACGACGCGCGCGCCAAAGCTCAAGCCGATCATCTGGTGGCCGCCGCAGATGCCGAGGACGGGAATCCGTGTCGCGCGCATAAAGCGGCCGAACTCTTCAAGCAGCTCCGGCTTGTAATAATCGAAATCGCGCAGCGTGCCGCTCAAGACGATGGCGTCGGGTTGAAACTCCGCAGCAGTGTCGGCGATCTCTGAGAAATGCGCGACGCGCGTTTCGGGCTCGCGCACGAGGCGCGCGATGTTGTTGCGGATGTTGCCGAGGGCCAGACCGGCGATCTCGCGCTCACGTTTCAGATTAGAGTCAGCGCGCCGGCCCCACTCGGCGCGAGCCACGTCCGAGATGTCGCGCTCGTCGCGCAGCAGGTCGTCAATGACGAGGACGCGGATCGTCTCGATCCGTTTCTCGATCGGCTCGTACTTGCAATAGGGACGCTGGTTGAAAGGGAAGGGCAGCGGCTCGGCTTGATCGGTCTGTGAAAAATCTTTGAGTTCGTGCATCGGTCTGATTGTAACTGACGCGGCGCGAAAAATCATGCGCGCGGCACGCGCTCGCGATAGAGACCTTGCTGCGTCTCCTGTTTAAACTGCGGGACAGCCTCGCCCGCGCCAGCCTCAACCACGCCCGCGCGAATCTCTCCGGCGAGAAGTTTACGCAGACGCGTGCGGAATGATCGTGCGCGCCCATCGGTGAGATGTTCGGCGAGGAGCATCGTGCGCTGCCAAGATGATTCGAGGTCATCGGCGAGGAGCGAGATTTTCGTGATGTCGTAGGGCACGGCCACCTCCGCACATCCCGCGCGCGCGAAGACCGAGAGGTAGCGCGCCGTCGCGAGGTCTGGGCAGGAGACGCGGCGGCGACCGATCTTCAACTCGACGCCGAGCAGCGTGTGCTGGACTTCAACCTGCGGAGAGCTATTCGACGCTGGAAGCTGGTGCGAGCGCGTTCGTATAGTCCTCACGCGCTCGCGATAGATGCGCGGCAGCCATTCGTCGCCCAGCGTCTCGCGAATGCGCGCGCGCAGCGATTCGAGCGAAGGCGTGCGTCCACGCCGCAGCCGCTCGCCAAAATCGTCCGCCATGTCCTCCGCCTTCTTTGATGCCGCGCTGCTCACGTGGCATACATACACCAAAAGACGTGAATGGTAAATCGAGAATAGTGAATCGTAAATCGTGAAGAAGAAGATACCGCTTCTCCCGCTCACGATTTACGATTTACGATTTCTCGATTTACGGCTTTAACTGGCTGAGCGAAGGTTGTGCGACGCGTAGTGCGTCGATGAGGCGACCGGGGAAGACGCCGAGGTAGAGCACGCCGAGGATCGTCAGGATGAGAGCGATGGTGATTCCCACGGGGATGCGCGGGGCCGCCCACTGGCTCGTGCGTTCGCGGAAGAACATCGCGACGACGAGGCGCAGGTAATAGTAAGCGGAGATGGCCGTGTTGACGACGCCGATGACGACGAGCCAAGTGTATCGCGAGCCCTGCGCGCTTTGCGCAAGCGCGGAGCGAAAGACGAGCACCTTGCCGATGAAGCCTGCTGTGAGCGGCACACCGAGCAGGCTCAAGAGAAAGAGCGTGAGCGTCAGAGAGAGAGCGGGGGCGAGAAAGCCTATGCCGTTATAGTCTTCGATCTCCGTGCGCCGGTCGCCGCTTCGGGCCATGACGGTGACGACGGCGAACGCGCCGATGTTCATCACGGCATAGGCGAGCAGATAAAAAACGACGGCGGCGATGGCCTCTTGACGTTCTCCCGCATCTGTAGTCGCGCCTGCGGCAATGAAGCCGACGAGCGCATAGCCCGCGTGCGCGATGGACGAATAGGCAAGCATCCGCTTGACGTTCGTCTGCACGAGCGCGGCAAGGTTGCCGACGGTCATCGTCAGCATCGAGATCACGACGAGCGTGTTGAGCCACGCGTTGTGAAGTTGCGAAGCGGCGGCTGCGCCCGCGACGAAGGGGAAGGCGAAGAGGAAGACGCGCATGAAGCCTGCAAAGCCCGCAGCTTTGGGGCCCGCAGCCATGAATGCAGTGACGGGCGTTGGCGCGCCCTCGTAAACGTCCGGCGTCCAGACGTGAAAGGGCGCGCTTGCGATCTTGAATGCGAAGCCGACGAGCATCATCGCCGCGCCCGCGTAGAGCAGTGCCGAGTAGGGGAGCGACGGATCGCCGATGCGCTGTGCGATCTCGCGTATGTTCGTCGTGCCCGCGCCGCCCGCGCTCGTCACAGTGCCGCCGTAAGTAAGCGCAATACCGTAGAGCAGGAACGCGGATGAGAACGAGCCGAGGATGAAGTATTTCATCGACGATTCGTTCGAGCGCAAGTCCGTGCGACGGAAACCGGCCATAACGTAGGTCGCGATAGAGAGCAGTTCGATGCCGAGGAAGATGATGACGAGGTCTGCGCCCGAAGCCATGAGCATCATCCCCACAGTCGCAAACAGCAGCAGCGCATGAAACTCGCCCGCAGGCAGACGCTCCCACTCGATCCAGATCATCGAGACGAAGATCGTCAACGCGGAGACGACGAGGAAGACGAGCGTGAACGAGAGTCGCATATGGTCGAGCACGACCATGCGATTGAAGGCATAAAGCTCGTGCGCGCCCGCGCCGTTCCAGAGCGAGAGACAGACCATTGCTGCTGCGACAAGTCCGACGAGTGAGAGCGTGCCTGTGAGCCAACGTCGATCTGTGCGTCGCGTAAAAGCATCGACGAGCATGACGAGCACGCCGGCCGCAGAGACGATCGTTTCGGGCAGGATCAAACTCATGTTCACGTCCGGCGAGGCGGGCGCGAGCGTCTGCAATGCGAGACAGAAGTTCATCGTCTTATCTTCAAACCGTGCTCATTACTTCTTAGGCTCTTCGGCGATCTCGCCGCCGGTCTGCGGCAGCAAGCGCGCGCGCACAGCCTGCACGCTCTCTCTAGTGCGCGAGAGGAACGGGCGCGGATAGACGCCCATGTAGATCATCAACGCGAGGAGCGGTAACAGTAATCCGATCTCTCGCCAACTTAGATCAGTCAGCCGCGCGTTCGCCTTGCTCTTCAAGCGACCGAACAAGACGCGCTGCAACATCCAGAGCATATAGACCGCCGCCCAGATGACGCCCGTCGCCGCGAACATCGTTACCACGCGGGGGTTCATCCAGCGCGCAAACTGAAACGGCGAAGTCCACATGCCGAGCATGATCAAAAACTCGCCGATGAAGCCGTTCAGAAGCGGCAGCCCGATTGAAGAGAGCGACGCGAAGACGAACAGGGTCGCGAACCACGGCATCGGCTTCGAGAGTCCGCCGAAGTCCGAGATCATGCGCGTGTGTCTGCGTTCATAGATCATCCCGACGATCAAAAACAGCGCGCCGGTCGAGACGCCGTGATTCAACATCTGGTAGAGCGCGCCCTGCATACCCTGTTCTGTGAAAGAGAAGAGACCAAGCATGACGAAGCCCATGTGACTGACCGATGAATATGCGACCAGACGCTTCATGTCGGGCTGCACCATCGCGACGAGCGCACCGTAGATGATGCCGATGACGGCGAGTGTGATGAAGACGTAAGCCGAGGCGCGGGCCATTTCGGGAAAGAGGCCGAAGTTGAAACGCATGAAGCCGTATGTCCCCATCTTGAGCATCACGCCCGCGAGCAGAACCGATCCGGCCGTCGGCGCTTCCGTGTGCGCGTCCGGCAACCAAGTGTGCAAGGGGAACAAAGGGACTTTGATGGCGAAGGCCAGCGCGAAGGCGAGGAAGAGCCAGAACTGCGCGTGCGTCGGTTGTCCCGCCGCGTTCGTCAGCGCGAGTTTATGATCGCGCAGCGCACCCAAGAGCGTGACGTAGTCGAACGTGCCCGCGCCGTTGTTCGCGTTCGCGTACATGAAGTAGAGCGCGATGATCCCGGCGAGCATCAAAAGCGATCCGACTGCCGTGTAGATGAAGAACTTGACTGCCGCATAGACCCTGCGCTCGCCGCCCCAGACTCCGATGAGGAAGAACATCGGCACGAGCGACGCCTCGAAGAAGAGATAGAAGACGAGCAGATCAAGCGACGCGAAGACGCCGATCATCGCGCCTTCCAGGATCAAGATGAATGTGTAGAAACCGAGCGGCCGTTTTTCTACTGCGTTCCAACTCGACAGGATCGAGATCGGCACGAGCAGCGTCGTCAGCAACACGAGCCACAAACTGATGCCGTCAACGCCGACGTGATAGCGTGCCCCTATCGCGCCGATCCAGTTCACATCCTGCGCGAACTGAAACTGGCCCGCCGCACCGTCGCCCTTGAGCAACAGGAGCGAGAGCAGGAAAGTTAGTGTCGAGAAGGCGAGTGCGATCCAACGGTAATGCGCGTCGCGTCGATAGGGCGCGAGCCCGTGCAGGCTCGTGGCGAGTGCGCCGGCGGCGGGCAGCAGGATCAGGATCGTGAGCAGGTAGTGCTGCATAAAATTATCGAGAGACGCGAGAGCGTTTAACGAAAGACGCGCGCGAATAGAAAGACGAAGTAGCCGATGACGGCCAGCGCGCCGACAAGGATGATGGCCGCATAGCCGCGCACGAAGCCTTGCTGCGCGCGACGCGAAACGTCCCCCATCTCACGCGTGCCGCGCGCCAAGCCGTTGACGAGCCAATCGATCACGCCCACGTCGAAAATTTTCCACAAGCCTTCGCGCGATCCCATCTTGATCGGGTTGATGATGGCCGCGTCATAAAACTCATCGACGTAATACTTGTTCTCCAAAAGTTTCGGCAGACGCGCGAGCGGTCGCTTCTTAAAGTATGTCCAGCCGATGGCGATGCCGATCAAGCCGATGGCGACGGAGATGCCTGTGGACAGTCGCTCCTTAGAAACTTCGCGCGGATCGGGCGCGCGATCATTCGCCGTCGCGCCTTGCTCGCCTTCGCCGACAGACCGTGGCACAGCGCCTTCGTTGCTGTGCGCGGCGGGCACGCGCAGGGATTCGCCGGTTGCGCGTTCGATGGGATTTGTCTCGTGTGATGGCTCGCCGCGTTCGGGCGCGCGCGCAACCACAGGGTCGAGCGTGCGCTCGAAGTAGTTCGTCACTGAGCCACCACTGAGTGCGTAAGGGATGCCGACGAGACCACCGACCATTGAAAGGATCGCGAGCACGATGAGCGGGACGGTCATCGTCCACGGCGACTCGCGCGGCTCTACCGGCCCATGATGCTCTTCGTGCTCCTCGCCTTCGACGAAGTCAGTCTCATCAGTCTCATCGGTCGCGGCGTGCGCGTGTGCGTGCGTCGCGTGTGCGTCGTCGGCCGCGTGCGCTTCGCGGAAACGCTCCGTGCCCCAGAAGGTCATCACCATGAGGCGCGTCATGTAGATGGCCGTGAGAGCCGCCGTGATCGCGGCGACGAACCAGAGGGCCTGTCCCATGCCTGCGGGGATCGCGACGGCGTTCGTGCTCCAAGTCTTCCACAGGATTTCGTCCTTCGAGAAGAAGCCGGAGAGCAAAGGGAAGCCGCTAATCGCCAGCCAGCCGACGGCCATTGTCGCAAACGTGACGGGCATATATTTCTTCAAGCCGCCCATGCGCCTCATGTCCTGCTCGTGATTCATCCCGTTGATGACACTGCCAGAGCCGAGGAAGAGGAGAGCCTTGAAGAAGGCGTGCGTCATGACGTGAAAGATCGCGGCGGTGAACGCGCCGACGCCGCACGCGAGCATCATGTAGCCGAGTTGCGAGACAGTCGAGTAGGCGAGAACTTTTTTAATGTCGTTCTGCGCGATGCCGATGGTTGCGGCGAAGATGGCCGTCGCCGCGCCGATGATGGCAACGATGAACATCGTCGCGGGCGCGTGCGTGAAGATCGCCGAGCAACGCACGATCATATAGACGCCCGCCGTGACCATCGTCGCTGCATGAATTAAGGCTGAGACAGGCGTAGGGCCAGCCATCGCGTCGGGCAGCCAGACGTAGAGCGGTATCTGCGCGCTCTTGCCCGTCGCGCCGATGAACAGGAGCAGCGCGGCAGACGTGATGCCGCCGGCGAAGAGCGCGTGCCACGTGAACGCCTCGACAGGCATCTTCATAACGATGCCGAGCGCGCTCTGTACGACTGCGCCACCGGTGAGTTGCGCGGACTTGTCGAAGAAGCTGATCGAGCCCGTCAAAAAGAAGACGAGCATGATGCCGAGCACGACGCCCCAGTCGCCGACGCGATTGGCGATGAAGGCCTTCTTCGCCGCGTCGCCCGCCTCTTTGCGATCGGTGTAGTAGCCGATCAAAAGATATGAGCAGAGGCCGACGCCCTCCCACCCGACGAACATCAACAAGAGATTGTCCGCCAGCACGAGCGTGAGCATCATGAACATGAACAGGTTCAGATATGCGAAGAAGCGATAGAAACTTTTATCGCCGCGCATGTAGCCGGTAGCGAAGAGGTGTATGAGGAAGCCGACGAAGGTGATGAAGCAGACGTAGATGCCGCTCAAACGATCCATCGCGAAGCCGAAGTCCGCGCGGAACGTGCCGACTTCGAGCCACGTCCAGAGGTGATCGAAGACCGGCTGCGTCGAGCTGGAGACGAGCACGCCGGGACTGCCGAACGCGAGATAGAACGCGACCAGAGCGGGGATGAGAACCGATCCGCACGCGACCACGCCGATGAACGCCTCACTACGCACGCGCCGACCGACGAGCCAGTTAAGGGCCGCGCCGACGAGTGGGGCGAAGATGATGTAGCGCAACATAGCAGTCGGCAATCAGCCGTCAACAGTCAGCCAAACCTCGGAAGTTATCGTGAACCTTGCAGCCGTGGGCCACTCAAAGCTGAGTGCTGACGGCTGATTGCTTCAATATTTCATGACGCTCGCGTCGTCCACGTTCAGCGACTCGCGATTGCGGAAGACGGCGATGATGATTCCAAGTCCGACGGCGGCTTCGGCGGCGGCAACCGTCATGACGATGAAGACGAAGAGTTGCCCCGTCGCGTCGCGGAAGTAAGACGAGAAGGCGACGAACGTGAGGTTCACGGCGTTGAGCATCAGCTCGATGCACATGAACATCGCGATCACGTTGCGCTTGATGAGCACGCCCGCCACGCCGATGGTGAACAGGATGGCCGAGAGCGCGAGATACCATGACAGGGGGATCAACATCGTCAGCCTCTCTCCCTCCTGTGCGGCGCGTTGCTGAGTCCGAGCGCGCGCTCGGCTTCGGCAGTCGTGTGTGTAATAACGGGTGTCGTCTCGCTCAACTGCGTCGATGCGAGCGTGTGTCGCGTGAGCGACTGCGCGCCGGGCACGATAACGTCTGTTGGTCGAAGGACGGAGGCGCGTCGCGCAAGTGTCATCGCGCCGACGATTGCCATCAGGATCAGGAGCGAAGTGATCTCGAAGGGGAGCAGGTAAGTGGTAAATAGTCCCGCGCCGATGTTGGCCGTCAAACCTGTGTTGGCGGGCGCGGCGGCGTTGGCGCGATCCACACCCGTGCCGTGGACGAAGAAGATGATGAACGCTGCCTCGGCGAAGAGCACGGCGGCGAGCACGACCGCCGTCGGGAGCAAGTAGCGCAGGCGCGCGCGTCCGGGCTGCTCTGTCTCTTCCACGTTCAAGAGCATGATGACGAAGATGACCAAGACCATGATCGCGCCCGCGTAAACGATGACCTGCACGGCGGCAATGAAAGGCGCGGCGAGCAATATGTAAAGACCCGCGAGCGAGAGGAAGACGAAGACCAGAGAGATCGCGCTGTAGAGCGGGTTGCGCTGCGTAACGAGCGAGATGGCCGCGCCCACCGCCATCAGAAACAGCACGGCGAAGAGCAGCATCGGGAAGTAGTCGGCGAGAGCCGCGATGATCATCGTCAGTCCGAACATAAAATCAGCGACCGGAATTCTCGCGAAGTTCCGTCAATTTCGTCAGCCCCACAGATAGAGAGCCGTCGCCGTCAGCACGACATTTAAGATCGCGACGGGCAGCAGGAACTTCCAGCCGAAACTCATTAGTTGATCGAAGCGGAAGCGCGGCAGCGTCCCGCGCAGCCAGATGTAGAGGAACAGAAAGAAGAAGACCTTTGCGAGAAAATAGAAGACACCGAGCAAGGGAAGCTGCGCCACGAAGGGCCCGTTCCAGCCGCCTAAGAAAAGCGTCGAAGCGAGCACGGAGACGGTGAACATGTTGACGTACTCCGCCATGAAGAAGAGCGCGAACTTCAAGGCGCTGTACTCCGTGTGGAAGCCCGCGACGAGTTCCGTCTCCGCTTCCGGCAGATCGAACGGCACGCGATTCGTCTCCGCAATCGCCGAGATCAAATAGATAACGAAGCCGAGAACTTGCGGTAGCGGCAGCTTGAAGAGATTCCAGTGCATCCCGTACCAGCCCGACTGCTGCTCCACGATCTGATAGAGATCGAGTGTGCCCGACATCAACACGACGCCGACGAGCGAGAGGCCAAGCGATAGTTCGTAAGAGATCAACTGCGCCGCCGCGCGCAAGCCTCCAAGCAGACTGAACTTGCTATTCGACGCCCATCCCGCGAGCGCGACGCCATAGACGCCGACCGAAGTGATCGCCAAAACGTAGAGCAGTGCCACGTCGAACTGCGCAATGACGAGTCGTATGCGACCGATGAAGGGCAGCGTCACGTCGGGCCCGAACGGATAGACGATCATCGACATGAGCGCGGCGGTGATGGCGATGATCGGCGCGAGAAAATAGACGAAACGCGTTGCCTTGTCGGGGACGATCTCTTCCTTGAGGATGAACTTCAACAGATCGGCGAAGGGCTGCAGCATCCCTCCATAGCCGACACGATTCGGGCCCAGACGACCCTGAATGAAGCCGAGCACGCGCCGCTCCGCCAGCACCGTGTACGCCACGATCATCAGCACCCCGATGAACGTCACGTTGATCGCCACGAACTTGCCGAGCGCGTAGATGTACGGGTTATCCCAGTTCATAAAAGCTAACGATGAAGTAGGAACGATGGACGATGAACTTAAGACAAACTGTTTTCAGTTCATCGCTCATCGTTCCTACTTCATACTTATCTCTTCAGTCTCCCGTCGCGTTGACCGTCGCACGTCTTAAGTTAGGATCGACCGTCAACTGGTAGAGCGGCGAGATGAGCACGGTCGGCGGCTTCGGATTACCGGCGTCGAGCAGGAGAAACTGCGGCGTCCTTTTCGTCAGCGTGCCGGGCTTGAACAACTCGTGCCCGACGGGCGGCGTCGCCTGCGCCTTGTCATTAGTCTCGATGAGTGATTCGACCTTGCGACGAAGCGTCTGCATCTGTGATGTCACGTCCGCGCCCGATGCAATCGCGTGCTTCGCCTGCACGGGGTTCGACTCATCCTTGAGCGCGGGATAGCGCATGCCTTCGTAAGCCGCGACGTTGCGTGCGATGTCTTGGAAGACGCGGCTCGCAGAAAGTTGATAATCGAACTCCGTGCCGCGCGCGCGCGCGATCATGTCCGTGATCATCCAGTCGGGACGCGATTGATGAACGGGCGGGATCGACTGCCTGACGCGTTGCACCTGGCCCGCGTTGTTCGTGAACGTGCCGTCGGTCTCCGCGAATGAAGCGGCGGGCAGCACCACATCCGCGTGCTTCGTCGTCTCCGTCTCGAACAACTCCTGCACGACGAGGAAGTCTAATTTCGCGAGCGCGTCCTCGCGACCCGCGAGGTGTTGCGGCAGGAAGCTCCCCGCGACGTAGAGCGCGTGAACGGATTCGCCGCACGCGGCCAGCATCGCGCCAGCATCGAGCCGGCCGTTCATCAAACCGATGTCTTGGACACCGACGCTGTTGTTGTAGATCGGCAACGGATGAAACAGGAAGCGGCGGCCCTCGCGTGCGCCAAATGCCGCAGGCAACTGCGCGAGCACAGCCTGCGCCGCGCCCGATAACTCGCCGCCGAAGAGTAGAACAATGTCGCCCGCCGTCTCTTCAATCAACTTTCGCGCATCGGCGAGCGCGCTCGCTTCAACGCCAAGTTTACGCGCGGCGAGATCAGCGTCGCCGCCTGTGCTGAGTGCGAAGACGACCGCATCCTCCGTCCCCGCGTTGATGTGTATGAACTGGGCCGCCTGTTCCTTCAGACGGATCGGCGTGTTGTTGAAGATGACGAGCTGTGCGCCGCCGTTGCGAACAGCTTGGCGTATGTAGCGGCCCGTGAGCGGTTGCAACTCTTCGGGCTCGCCACCGATCAGCACGATGGTCTTCGCGTTGCGAATATCTTTGTGTGTGGCGATGGGCGCGCCGAGGTTCTTAAAGAAAGGCGCGAGCGAGAAAGCGTCGGTCGCGGTGTAGTTATCGGTCTTGATCACTTCGCGTGCGAAGCGTAGCAACGCATGGTTCGCCTCGTTCGTGATTCTCGAACTGCCGACGACGCCAAAGCCTTCGCCGCCGTAGGCCGAGCGGGCCGCCTCGAAGCCTTCCGTGACGTAGTGTAGAGCCTCGTCCCAAGTGGCGGGCACGAGTCTGCCACCCTTCTTGTAGCGGATCATCGGCGTCTTGATCCGCTCCTCGTGATTGATGAACGGGTGCGCGAACCGGCCCTTGATGCAGAGAAACTCTCCGTTGATGCCATCGACGTAACGATCACGCGCGACGGATCGCATGACCTCACCCGCACGGCTTCCAAGAGACATCTGACAGCCGTCGGAGCAGAACGTGCAGGTCGTCACCGTCTGCGACAACTCCCATGGCCGGGCCTGATGTCGGTATGTCGCGTCGAGTAGAGTTCCGGTCGGGCAGACCTCTATGCAGTTGCCGCACTGCGAGCAGTTGAGCCAGCCGTCGTAAGTTCCGATGACGGTGTTCGCGCCGCGGCCACCCGCCTCAATCGCGTCCTCGCCCATCCACTCATCACACACGCGCGTGCAACGCTTGCAGAGGATGCAACGCTGCGGATCATTGGCGACGATGGGCGAGAGAAATTTTTCGGGATAGGCGTTCTTCTTCTCGGTGAAGCGTTCTTCCAAGCCGCCCCAATCGAAGACCATCTCCTGCAACTCGCACTCGCCGCCGCGATCACACACAGGACAATCGAGCGGGTGATTCGCGAGCAGAAACTCAACCATGCCGCGTCGCGCCTTCTCGATCTCCGCGCTCTCGGTCGTCGCGATCATCCCGTCCGTGCAAGTGATCGTGCAAGACGTTTGCAGCTTCGGCATCTTCTCGATGCGAACCAAGCACATCCGGCACGAAGCCTGCAACGCGAGGTCTGCGTAATAGCAGAACGAGGGGACGGAATGGCCCTTCTCGCGGCACACGTCGATGAGTCGCGCGCCCTTCGCGACCTGATAGTCCTGACCGTTGACCGTGACCTTGATTAACTCTTGCGACATAAAAATTCGTTCTTGAGATTGCGTCAGCAACTCAGACAGTCGGCAACGCTTCTGTCGCCGCGCCCTCGCGCGCTGCGACGGGCGACGATGTCGTGCCGACCGTCGCGCGCTCCGCGATGCCGACAAGGTGTTTACGAAAATCTTCGGGGAACTTTTTGATCGCTGACTGAATGGGCCACGCTGCGGCATCTCCGAGCGGGCAGAAACTTTTGCCCTCGATGTTGTCGCAGAGATCGAGGAGCAGTTGCGCGTCGTCGGGCTGGCCCTCGCCACGCGCGATGCGCTTGAAGACTTTGACGAGCCAGTCCGTGCCCTCTCGACAGGGCGTGCACCAGCCGCATGATTCGTGTTTGTAAAACTCCGTCAGGTTCATCGTCGATTCAAAAATATCTACAGTCTCGTCCATCACGATGAAGCCGCCAGAGCCGACCATCGAGCCGCCCGCGACGAGTCCCTCGTAATCCATCTTCACGCTCTTACCTACGATGTCGCGCGCGGGCATGATGTAAACAGATGAGCCGCCGGGAATGACCGCCTTGAGTTGTCGCCCGTTCGCGATGCCTTGACAGTCCTCCATGATGAACTTCTCCATGTCGGAGTAGCCCATCGGCAGCTCATAGACGCCGGGGCGTGCGACGTGGCCGGAGACCGACCAGACCTTTGTGCCGCCGCTCTTCTCCGTCCCCAACTTCTGCCAAGCCTCGCCGCCCATCTTGATGATGTCGGGCACGGCGGTCAGCGTCTCGACGTTGTTGACGACCGTCGGGCACGCATAGAGGCCGGAGACGGCGGGGAAGGGGGGCTTCATGCGCGGGTGGCCCCGCAGGCCTTCGAGCGAATTCAAGAGCGCAGTCTCTTCGCCGCAGATGTACGCGCCCGCGCCCGTGTGCGTGTAGATGTCGCACGAAAAATTTGAGCCTAAGATTTTCTCGCCGAGCAGACCTGCGGCGCGCGCTTCGTCGAGCGCGGCGTCCATAATGTTGATGAGGTAGCGATACTCGCCGCGCGTGTAGATGTAATTGACGCGCGCGCCGAGCGCGTAAGCCGCAATCAACATTCCTTCGATGAGCGCGTGCGGATCGCGCTCCATCAGGTAGCGATCCTTGAACGTGCCGGGCTCAGATTCGTCTGCGTTGCAGACGACGTACTTTGGCTTCGGTGAGTCCTTCGGGACGAAACTCCACTTCATGCCCGTTGGGAATCCTGCGCCGCCGCGACCGCGCAGCGCGGACTTCTTGATCTCGGCGATCACATCATCGGGCGACAGTCCATCGAGAACTTTTTTGATCGCCTCGTAGCCGCCGTTGCGTCGATACACGTCGAGCGTGTGCGACCCTTCGAGATGGACGCGTCTGAGTTGTAGCGGCTCGCAGCCGATTGCGCCGATGAACATTGATTGGTAGATGGTCAATCGTAAATGGTAAATCGAAAAGAACTCAAAGCCGTGGCACACCGTTTACGAGACTTTGACTTTGAACTCGTATTCGTCGCGCGAACATTGATCTAGAAGAGCGTCAACTTTTTCGGGCGTCAGGTTCTCGTGATAGTCGAAGCCCAGTTGCAGCATCGGGGCTGTGCCGCACGAGCCCAGACATTCAACTTCGGAGAGCGAGAACTTGCCGTCGTCGCTCGTCTCGCCCACCTTGATGCCGAGTTTCTTTGAGCAGTGTTCCGTGATCGTAGCCGCGCCCATGATCTTGCAAGAGAGCGTGCGGCACACCTGCACGTGATACTGGCCCACGGGCTTCGTGTTGAGCATCGAGTAGAAGGTGGCTACCTCCCAGATGTCCGTGATGCGAAGGCGCAAGCGATCCGCGAGATACGCGACGCCCGCCGGATCGAGCCAGCCGCGCTCGCGCTGCACGATGAACATCAACGGCAGGATCGCCGAACGACTGCGCTCCTTCGGATACTTCGCGAGATGCGCGTCGATCTCCGCCTCAACTTCCGCAGAGAACACGGCCATCTCGCGCGGCGTGGGCGCTTCCTGCGGCAAAGGATTGTTGGGCGTGAACTGTGAACTCATGCGTAAGCACTCAGCCGTCAGCCGTCAGCATTCAGCAAGACAGCCTCAAGGTTTGGCTGAACGCTGAATGCTGAACGCTGATGGCTACCTGTCAATCTCTCCGAGCACGATGTCTAAAGAGCCGATGACGGCGACGAGGTCTGCGATCATCTCGCCTTCGGTCATCAGCGGAAGGGCCGAAAGATTGATGAAACTCGGACCTCGCACGTGGACGCGCGCGGGCTTAGGGCCACCATCAGACTTGATATAGACGCCAAGCTCGCCCTTCGATCCTTCAATCGCTTGATAGACCTCGCCGACGGGCACGTTGAAGCCTTCGGCGACGATCAGGAAGTGATGTATGAGCGCGTCCATGTGCGTCTTCATCGCCTCGCGATCAGGCAGGACGACTTTCGGCGCGTCGGCCTTGACGGGGCCGGGCTTGAGTCGATCCACAGCTTGACGGATGATCTTGATCGATTCGGGGAGTTCGCGCATACGCACCATGTAGCGCGACCACACATCGCAGCCCGTCTCGACGGGAATCTCGAAGTCGTAGTTCTCGTAACCCGAATAAGGATTCGCGCGGCGTATGTCGAGCGCGACGTTGCTGCCGCGTAGAGAGGGCCCCGTCAAGCCCCAATCAATCGCGTCCTCGGCTGAGATGACGCCGACCCCGCGCGTGCGCTTCTGAAAGATACGATTGCCGGTCAGCAGATCGTGAAAGTCTTCGAGCGAGTGCGGGAAGCCTTCGAGGAACTGCCGGCAACGCTTCTCGAAGCCTGCGGGCAAGTCCATCATCAAGCCGCCGATGCGAAAGTATGACGGCGTCATGCGCTCGCCCGACGCCGCCTCGATCATGTTGAGAATCTTCTCGCGCTCGCGGAAGCAGTAGAAGAAGACCGTCATCGCGCCGAGGTCGAGCGCGTGCGTCCCCAGCCAGACCATGTGCGAAGCGATGCGTTGCAGCTCGCACATCAAAACGCGTATGACCTGCGCGCGTTCAGGAATCTCAATCCCTAATAGTTTCTCGACCGCCATGCAGTATGCGAGGTTGTTGCCGAGCGGGTTGAGATAGTCCATCCGGTCTGTGATGACGATGCCCTGCTGATACTTCTTATATTCAAAGAGCTTCTCCATCCCCGTGTGGAGATAGCCGATGTCGGGCACGGCTTTCACGATCATCTCGCCGTCCAAGACGATCTCAAGACGCAGCACGCCGTGCGTCGAAGGATGCTGGGGCCCGAACGACAACGTCATCTGCGTGTCGAGCGGTTGATCGACGACCTCGAACTGCGGCGGAAGAGAAGTAACCATGAGTTCAAAGTTTCAGGTTCAAAGTTTCAAGTTTAAGGCGCAAAGCTCATTAACTTTGAACCTTAAACTTGAAACTTTGAACTCATGTCAGGCTGTACGGCTCGAAGCCGCGTAGCGGGAAATCTTTCCTCAGCGCGTGCCCCTGCCAGTCTTCGGGCAAGAGGATGCGGCGGAGATCAGGATGACCGTCGAAGCGTATGCCGAACATGTCCCACGTCTCCCGCTCGTGCCAGTTCGCCGTGCGCCAGACGGTCGTCACGGTCGGCACGCGCGCGTCGTCCTCCGAGAGAATTACTTTGAGACGCAGGCGGTGATACTTCGTCGTCGAGAAGAGATGATAGTTGACCTCAAAGCGCGGGTCTTCTTCCGGCCCTCGATCCACGCCGCAGAGATCGACGAGCATCGTGAACTCAAGACCGAGCGTCGTCTTGTAGAACCGGCACGCTCCCTCGATCGATTCGCGCGGCACGACGACGGTCGTCTCGCCGAAGGCTTCGATCACTTCACCGATCCATTCAGGATGCGCCGCGCGCAACGCCGCGACGAGCGGCGACTCTTGCGAAGCGTCGTTCGTCGTCGCCTGATCCGCAATCTGCTTTTCGCGCTCGATGTCTTGACTCATGTTCAGCACTCAGGACTCAGCCTCAACACTCAGCAAATCGGCTCTTAATTCGGCTGACTGCTGAATACTGAATGCTGATTGCTTCAAGACGATCTCCGTCGCTCGTGGCGCGAAGGGATCGTGTAGGGTCGCGAATAATCGATCTGCGAAGGGCTATCAGCCGCCGCTTCGTTCGTGGCGGAGACGCCGCTCGTCTGCGGGAGCGTGCCCGGCGGCACGGCTTCGCGCGACTCTTCGCGGCTCACATCTTTGCGGTCGCGCATGGACTCTTTCATGATCTTGTCTTGCAGCATCATCACGGCATGGATGAGCATTTCAGGTCGCGGCGGGCAACGCGGAATATAGACATCGACGGGCACGACCTTATCGACGCCCTGCACGATGGCATAGTTATCGAAGACGCCGCCCGACGTGGCGCACGCGCCCATCGAGATGACCCACTTCGGCTCCGGCATCTGATCGTAGATGCGTCGAAGCACGGGGGCCATCTTGCGCGAGACGCGGCCTGAGACGATCATCACGTCCGCCTGTCGCGGGCTGGCGCGAAAAACTTCCGAGCCAAAGCGCGCAAGATCGTGGCGCGAGTCGGTCGTCGCCATCATCTCGATAGCGCAGCAGGCGAGACCGAACGTCGCGGGCCACAGCGAAGACTTGCGCGCCCAGTTGACGAGCGAATCAAGTCGCGTCGTGATGATCTCCGGCAACGCTTCCGCGATCTTGTTCTCAATGCCCATGTTGAAAATTCCCCGCGCGTGAACGTGAAAAAATCTGCGCGCTCACGCGGCGCGACTGAGATCGCCGCGCGCCAACTCTGCCGCGCGTGCCTCTCTGATCGCCAGCGCGCGCCCTTCAGCCTCAGCTTCGCGCCGCGCTCGCTCGCTCCAATCGAACAGGCCCTTCTTCAAAACGTAAACGTAGCCGACGAGCAGCAGCACGACGAAGACCATCATCTCGCCGAAGACGACGTTGCGCATCGACTGGCCCTGCGCCGCGAGTTGTTTGAAGACGACCGCCCACGGCATCAGGAAGATCAACTCGATGTCGAAGAGGATAAAGATCATCGCGATCAAAAAGAACTTGACCGAGAAGCGTTCGCGCGCTGAACCCACGGGGTCTTTGCCGCACTCGTAGGGCATCAGCTTCGTGCGCGTCGGCTTGTGCTGCCCGACGAGTTGCGACAAGACGATCTGCGAGATCGCGAAGCCGCCCGCGACGACGAGCATCAGCAGGATCGGCAGGTAATCCCTCAGTTGAAAGTCGCGCACACCGCCCTCCCGTTTATGCGCGCCGCAAAAATTTCGCGCGCGCCGGACGACCCCGTTTCGAGATTGAGAATGTTGGTACAAAGTCATGGTAAGTCAGAGCCTGCGGGGTGTCAAGCAAGTCGTTCGCGCGGCGCAAAGCTGCGGTTTTCAAGGAGATTGACCCTCCGCGAAGCCGTGTGTTAGTTTCGATCCGGGCGTCAAATAATTTATCGCGCGCCAAGCTCACACGCTTTAGCACAATCCTTGAAGTCATCGTGATCACAGGTTTCAATACAGACATCGAGCACAACGGGACGGTCTATCACGTCCAGACCGAGGACAAGGGGCTGGAGACGCCGCTCATCCTCTCGCTCGTTTATGTCGGCGGCGCGATCCTCGCAAGCAAGCGGGCCCCCTACGACGATCTCCTCGCCGCAGGCTTCGATCAAACTGTTCTCGGCGAGCGACTCCAACGTCAACACAAGCTGATCTGCGCAGCCGTCAACGCCGGTCGCATCGAAGACCTCAAGCGCATGAGCCAGCGCGAGCCGTCTCAGCCGCCGGGCCATGCCGCGACGCCGAGGGCCGATGGGCCAATCGGCATTGAAGAAACATCGACGACGATTGCAGCCGTAGAATCAACCGCGATATTCGCGCACGACAAGACTTCTCCGACCGAGCCTCAAACGATCTCACTAGCAACAGAGACGCGAGCCGCGACCGCCGACAGGGAACTCTTCATCACGACATTTGATTCTGATCCACATATCAAGGTAGAGCCCGATCTTCTCGTCGCCACTGTGGAAGGCACGCGCAACGATTCTCATTTGGAGTCGCCTCAAGCGGGGGGCACTCTCGTCGCTGCGGCTGCCGATGTCGCGCAGGCCCTCCACGAGCGTATCGAGGAACAGGCGACGGAAGTTGTTCCGGTCGAGATCGACGATGCCCTTCACGTCGAGCTACTCGGTGAGAAGGACTATCACGCGGGCGAGATGGTGACATTGCGCGTCGCAGTCTTGCGCGGGGCATTCGGCTTTCGAGAGATCGTTCGCGATGCGAACGTGACGGTGAAAGTTCTGGGCACGGAGTTTCGTCCACTGATTCTCACGTCAAAGACGGATGCGGACGGCTTGGCGGTCGTGCACGTCTGGTTGCCGCGCTTCAAGCTGGGCCGGGCCGCCATCCTCGTGCGCGCACATAGCGACGACTGCTCGGCGGAACTGCGCCGGGTTATCCATCACAACTAAGACGCAATCATTTGAAGATAGTCGTCAACGGCGAAGAGCGCGAGGTCGCATCCGGCATGACGGTCGGCGAACTCGTCCGGCAACTGGCCCTCGCGCCGGAACGCGTGGCTGTAGAACTGAACCGCGAGGTCGTGCGCCGCGCGCATTGGAGCGAGACGAAACTCTCCGATGGCGACCGCGTCGAAGTCGTCCACTTCGTCGGCGGTGGTGCGCGTTAGCTTGCGACCGGCGAACATTCAAATTCAGACGTGAGTCCAGTTTTCATCATCACCGTCGTCCTTCTGGCTGCCATCGTCTATACGATCTACCGCAAGCAGCCGGGCCGCTTCACATCTGATCAACCTGTGGCGCAAACGCCTGAGCGCGAAGACCAACGAGAAAAGCTCGAAGACGAGCCAGAACGAATCGAAGGAGTTGAAGCAAGTCCAGAGAGGGAATCG
>JAVXVG010000027.1:0-86686 GCA_032229975.1 Acidobacteriota bacterium | reverse complement strand
CGCGAAGGATCGAATCCTTCGCGCACTTTTGCGTTCTTGATTTTCGTCTGCCGTGTTACTGAGGCGGCGGCTGCGCGCCGATAGGATCGCTGGGCGGCGCAGGCAGAGGTTGCGTGCGCTTGCGCGGCGCATCGGGCCGCGTGAGGAAGCGTTCGATGTCGTCGAGCGTGGCGCGACGATGTGCGAGTTCGGTTGTGGTGATCATGCCGGTCGGCGTTTTGAGTTGGTCTTGAAGCGCGCGTAAGCCTTGCGTCGCGTCGGCGCGCACCTGCGTCGATGCCATGTCGTTGGCGGCCAAGTCCATGAGTCGCGAGACGGTGAGACTCTGCACGGCGCGCGCGATCTCGGCTTGTTGTTCATCGCGCGGCGCGGCGTCGAGCCAAGTGCGACGCAAGAGCGCGGCGACTACTTCGTGGAAGTCTGGATTGGCAGCGTTGCGCGAGTGATAGTCGTTGAGACGCGCGGCGCGATGCGGTTCGAGGAGCGCGGAGATGGCGAGGTCTGCGGCGATTGATGCGACGCCGACGGGATCGAACGCCGGATCGGTGCGCTTCTGAAACAACTCGATGGTGTTGCCCTCGAAGCCGGGCGCGCGCGGTGGGATGAGATCGAGTATGCGCGTCGGGATAGCGAGCGCGTCGGGTTTGATCGTATCGAGCACGGCTGCGAGCGCGTCGCGCTGACGCGCGGCGGGGATGATCTGTTGAATGAGCGACGGGATTGAACCGGCACCCTGCCCTGTGGATTGATAGGCGATGCCGGTCGTCTTGACGGCATAAGTGTAGTAAAGCCCGCCCAGCGTTTTCACAGCCGCTTGAAGTTGATAACGATGATGTAGGTAGAGCGGCAGGAGTTTCGCTTCGAGCAGAGAGAGCGGCGTGCCTGCGGGGATATTGCCGAGTCCGAACTGCGAGAGACCGATGCGGCGCACTTCCATCTCGTGGCGCAGCATGGCGACTGCATCGTCGCCGTTGTCCCAGAGACTCGCAAGCGGGTTCGCGCCGCCGAAGGGTCGCGCGTCCTGATCGGTTAAGAAGAGCATCCCACGCGCGACGTTATCTTCGACGATGCGGTAGAGCATCACGTTCTCGTCCGCCGCCGTCGCGCCCGGCGGCGCTTGCGCGTAGGCGTAGGTGATCGCGAACTTGTCGTATGCGCCGATGCCGCGCGCGTAGGCGTTCGAGAGATCGAGCTTGCCGTTTTTGATCTCGACAAGCGGCGCGGGATAGTCCATGACGGAGGCGCGACCAGCATAAGTTGAGGCAGCGAAGTTGTGTTCGAGTCCGAGCGTGTGCCCGACTTCGTGGGCGGCGAGCTGGCGTATGCGCGCGAGGGCCATCTGCGCGGCATCGGTCGAAGGATCAAGCTGGGCCAGATAATCGTCGTCGAGCGTCGCGCCGAAGTCGCACGAGCCGCCGCGAAGTAGATCATTGCCCGAACCGCCGCGCGTTGAGTCTTCACCGAAGGGCGGAATGAGACCGCTACCGAGCAGATAATCCTGCCGGATGCGTAAAGAGCCGAGCGTGACGTTGCCTTTGATGATCTCGCCTGTGCGCGGGTCGTTGACGTTGTCGCCGATTGACCAGCCGCGCGTCGCGCGATGCACCCAGTTGATCATGTTGTAGCGAATGTCCATCGGATCGGCGTCCGCAGGAAGCACTTTCACTTGAAACGCGTTCTTGAATCCGGCTGCTTCAAAGGCTTCGTTCCACCAAGACGTGCCTTCGACGAGCGCGCTGCGGATCGGTTCGGGCGCGCCGGGATCGACGTAATAGATGATCGGCTTAACGGGCTCGGAGAGGGCCGCCGTCGGGTCTTTTTTGACGAGGCGATGACGAATGATCCAGCGTTGTTCAATCGGCTCTGTGATCGGCGTCGCGTAGTCGTAGAACTCGATGTGAATGTTGCCGACGCGCGGATCGTAGCGACGCGGTTTGTAGTTGTCGTCGGGCAGTTGCACGAACGAATGATGCTCTCTCACGGTCAGGCTCTGCGGCGTCGGCGTGGTCTGACGCACGAGGGGGCCCGGATCGCTGGAGTTGAAAGTGAGCAGCGACTCGACCTCCGTGTTGAGCGGGAAGTTTTTCGTGCGCGGCAGATAGATCGTGCTGCGCGTCTCGTCCAGAGAGAAGCCGCCCTGCTGCGTCTGCCTGAGCGTCGTGATGACGCCGTGCGCGTCGCGCAGGAAGAACGAGGTCGCGTCAACGAGCACGCGATCATTCTCCGACGCCTCGACCTTGAAACCCCAGAGCACAGAGGTGGCGAACGACTCTTCGACGGCGCGTCGCTCATTCGCATCATTTGATCGCGCGCGATAACGTTGGTTCGGCTCGACCAACAGAACTTTAGGGCCCGCGCGCTCGAAGCGGACGACGTGCGTCGAGCCGAGTTGTCCGCGATCTAACCCGATGGGATTTGATCCGACGCCGGTCTGCAAAGAAGTTTGATAGAGAAACTCCTGATTGAAGCGCGCGATCTCCATCAAGAGTCGCCCGCCTTCGGCATCCCAGTAGAGCGGCAGGTAGCCATCGAGCTTCTGCAAATCCTTCGTGCGCTCGCGCAAGGTTCGCGGCGCGCGCTCCTGCGCGTTGGCGATGAACGACATGAAGAGGGCCAGTGATAGGAGCAGACAGACACGTCTCATCTTGATTCCTCTTTGCGACTTGAATGTTGGAATGAGCTTCGACGACTGAATATGTAGCACACGCATTCTAATACCAAACCGCACACCGCGCGAAGTCTCTCGCCATCGAGTTTGCCTGCGCCCCCGGTTTACTCATAAACTGCCGTCGTTCCCGCGTTGCCGATTAGCATAGACTGACCCGCACTCATGCGCTTCATCTTCTCAAAATATTTTTACGCACTGCTCGCGCTCGGCTTCGTGCCGCTCTCATTTGCGTGGACGCTGCCCGCGCTGCGTTGGGCCACACTCGGCTATGACGTGTCGCTCGTTGCGCTCGCGTTCATCGACGCGCGGCGCAGTCGCCTGCCTGCCGCCGTGAAGATCGAGCGCGCGTTCGCGGGCCGCTTCCACATCGGGGCGGAGACGGAAGTCAAAGTCGAGGTGACGAATGCGACGGCGCGCGACGTGCGCTTGCGCGTGAAGGACGAATATCCGCCCGTGATGCGACTCGCGGGCCTGCGCGAGGCGGAGATGCGTGTCGCGGCGCAGTCGAGTGCATCTCTCGTTTACGAACTCGTGCCGCCGCGTCGCGGTCGTTTTGAGTTTGGAGAGATCGCCGTGCGCCAACTCTCGCGCTGGCGTCTGGTGTGGCTCACTTCAAGCGCGTGGCACGCGGAGGCGGTGAAGGTCTATCCGAACATCCGTCGCGCGCGCGAGGCGGATTTGAAGGCCCTCGGCGCGCAGAGTCTGGTCGCCTCGCACCGTCGCACTTCTTGGCGCGGCGAGGGCCGGGACTTTGAATCTCTGCGCGAGTATGTGCCGGGCGATGAGCTGCGCCACGTCTCTTGGAGCGCGACGGCGCGACGCGGAAAGTTGACGACGCGGCAGTATCAGATCGAGCGTGACCAGACGATCCTCGTCGCCATCGACGCGGGCCGGTTGATGACGGCGCGCATCGAGAACGAGACGAAGTTCGACGCAGGCGTGCACGCCGCGCTCGCCCTGATGAGCGCGGCGCAACGCGGCGGCGACAACGCGGGCATCATCGTCTTCGGTCGGCGCGTGCGCGCGTATGTTCCGCCCGCGCGCGGGCGCGAGCAGATCGATGCGGTGCTTGAAGCGTTGCATGCGGTCGAGCCGGAACTGATCGAGCCTTCGTACACGCGCGCCTTCGAGTACATCGCGGCCAACTGCAAGCGGCGCGCGCTCGTCGTCGTACTCACAGACTTGGTTGACGAAGAGGGCTCGCGCGAATTGCTCGCGTCGTTGAAGCTGCTGCGCCCGCGCCACCTGCCATTAGTTGCGACCATCGGTGATCGGGATTTACGCGCGGCGGTGCGCGACTCTCCGCACGACTTGCGCGATCTCTTCAACCAGTCGGTCGCCGAAGAGATCATGTTGCAGCGCGAAGCGGCCCTGAGACTTGTCGAAAGGCAGGGTGGCCTTGCGCTCGACGTAACGGCGGCCACTCTCGCGCCCGCGCTACTGGAGACTTACATCCGCGTCAAAGATCGCGGGCTGCTTTAAGGATTAGAGAAAGGTTCAAACTCAGGAAAGATTTTTTCAGACGACGTTGGAAACGGCTTCGCGTCAACGCGTCGCGTCGTGCCCGGTCTCGCGTCCGCCGAGCAAAAGATATGTGTAGAGCGCGATGCCGGTGACGGCGGCGGTGGCAAATTTAAATGCGGGCGCAATCGGCGCGGGTGAGATGAAGCCCTCGATTGTTCCGGCGACGACTAAGAGCGGGATGCAGCCGACGATCAAGTGGATCGCCTCGCGACCGCGCAGCCGGAGCGCATCGAAGCGCGAGAGATCGCCGGGCGCGAGGATCGCCGCGCCGATCAAAAGCCCTGCGCCGCCCGCGATGAAGATGCACGTCAGCTCGATCACTCCATGCCCCACCATGAAGGTGACGAGATCGTTTCCGAATCCCGCACGATAGGTGAGCGCGAGCACCGCGCCGATGTTCAGGCCATTGAAGGCCATCACGAGCAGCGTCCCGACGCCGAGCATCGCGCCGAGAGCGAAGGCGTTGAACATCACTTGAATGTTGTTCGTCATGATCGCCGCGCCGCCGATCTGGTTCGCGTCGTTCAGCTTCTCCCACCAATGCTCGCGTGAGTTGATCTTGTCGCGCATCACGTAGTTGATGCCGACGAGTTCGGAGAAGTCTGCGTCGCGCCAAGTGCAGAAGAAACCGACGAGCCCGAAGACGAGACAGAACATGAACGCGGTCGCAGTGAATCGCCACGTGCGACGGAAGGTACGCGGGAAGTCGCGCAGGAAAAAGTTGCGCAGACGCTTGCCCCCCTCCATCGCCTCCGTGCGATAGATGCGACCGTGCGCGCGAATGACGAGGCTGTTGAGATAGTTGATGAGGCGTGGATCGCGCGATTCGGCGCGGGCGATGGCGAGATCAGACGACGTGCGTCGATAGATGCGACCAAGCTCGCGCACCTCCTCGCGGTGCAGGCGGCGCAGGGACATTTCATCGAGCAGCCGCAGCAACTCTTCCAGACGCTGCCACGCGTTCTTGCGTTCGCCGATGAAGCGGTCGGTCGGCATAAGATGCGGACGACTCTACACGCCACGCGCGAACTGTTACAAGTCACAAGTTGCAAGTTGTCATCGCCAACCGAATCTTGCAACTTTTAACTTTCAACTTGTAACTGCCTAATCTTCGAGTTCGAGATGGCCGCCGCCGACGTAGCAGCAGCGACCGCCGACGCGGACGCGCGTGATCTTTTCTCCGTCGCGGTCGATGCGTATGCGTATGAAGCTCGGTCGTCCCATCTCAATGCCCTGCTCGCTCGTGATGTCGAGTTGAGAGTCGGACGCGACGACGTTGTGGCGCACGAGATAGCAACCGAGTGGCCCACTCGCCGCGCCCGTCGCAGGGTCTTCGGTGATGCCTAAACCGGGGGCGAACATTCGGCTGTGCACGCTCGATCCCGAAACTTCCGTCTCGGTGGTGAAGACGAAAATCTCCGGCGGTAATCCGCTCAGGACTTTCTCGATCAGATCGAGACGCGGGCGTGCGCGCCGCGCGGCGTCGAGACCGACGAGGGGGACATAGAGAAACGGCACGCCGCAGGAGACGACTTGGCAAGGGAAACGCGCGTCGATGTCCGAGGCTTCGAGTGAGATTACTCCGGCGAGCGCAGCTCTATCGTCAAACGTCGCGTCAAAAGTCGGCGTCGGCTGGTTCATCTCGATGAAGTCTGCCGCCGCGTCTTTCCAACTGATCTGGACGGGGATCGTGCCGACGCCCTCTTCGAGTCGCACGGTCGTTACGTCTTCATCGCTCTTGTGTTCGGAGTTGCCGGTCGTGCGTGCGCTCGTTTCGATCATCGATTCGCGCGCGAGGATGAAGGTCGTGCCGACGGTCGGGTGGCCCGCCATCGGAAGTTCCGATCCGGGCGTGAAGATGCGCACGCGGTAATGATTCGCGGAGTCTTTGGCCGGTAGCACGAAAGTCGTCTCGGAGAGATTCATCTCTTTGGCGATGGCCTGCATCGTTTCGGTCGAGAGACCCTTGCCGTCGGTGAAGACCGCGAGCGGGTTGCCGCCGAACTGCCGATCCGTGAACACATCAACGATGTGATAGCGCAGCTTCTTCATTCGATTCTCCTCAACAAATTATTTCTCTTTATGTCTCATAAACTGTCTAACGCTTGCGCGAAGTCAGCAATGATGTCTTTCTCATCTTCTAGCCCTACGGAGACGCGCACGAGGTTGTCGCCGACGCCCATCGACGCGCGTTGCTCTGCGGTCAGAGTCTTCGCCCACATCGCGGCGGGGTGAACGACGAGAGTCTCGTAGCCGCCGAGGCTCGCGGCATACTTGCCGAGACGCAGCGACGTGCACAGCTTCTCAGCCGCCGCGTAGCCGCCCGCGACCTCGACGCTCAACACGCCTGTGAAGCCATCCATCTGCCGAACAGCGAGCGCGTGCTGGGGGTGCGACTCCAAGCCGGGATAGTTGACGCGGGCCACCTTCGCTTGGCGTTCGAGAAAGCGCGCGAGCGCGAGCGCGTTGTGATTGTGTCGCTCGACGCGAAGCCCAAGCGTGCGGAGTCCGCGCAGCAGCAGCCAAGAGTCGAACGGACTGAGCGACGCTCCGGCAACGATGCCGAAACTCCATGCGCGCTCGACGAACTCTCTCGTGCCGACGATGACGCCAGCCGTCACGTCGGAGTGGCCGCCGATGTATTTGGTCGCGCTGTGCAGACACACGTCGATGCCGTGCTCGATGGGTCGCTGGTTGATGGGCGAAGCGAAGGTGTTATCGGTCATCGTCAAGATGCCGCGCGCGCGCGCGATCTCCGCGACGGCGCGCAGGTCTGTCAGAGACATGACGGGATTTGTCGGCGTCTCCGTGTAGAACAGTTTCGTGTTAGCTTGCGCGGCGCGCGCGAAGGCTTCTGGGTCGGATGGATCGACGAAGGCCCTCTCGATGCCCCAGCGTGGCAGCAGGCTCTCGAAGAGCGAGGCAGTGCCGCCATACAGACTGCGCTGCGCGACGACGTGATCGCCGCGCTCTAAGAGACACATCACGGCGATGAAGATCGCGCCCATGCCTGAGCCGGTGACGAGGGCCGCCTCGCCGCCTTCGAGTGAGGCGACTACCCGTTCGACTTGCGCGTGCGTCGGGTTGCCATAGCGCGTGTAGAACTCCGTGGGATGAACAGACTTCGCCATCTCGATGAAGTGTTCGGGCGAGTCCGCGCCGAAGGTGGAGGTCTGCCAGATGGGCGGCGTGACGGCGTGCGTCTCATTCAATTCTGAGTCTTCATGTATGAGACGCGTCTGGAAGCCGTCGCGCTCGATCTCTCTTTCCTTCTCGTCGCTCATCATCTCTCCTTCGTGTTCGTCGCCACAGTGCGCTCTCGTTCTTCGTCGAACGCCGACGCGAAGAACTTGTTATACTTGCCGCGCGTCGCGCGTGGAAGAGCCATTGCTGCTGGCGCATGAGAGCCATTTGATCGACGTTGTTGAGGGCAAGCGGTCAGCGCGCGAGGGCGCGCAGGAGTAGCGTGGAAAAGATCGTCGAGTGCGTTCCGAATTTCAGCGAGGGCCGCAATAGTGAGACTCTTGCGCGGCTCGTGGAAGTGATCGACTCGGTCGCGAATGTCGCCGTGCTCGGCACGCACGCGGACGCGGATCACAATCGCTCGGTCGTGACGTTCGTCGGCGAGCCTGCGGCGGTTGTTGAAGCGGCATTGCGTGCGGCGCGCGTGGCGGTCGAGTCGATTGATCTCAGACAACACGCGGGCCAGCATCCGAGAATCGGCGCGTTGGACGTGTTGCCGTTCGTGCCGGTGCGCGGTGTGACGCTCGAAGAGTGCATCGGGCTCGCGCACGAAGCGGGTGAGCGCATCTGGGATGAACTCGGCGTGCCCGTCTATTTTTATGAGAGCGCAGCGCGCAAACCCGACCGCGTGAACCTTGAAGACGTGCGACGCAAAGGCTTCGAGCAGTTGCGCGAAGAGATCGCGACGCTCGCGGAGCGCGAGCCTGATGTGGGCGACACGCGCGTGCACGAGTCGGCGGGCGCAACCATCGTTGGCGCACGCTCGTTTCTAATCGCTTACAACATCAACTTGAACACGACCGATCAACAGATCGCGCGTCGCGTCGCGGCGGCGGTGCGTGGGAGAGATGGGGGCCTGCGTTACTTGAAGGCCCTCGGCTTCGCGTTGCCCGAACGCGGGCTGACACAGGTCTCGATGAATCTCGTGCGATTCGAGCGCACGCAACTTCATCAAGTCTTCGAGGCGGTGAAGCGGGAAGCGGAGCGTTGGGGCGTCTCAGTCGCGGGCAGCGAGATCGTCGGGCTCGTGCCGCAAGCCGCGATTGACGGAAGCGCGGAATATTTTCTGCGCGTCGAAAACTTCTCGCCTGAACTCATCCTCGAAAATCGCATCGCCGCCGCGCTCGCACGCAAGAGCGACGCGACGACGCAACGTCGTGATGATGCTACTGCGACGAAAGATGAGAGCGAGACGAGTGCGCATTTCGCGTCGGCTGTGTCGAGCGAAGCGATTGAAGCCTCTTCCGTCTCTGCGTCCGCGCATCCGCGCGTCTCCGTGTCTCCTTCGTCTTCGTCAAACGAACTCGTCGGCGATGTGGCGGGCGGAGGTGCGGCGGCGGCGCGGGCGGCGGCGTTGAGCGCGGCGTTGGGAGAGATGGTGGCCCGGCTCGTCGAGCGCAAGGCGGGGCAGGAGGACGCGGGCGCGGAGGCGCGCGACTGCTTACAGGAACTCGCGGAGTTGCGCGCGCGACTCAGCGATGCGATTGAAGAAGACGAGGCGGCGTTCGCGGAAGTTTTGGGCGCGCGCAGGATGCCGCGCGGGAACGACGAGGAGCGACGTGCGCGCGAGGTGGCCGTCGAAGCGGCGTTGAAGGGCGCGGCGAACGTGCCGCTTGAGGTGGCCCGCGATGCGGTGCGCGTCGGCGAGATTTTGGAGACGCTCGCGGAGCTTGGTGATCCGGCGTGGCTCTCTGATGCGGCGACGGGTGCGCAGCTCGCGCAGGCTTCCGTTGCGGGCGCGCGCTACAACGTGCTCGTCAACATCGGCGCGCTGGAGGACGATGAGTTTGCCACCGAGCATCGCGCGCGCGCGGACGATCTGTTAGAGCGCGCGAGAGAGATCGCTTCGCGCGTCGAAGCGATGCTGACGGAGTCGATCAGTTGAGTTGAGTGATCTGACGGAAGGGCGTAAAGAGGGCATGGGCATACACGAAGGCAACGGGCGCGAGCGGCGCGAGGACGAGCGCGCGGCGGTCTCGATAGAAGCGTGGTGGGAGGGCCTGTCGGGGCGACACCTCGCGCGCGTCTCGGACATCTCGATGGGCGGGTGCTTCATCGAGACGGTGATCCTGCCGGCGGTCGGCGACGTGATCGTCTTCGCGATCATGCGTCCGAAGGCCGGTTGGCTTGAGTTGCGCGGGACGGTCGTCTCCGTCGATCCGGCCGCCGGCTTCAGCGTGACCTACACGTTCCTCACGGACGAAGAGCAGCAGGAACTAAAACGACTCGGCACGATCTGAGTTGATCAAAGACTCGGCATGAGCCGACTCAAACGACTTCGCTCGCGTCGCTCTCTCCTTCATTCGCCCGCACGCTTCGCGCGCCGATCACTTCGCGTTCAGAGTGTGAAAAAGTTTGAGGATGCTTTGATTGAGCATCGCACGGGGCAGCAGTGTGCCGGGCGGGAGATCGGCGAGCGGCTCGACTTCGGTGTTTAAGACGAGCAGCGATGCGGTGCGCGTGGCGGGACAGAGTTGCATGAAGGCGTGGAAGGCATTCTGATCGCCCGTGTGCCCGATGAAGCGTTGACCGTCGATGTCTTGGATGAAGAACGAGAGACCGACGGAGCGCACTATCGTCTCGCCGTCCTTCGTCTCACGCGCGATCTCAAGTTGCGGTTGCCACATCTCTTCGAGCGAGGAACGTTTGAGCACCCCATTGTAAAAGTCGCGCTTCGAGGGATCGCCCATCAGAAAGTTGACGTACTTGATCATGTCGGACATCGGAGCATTCAGGCCGCCGTTCGAGACGGTGATGCCGGTGTCGGCGTCGAAGACCGCATCGGTGCGCTTGCCTGCGCTCACGTAGTAGCTATGCGAGCGGTGCTTGAGCAAGTGATACGGAGTCGAGTCGAAGTAGCTGCGATGCATTTCGAGCGGCTTGAAAATATTTTTGTCGATATAGACTTCGTAGTCGTCGTGCGAGAGCAACTCGATGGTGCGACCGAGGTAGATGAAGCCGGGGTTCGAGTAGCTGTATTTGCTTCCCGGTTTGAAGAGGACTTCGGTGTAGGGCATCAACGCCGCGAGTTGTTCCCAACGTGGCGGCTCGAAGGGCTGCCAGCTCTTCGCGTCGTCGCGCCACGTCCAGGTGGCCCCCCTAAAGCCTGAGCTATGCGTGAGCAGTTGGCGGATCGTGATTTCAGACACGTCGCCGAAAGGATCGTGGATGGCCCGCAGCTCCGGCACGTACTTGACGATTGGATCGTCGAGCTTCAACAAGCCTCGATCTCTGAGCTGCATGATCGCGATGGCGGTGAAGGTCTTCGTCACCGATGCCCAGTGATAGATCGTCTCCGCATCCACGGGTCTGTGTGCTTCTGCGTCCGACATCCCGTAAAACTCTTCGCCGACGACGCGATTGTCATGCACCATCGCGAAGCTCGCGCCGACTACGCCCGCGCGTTTCAACTCACCAGCGAAGTCCGACTTGAACTCGTTGTATGCGCGCGCGAAATTTTCCGTCTGAGAGTTGTTCGACATTTGACCGAAGCACGGCGAGGCGCAGAGACACGCGCAGAGCGCGGAAGCGACGAGACTACGAATGGCGAATCGGAGCATGAAACGTTGGGAGACTATCACGCTGCTCGAACGACTAGCTTAACGTCACCTTGTTGTAGACATCACTCAAAGCAAGTTGGCAGTTCACGGTCGGCAAAGCGATGACTTCATCCAGCCCGCTCGCCTTCGTGTAAATCCAGCGACCGTCGTCCTGCCTGAGATAATGCTCGACCACATATTCGTCCTGCGAAACGAGCAGGTATTCCTTCAAGGATTCAATCTGTTGGTAAGACTGAAACTTCTTCCCGCGATCAAACGCCGCCGTGCTCTCTGATAAAACTTCGACGACGATAATCGGGTTGAGCACCACATCCTTCTGGTTATCAGAGAACTCAATCTCACCGCAGGTAACGGAAACGTCCGGATAAAAGAACTTCTTCCCCGAAGGCACGCGCACCTTGAGATCGCTTGGATAAACACTGCAAGGAGTTTTCCTAAGCTGCACGTTCAACTCTCCGATCAGATTCCCGACGATCAGATTATGCCGCACACTCGCGCCCGACATCGCGTACATCACGCCGTCAACGTACTCGCTCTTGTACTCGGCACGTCGCTCAATCGCTAAATACTCTTCTGGGCTCAGGTAATAATTTGGGAGCGATGCCATGGCAACAACCTTTCGAGTTCAGCGCGAACCGTCACAGATAATACTCCAAATCCGCTTGTCTGGAATCAGTAATCGAGCGGGAGGCTAGAGGTGTTTGCGAATGAAGGTGACGATCTTCCAGCCGTCGAGGTGCTTCCACGGGGGCTCGCCGAGGGTGTAGTGGCCGGAGGGAATCCAGACCACATCGAGCGGGTGGCCGCTCTGCCGGACGCTCCGTGCGAAGTCGCGTGAGAGATCGGGCGGGAAGGTGAGGTCGTAGCGCGCGGAGATGAAGCGAATCGGGCGCGGCGGCAAAGTCGAGAAACGTTCGGCGTAGGCTTGCGGGCTGACGGGCAGCCAAGCCTCGCGCAACTCTTCGAGCGTGAGCGCGTCGCCGACTCCGGCGCGCACGTGCGCCGTCGAGATGCCGCGCCACGTCACGTCGGCGACGTAGCCGGAGACGTGGTTGAAGACGCCGGTCTTAATCAAAGGCTCGTGCGCGAGGGTGAGGAAGGCGATGCACGATCCGATGCTCGTGCCGACGATGCCGATGCGTTCGTAGCCGCGCGACTTGAGCCAGTCGATGGCCGCGCGCGTGTCGAGCACGGCCTGTCGCATGGATTGGAGCGTGCGCCCGATGTTGGTCGAGACGAGGTGCTCGGCGCGCTCCATCTCTGGTGGCCGTCGTCCGGTGTGGTAAGGGAGCGTGAGTCGCAGCGCGGCGATGCCGAAGCGGTTGAAGACGTGACAGAGTGCGACGTGGCTCGGCGGCTTCGCGTTCCATTCGGGAAGGACGACGACGGCGCGGCGCGTGTCGTTTCGTTTGCCTGTAATCGTGAGTTCTGGGAAGAAGCGCGCGCGCGCGGTGTTGTTCTCGTGCGTGGGTGTGTGAACCGCGCTCGTCCACGTGAGTTCGTCCGCGTGGAGGTGATAGTCTTCGATCTCTGTCAACGCGTAGAATTCTCGACTGTGCGCGACGGCGCGGCGCGCATACTCCATGATGACGCGGCGCGGATCGTCGCCGTTCAAATGTTCAGCGACGAACTCCGCACCCCACTCGAAGGGGCGTACGGTGCGGTTCGTGTCGCGCGTTGCGAGTCGTCGCTCACGTGCGTGCATGTAACGGACGATCAAATTTCTGTCGAGACCTCGTATGAAAGTTTTAAGAGATCATCGTAAAGGGCGGCGCGCGCGAGATCAAGAAGGCAGCTTGAGGGAAATGGCCGGACGCGGCTGAGATCGTCGCGCGCGGGCGTAGTCAGGTCGAGCGGTCGAATGTTAAAGTCGCACGACTTCAAGTTCATGTGATTCTTATGGAGGCGAATCTGTATGCGAAAGCCTGTGGCTTCGGGTGTGCTTTGTCTGTTGGCCCTGTGTGCGATGCTCGCGGGGGCCTGCAAGCAGACGCAGTCGGAACAGAACGATCTGGCGGCGATGCGCAAAGACATCGACGAACTCAAGGCGCAGCAGCGCGAGATGTTGGAGCAGATCAGAGACTTGCGTGGCGAGCCGCAGCCCAAGCTCATCTCGCCAGCAAAGTCTGAGCGCGAGTTCGACACAGGTCTAGGCGATAACGCTTCGGCGATGAAGGGCAACGCGCGCGCGAAGGTCGCGATCATAGAGTTCTCCGACTTCCAGTGCACGTTCTGCGCGCAGTTCGTGCGCGAGACACTGCCGCAACTCGAACGCGACTACGTGAAGACCGGCAAGGTCAGGCTCGCGTTCCACGATCTGCCGCTGCCTGTACATCCGAACGCCTTCCGCGCCGCCGAAGCCGCGCGCTGCGCCGGGGAGCAAGGCAAGTTCTGGGAGGCCCACGACCGCTTCTTCGCCAACCAGCAGGCCCTCAACCCGAACGACTGGACGCAGCACGCGCAAGGTTTGCAACTCGACGTGCCGAAGTTCACGCATTGCCTTGAGGGCGGCAAGTACGACGATCAAATTCATCGAGACGTGGAAGAGGGGAAGGGCCTGGGGATCGACGGCACACCCGCGTTTCTCATCGGCGTCCCATCGTCCGACGGCCAGAAGGTGCACGTCAGCAAAGTCCTGCTCGGCGCGGAGTCATACGAGACGTTCAAGGAGGCGATAGACGGGCTGCTCGCCGCGCCGAAGAAGTAAGGAGCGATTGATCGCGACTCAAGCGCGCAAAGGCGTGACATCACAGCCGCACAATGCGAGACAAAATGAAGCCGCCGACAAGTGTTCAACTTGTCGGCGGCTTCGTCTCGTTGAGAGTTGTGCGGGGAGAGTTTTCAGTCGAGGCTTACGACTCGACCCGCGCTGATGATCTGCTTACTGTGCACCGCCAAGCGCGACGTAGCACTTGTTGTCTCTGGTGTCGATGTTCCTCTGGATGAGGAACCAGCGCGAGCCGAGCGTCATGTTGGCGTAGGAGCCATTGGCGAGTTTGGTCTGTGAACTGCCAAACGTCCAAGCGCACTTGTCGCCATTCTCCGCGCCACTGGAGTCGGCCCAGCCGGAGCGCGGATCGGGATCGGTGTTTGTCTCTTCGAGTTCGTGCGCGATGACGGAGATCATGCCGTCAACGCCGGCGTTGTTGTTCGGGCTCACGGTCTGCGCGGCGCAGGAGCTGAGGCAGCGATTGGCGTTGCCGACGAAAGAGTAGCGGACGTGCCCTTGCGTTGCGGTGCCAGCCGTATGCCAGCCACAATACTGCGAGCAGAAACCGGAACTCTCAGCCACGTCCGACGACGTGAGCACAAAGTAAACGCCGTTGCCGTCGTAAGGAAGTCTGCCGGAGTTGATGGCGTTGTTGACGACTGTCAGGATACCGGCGTCACGCAGGCGAGAACCTTGCGAATATGCATCCGTCGTCTCTGCGCCACGGACGACGTTGCCGGTGATAGTCTTGCCGGAGACCGAGTAGGTCGTGTTGATGTTGTAGTACGGAGAGTTGCCGACGCTTGAGAGAAAGTCTCTTACGATCTGCTGACCAGCCGCATTGTCCGAGCCGTTGGACTGGGCCCAGTTGCCGTACCAGATGACATAGGCGGTGGGTGTGGAGATGAGCGCGCCGCCGTGATAGGTGATCGGCGAGAGCGAGCCGGTGCCGCCTGCTGTCGGCTGCGCGCCGATATCATGCGGGTTGGCGCTATGTTTAATGGTCTCGGGTACTCCGGCTCCTTCGCCGGGGCCATTGCCGTTCCCGTTCTGAGCGTAGGCGGTGTTGGAAAGTCGGGCGGCACTCAACGCGACGAAGGCGAGCAGTGCGACCGCGAGGGATAGACTCAAAGTTCTCTTCATTGAAGCTCCTCCAAAGGTGTCAGACTGGTTGTTGGTGTGGGAATGAGGCACGCCGCGAGGGCCACCTCCGTTGCGGGATATGTGGGCGCGGGATGAAAATCTGCGCCTTGAATTGCCTTTAGGAAGAAGGAGACGCACGAACCGCCTGAGGGGGCCGTGTGCGTTTGCGCCGGAGGAGCGTATATGAAGCACTTGGTCAAATCGAACCTGAATCAGAGACGATACTCTCGGAGAGGATCGTTCCGAATCCACCAAGTTATAAAATTGTGAGAGCGGTGACGCGAGAGCGAGTCAAGCGTCAATTCGCAGGAGAGCCACCCGAGGAATCAATCTTCGATCCATTGGGGGCGAGGCAATATAGTGGAAAGGCAGGCCCACGCGCAAGAGAAAAGTTCGCGCGTCGCGCCTCGTCACAGAAATAGAACAATCCGGCCCGAAAAGGTTCTCAGTCCTAAGAGCATGCCGAGCCGATACGTCGCAGGGCTTCGTCGAGCTCTGTGTCCTCGATTACATATCAACGCTTCGACACTCGACCACGCTCGCGCAAACGTCGGAGCATTCGAGGCAGGAGCAGAGAGGTTTGCAGGGGCGAGCCCGTCGTGAAGCGGCGCGCGAAGGCGCGGAAGAGTTCGACGGACTGCGGCGAGTAGCCGAACCACCAGAGGTCTCCGAGCCACGCCATGCGGTTCACGTGTACGTGCTGCGCGTGGACGAGTTCAAGGAGGCCCGCGCGACCGTGCGTGCGCCCGATGCCGGAGAGCTTCACGCCGCCCCAAGGCGTCTGCGCGATGCCATGCGTGTAGAGCACTTCATTGACCATCACCGTGCCCGCCTCGATCCGTTCGGCGATGCGCTCGCCCCGACGAATGTTGCGCGTCCACACGCTCGCCGTCAGACCGAACGGACTATCGTTCGCGAGTCTGATCGCCTCATCCTCATCGCGGAAACTCATCAGAGGCAGCACGGGCCCGAACGTCTCCTCGCGCATCAGCTTCATCGAGTGATCGACGTTCGCGACGACGGTCGCCTCGTGAAACGCGCCCTCACTTTTTCCGCGCGCGCCGCCGACGAGAACATGCGCGCCACCCGCGACCGCATCGCGCAAGTGATCTTCGACGATGCCTCGTTGTCGCTCGCACGACATCGATCCGATCTCCGCGCCATCGCTTCGTCCCGCGTCCTGCCTGAGCGCGCGCGTCAACTCGACGACGCGATCTGTGAATCGTTCGGAGATCGACTCTTCAACGTAGCAACGCTCAACTGACGCGCAAGCCTGTCCCGCGTTCGCGAACGCGCCCCACACGGCTGCTGCTGCGGCGGCTTCGATGTCCGCGTCCGCAAAGACGAGCATCGGGTCTTTGCCGCCGAGTTCTAACACGCAAGGGATCAACTGCCGCGCTGCTGCTTCGCCGACGCGCCTGCCGGTCGCGACGCTCCCCGTGAACATGATCTTATCGACACCCGCTTCCACCAAAGATGCGCCCGTGCGCCCGTCGCCCGTCACGACCGAGAGCAATCCTTTGGGCAGACCGGCCCGCGCGAACACGTCCGCGATCTTCAACGCGACGAACGGCGTCAACTCGCTCGGTTTAAGCACGACGCCGTTGCCGGCCATCAGCGACATGACGACTTCGCCAAGCGGGATGGCCCACGGGAAGTTCCACGGCGAGATGATGCCGACCACACCCATCGGTCGATAGACGATGCGCGAAGTGCGACCGAGCAGACCGTATTGCCCGATGTTGATCTTCTCAGGGCGCAGCAGTCGCGCAGTTTTCTTCGCGAAGTGGCGCATGAGATCGAGCGTCGGCACGAGTTCCATCGAGATCGCTTCGAGCAAAGGCTTGCCCGATTCGCGCGAGATCATCTCGGCGATCTCATCGATCTCCGCGAGCACGATCTCTCTCGCGCGAAGCACCACGCGCCCGCGATCTTGATAACTCAACTTCGACCAATCTTTTTGCGCCGCACGTGCGCGCGCGACCGCCGCACGCACCTCTTCGACCGTGCAGACGGCAACGCGACCGATCACTTCGTTCGTCGCTGGATCGTAAGAGGCGATCATCTCTCGCCCGTCGGCGTTCTCGGCGTTTGCGTCCGGCGCGGCGTCGTTCGACGCGTTCACGCAGGAGCTTCGCGGAGTCGCCTCGTCTCTGAGTGTTTCAGTCGCCATCCGTCTCCTTCATCGTCAGCAATGGATTATCGCGCGAAACGTGCGTGCGTGGAAGGCTCGCGCGCGTGTGAAAGGCTTAATGAGAGTCGCGACGTTTTGTCCCGGCGAGTCATGTCAACTAAACTGTCTCGCGAAATCTTTCGTCAGGAGAATCGTCATGTTGAGACCGCAACTCGCGGAGTTCATCCGCCGCATGGGGCCAGACTCCGTCGCCATTATTCCGGCCGCGCCTGAAGCCACGCGCTCGAACGACACGCACTATCGCTATCGTCAAGACTCGGACTTCTACTACCTTACAGGCTTCGACGAACCGGAAGCCGTCGCCGTAGTGGCCCCCTCGCGCGACGCGGACAAGTTCACGCTCTTCGTCCGTCCGCGCGATCCAGAGCAAGAGACTTGGGTGGGCAAGCGGGCCGGCGTCGAAGGCGCGAAAGAGAAGCACGGCGCGGACGCGGCGTTCGCGATCGCGGAGTTTCGCGACAAGCTCGCCGATCTGCTCAACGGCGCGAAGAATGTTTACTACCGCCTCGGCGTGCGCGCTGATCTCGATGAAGTTTTAATCAAACAACTCGGCGAGATGCGTTTGCGTAGTCGGCAGTTCACCGCGCCTGATTCGATCACCGATCCATCAACGATCCTCGGCGAGATGCGCCTCGTTAAATCCGGCGAAGAGATCGAACTCATGCAGCGCGCCGCAGACATCGCCGCCGAAGCTCACGTCGAAGCGATGAAGGCTGTGCGGCCGGGGATGATGGAGTATGAGATCGAAGCTCTCATCGAATACCACTTCCGACGAAGCGGCGCGGCGGCTCCCGCCTACGGCTCAATCGTCGGCGGCGGCGCGAACGCGACGATCCTTCACTACGTCACGAACGAAGCGGAACTGCGCGACGGCGATCTGTTATTGATCGACGCGGGCGCGGAGTTTCGCGGCTATGCCTCCGACATCACGCGCACCTTCCCCGTCTCAGGTCGCTTCTCGCAGGCGCAGCGCGAGATTTACGAAGCGGTGCTCGCGGCGCAAATCAGTTGCGTCGAGATGGTCAAGCCTAATGTCACGATGGACGAGTTGAATAACAATGCTGTGAGGATGCTGACAGAGAGCATGGTGCGCCTCGGTCTGCTCGTTGGCGACGTTGACAAGTTGATCGAAGAGAAGACCTACCGGCGATTCTTCATGCACGGCATCGGACACTTCCTCGGCTTGGACGTGCACGACGCCGGTCGCTACAAACTGAACGGCGAGGCCCGACCGCTTGCATCCGGCGTCGTCATCACCGTCGAGCCCGGCATCTACATCGCCGAAGACGCCGAGAACGTCCCCGACAAGTATCGCGGCATCGGCGTCCGCATCGAAGACGACGTGCTCGTCACGACGGAAGGCCACCGCGTGCTCACTTCAAAAGTGCCAAAGGGGGTTGAGGAGATCGAAGGATTGATGGCGCGGTAGATATTCAATCTATGTATTGATCTTCAGCCACCTTGATACAAGGAGCACGTAATCGTTAAAAATCAGTTCTCTGGGATTAAGACTCAGCTCTTTACACAATGGTGGCAAGTCATTCTCAAAAACTTGGTAGCGCGCCCAGATAACACTGCCGCTTGGAATCGATAGCTGAGAATATGTGCGAAGCCAATCGCGTACAATTCTGATCGCGGCGCGAGGACTGTTTTCATGTGCTTTTATGTCTTGACCGGCGATGTCAGATATAAATTTCTGATAACGGTATCTTTCACTATCAAGTATTAGGCACGCTTTCCTTTTCTGCCCGCCACCGCCAAAGTGCTTCGCTCCCAAAAACGCGCCTAGCTCAAGAGGCATATTGAATCTGGGGAGCTTTGTGCTCTTGTCAACTTCAACACGCGACAAATCGTGAATGCTCAGACGGCATTGGGAAATAATGCCAAACACCTTCTGAACTCTAATCTGACTTCCATCATCCTCTTCCAAAGCACACCGGGCTACGAAGCCACAATCAAACACAGCGAAGATGAGGGCATCAAATAATGGCTTGTATGCTGTATCGAACGGACAATTGATGAAAACATTCTCATTGTACTTGGCGGCTTTCATTCTGCGCTTCAGGCTCTCGTTTTAGAAGGATGTGAGGAACGAGAAGCTGTAGCCTCAGCTCTGCTGCTGGCAACTGATTTCACCGCTTTATCAACTTGACGGTATCTGACGCTTCCAGCTTTAGCCGGACTCTTAATAAATCTCCCGGTCACTGTGCTCCGGGACGTGCGCTTGCTCGATGTGATTTTGGTCATGCTTATTTCCTGTCCTTCGAGAAATCTTGGAGAGGCGATATTAATATTCTGTCAAGCGGGGTGCAAGATAGAACAACAGTTACGTCGTCGGCACGGTGACGATGGTGCGTAAGGCTTCTAGTTCGAGACCGGCGCGGCGGGGGTGGACGGTGACGTGGCGGCGTTCGCCTTTCGCGTCGGAGGTGAAGGGGCGGCGTGGGCGATAGGTGATGACGTACTGTGCGGCGATGTCGCGCCCGACGCGTTCGGTGAGGCGCGTGATCTCTTCGGGCGTGTGTGGTTGAAGTAAGCGACCGCCGGCGTCGCGTGCGAGGGCGGCGAGTTGTTGTTCGCGCTCAAGTGTGGCAAGGGCGTAAGACCGGAACCAGCGTCGCATCTCGGCGTCGGTGTCGATGGTGACTTTGACGGAGCTGGCCGTCGAGCTTGTGCTGACGGGGTGATTACGCAGCCGCGCGAAGTCTGTGACGAGCGAGGCGAAGGAGAAGACGTGGACGCTCGCTTGAGTCGCGATGAGTTGGTCGAGCGCGTTCTTGTTGATCGTGCCCGCGCTGATCTCTTCCTTCGATTGAATCTCCAAGCCGTCTGTGAAGATGATGACGTGAGAGTTTCCGACGGGCTGCTCTTTGAGTTTCACGGCAGCGAGCGCGAGGCATTCGGAGAGGCGCGAGCGCGGGGCCGACATGAATTTGGTTCTGAGTTGATGTTCGGCTAAGCCCTGATCGTCCGTCCAGTCTTGCAGCAGCTCGACGCGGCGGCTGTTCTGAATGATGGCGACGCGGTCGCCGTAGCGCAGCGTAGAGATGAGACGCATCGCAGACTCGCGGGCCGTCTCGTCGTCGCGCGTGCGCGCGGAGACGGTGCTGCCCATGTCGAAGACGATGAGGACGTTTGCGGGAGTGCGCGTGACGCTTCTGACCTCTTGCGGCACGTTGTCTTCGAGAATGAGTATGTCGCGCGCTTCGAGCGTCGGGTCGAAGTGCTCGAACTCGTCGAAGGCGGCGACGGGCAAACGCACCTCTTGAGTGAAGACCTTGATCGATTCTTGATCTTCACGCGCGGGCGTCGGCGTGGGCGTCGGTTGTGCGATCTGTTGCGCGCGGACGGCGCACGCAGCGAAGAGGATGACGATGAAGAGCGCGGGTCGCATCTTGCGCTGACGTTATTCCGTGAAGTCGCTTTGTAGCTCGGCGACGATCTCGCGTGCGGCTTGTCGTGCGCGGTCGATCTCATCCGTCGCGAATGAGACTGCGCCGACGACGGCGTGGCCGCCGCCGCCGTAGCGTTCGCAGATGGTGGCGATGTTGTGCGCGCGCGGACGGGCCGCCCACGGGTTCGAGCCCACAGAGATTTTCGTGCGGTGGGGTGTGCGCGTGAGGGCCACCGAGTAGGTTGTCTCCGGATGCAGATAGTAGGGGATGAACTTGTTGAAGCCCTCGAAGCCTTCGTCGATGAGATCGAAGCGGACGACGCCGCGCTCGTACGCGATCTTGTGCCGCACGACTTCGAGTGTTTCGAGATGACGCGTACGAATAGGCTCAAGTCGCGACTGGACTTCGTCGCCTGTTGCCACTTCATCGAGCGATCCTTTAACTAGAGCGCGGATGATCCACTCGATGAAATCTTCGTCGGCAGTGTTCTCGATCAACTGCATCAGTTGCAGCGCGGGCTCACGGAGTTCGACGACCTGCGCGGGCGACTCGTAGAACGCGCCGTCGATGACGTGTGCCCAGTGGATGAGCGGCGCGAGTTGCTCGTCAGCGAAATCAAAGTTCTTGCGCGCGATGCGTGCGATGAACTCGGTGCAGGATTTGCTCTCTGCGTCCCAGAATTTTTTGCCCGAACGGTCGGCGTGAAAGTGCGCTTCGTCTGCGGACGTGAGAAAAGCGGACTGATGGTGATCGAACCACCAAGTCAGTTCTTTCGCGGGCGAGTATTTGAAATCGACGATGGCGTTCTCGTCGCCGTCGAACATCTCTTCGTCGAAGAGCGAGCCGGGCCGGTGGAGAAGACCGGCGTACTCGACGCGCGCTTGTGCGTTGACGCGCGCGAGGTAGAAACGCGTGAAGACTGCGGCGGAGGCGACGCCGTCGAAGCAATGACCGTGATAGAGCAGGCGAAGTTTCATGTGATAGATAAGCGATGGCGAAAAAAGGGCGGCCCGTCGAAGCCGCCCATCTTAACAGTTGATCTCAATCGTTAGCCAACGCGCGACTTTCAATCTTCGTTTCCGTTGGCGGCGGGCAGTCCAAGTCTTTGACGTATGAACGCTTCGGCTTCCGGCGCGACGAGTTCGCCGTTGGCTGCCCAGACTTTTGAGGCGAGCGCGTCGCCGTGTTCGTTGAGCGTCGCCGCGTCGAGGAAGACGTTGAAGGGCGTGCCCCACTTGCGCGTGTCGCCGGCCTGTTGACGGTAGGCGTAATGCGTCGTCTTCGCGCGCGCGTTCTGCGAGGTGGACTCGACGACGAACGCGAAGGGGGCCGGATGGCCAGCCAAGTAGTTGTTCACCTCGTCCGTTGTGCCGTACTCCTCGACGACGATCACGTCGAACCCTTGCGCGTGATACTTGTTGTAGAGGTCTGCGACGACCGGAAATTCCAGCTTCGAGTTGCGACACCACGGCGCGAAGTAGGCGACGAGCACGAGCCGCTTGCCGCGCGCCCACTCGCGCAAGTTCACCGCCTCGCCCTTCGACGCGGGCTTGAACGACCAGTTTTTATAACTGATCTCATGGTCGCGTATCGGCGCGTAATCATGCGCCTCTTCGGGCACTATGGGCGTTTGCGAAGTCGCAGGCTGCGACTGTTGAGGCATTGGCGCGGGCGTCGCTTGCGGCGCGGGCTGTTGCTCCTGCGCGGGCGCGGGCTGCGTCCGGCGCGGGCGCGTCATCGGCTGCGACGGGTCTTGTGCGCGCACGTTAGCAGTAATTGCGAGTGTGAGGAGCAAGAGTGCGTAAAACTTTTTCACGTCGTAAAAACTCCCGACTTGATCGATCAAGTTTACCGTCTGAATAAACTTGATCGATCAAGTTTATTGTTTGATGGAGCTTGATCGATCGAGTTTATTGTTTGATGAAAGCCGGCTCTTTCTCGTCGAGCACGGGCGCGAGCTGCGCCTCGAACTGCGCGCGCGTCGTCTCGCCTGTGATCTCTTTGCGGATGCGCCCTGCGCGGTCGATGATGAAAGTCTTGGGTAGCCCGACGACGCCGTAGTGCGCCTTCGAGTCCGCAGGAGCGAGCACGACCGTGTAGTCTTGCTTCAAAGTTTTCTGAAACTCGCGCACGTCTTCGACAGTGTCGTCCGCCGAGACGCCGACGACGGTGAGCCCGCGTGCGCCTAAGTCGCGCTGCATCGCGCTGAAGTCTGGAATCTCCGCGCGACACGGCACGCACCAAGTGGCCCAGAAGTTTAAGAGCACGACGCGACCGCGCAGAGATGCAAGGCTGAACGGCTGGCCGTCGAGCGTCTTCAATGCAAGTTCGGGCGCGAGTCGCGCGTTTGCGGCGTCCGGCGTTGCAGTCGCGTTCTGCGAGTTCGTCGCAGGGCCTGTCCGATCTTTATTGATGCGCGCGTTCAACCATCCTTCCGCATTCGGGAGGAAGCGCGAGGCGACGCTCGCCATGCGCGTCACGTTGTTCGTCGCAATCAATAATCCGATTGCGATGAGCAGCACGCCGGAGACGACTTCGACTTTGTGCAGGTGTCTTCGAAACCAAGTGTAGAAGCCGAGGAACTGATTGAGCAGCAGGCCCGTCAATAGAAATGGTAAGGCGAGACCGGCGGCGTAAAACGAAGAGAGTAAGAGTCCGCTCTTCCAACCGCCGCTCGTTGCAGCGAGCCCGATGATGCCGCCGAGGATGGGCCCGATGCACGGCGTCCAACCGGCGGCGAAGGCCAGTCCGAGCGCGAACGAGCCGAAGAGTCCGCGCGGCCTCTCTTCCGAGAACTTGCGCGTGTCGCGATAGAGCGCGCCGATTTTGATGACGCCGATCAACTGTAAGCCGAACGCGATGATGACGACGCCGCCGATGATCCGCACCCACGGGTTCGAGATGATCGCCGCGCCGACGAGCCCCGCCGCCGCGCCGAGCGAGATGAAGATCATCGAGAGTCCGGCGTTGAACGCGAGCGAGTTTAAGATGACGGCGCGTCGCGCTGCCGCTCTCGATCCGGCCTCGCCCTTCAAGTGCTCTGCGCTCACGCCCGACATCAGAGAGATGTAGCCCGGCACGAGCGGCAACACGCACGGGCTCAGGAACGATGCCAGCCCCGCGAGGAACGCGATCAAGACGGTGATGTTTGCGCCTTCCATGACAGTTGAAGATTACAACGGGAGAGACGTGAAACGTAAATGGTGAATCGTCAATGGTGAATCAATAAAAGACCGAAGTCATTTCACTATTCACCATTGACGATTCACCAGCTAAGGCTTTTCGTCCAGTAGTCGTTTGATGACGCCTTCGAGCGCGTCGTCGGTCGAGTCGGTTGCGCCGACGGTGATGTAGCGCACGACGCCGCGACGGTCGATGAGGATCGCGGTCGGAAGCGCGCGGACGCCGTAGCGCAGATTGTTCGTGTCGGAGTCAGCGACGCCGAAAGTGTAGTTGAGTCGCAGACGCTTCTTGAATGCGGCGATCTGTGCCAGCTCCTCCACGCGCGTGAGAGTCTTGCCGCCCGACTCGCCGTAGAACTCTGTGAGAGCGACAACGGTGAGCCCTCGGCCCTTGAACTTCTCTTCGAGGGTTTTGAGTCGCGGCATCGTGAACTCGCACGCTTCGCACCACGTCGCCCAGAAGTCGAGCAGCACGACGCGGCCGCGCAGGGACGAGATCGTCAAAGGCTTCTCATCCAACCAGCGCGCGATCTCGATCTCGGGCGCGGCCTCCTCGTGCGCGGCTGACTCTTCGATTGAGCGTTCGACTGCTGCGGCGTGGCCCGTCGTCGAAAGCAACTCGACGGCGTTCGCATGGACGTGCGCCGAGGGGAGCGTGAGGCCGAAGTTCAGAAGCTCACGCATCAACGCGAAAGCCTCTTCATCTTTTTTTAGTTCGACGAGAAGATTCGCGAGCATGACGCCGGCGGAGTTGATGAGCTGCGCGCGTTGGATGTAGTCGCCATGCGTGGTCTCCGCAGACTTGGCGGCGTCGAAGGCGGCCCGCGCGTGCATTGCGGCGCGCGCGAGATTCTTGTCGCGCTCGTAGGCGGAGGCTAAAGCGATGTGCAGGCGGAAAGTGTCGAGCGAGTTCTGCGGCTCGCTTCTCGCGTACTCTGCAAAGGCCATCTCGGCCTCTTCGAGTCGCCCGTCGTGCGCTGCGATCTCGACGAGAACGTGACGGGCCTTCTGAAGTTTCAACTTGTCGGCATCCTTGCGCGCCGCAGTTTCGGCGAGGAAGCGGCGCAGAGGATCGGCGACGAGAGCATCCTTGCCCGCGAGTTGATAGAGCAGGCCGAGGTAGTAGTTTTCATCACCTTTGATCTTGCTGCGCGAGACGATCTGCGCGGCGTAACGCGCGGCGAGTTCGCGTTGCTGCTGTCGCGCCGTCTGTTCGAGGGCCGGACTGTAAGGCGTGCCCGCGCGGTTGAACTCCGCGAACCTGCGCTCAAGAAACTTCGACGCATCATCGTACATCGCGGCGGCATCCGCCGTCGGCGGGAGCGCGGGCGATGCGGAGATCGACAACGCGGACGCGGGCGCATCATGCTTTTTCGCGTCCGCGTTCGACTGCGCGGGCGCGACGTGCGCGAGGCAAGCGACGAGAATCACACACGCGAGCGCGTAAAAACTTTTCGTCGGCGAGGCAAGAGAACTTGTCATTTGACCAATCAGATCAATCAAGTAGTGATTTCGAGTCTAAAATCTGAAATTTCAAATCTGACATTCAGGACTTAAGATTTCAGATGATGAATCTTAGGGCCTACTTGCCGCCGCCCGCAGGCTCGTCGAGGAGTTTGACGATCATCTGTTCGAGTTCTTTGAGATCATCATCGTTCGAGCTGACGTTGAGATAGCGCACGACGCCCCTGCGGTCGATGAGAACTGCTGCAGGGATCGAGGTGACGTTGTAGCGCGCAGCGGTCGTGACGCTCTCTGCGGCGGCGACGCCGAAGGGCAGATGGTTCGTGCGGCGAAATTCGCGCAGCGCGTCGTGCTCCTGCTTCGTTTTCACGGCATGTCCATCGGTGGTCTCGTCGCGATACTGCGTGAAGGCGATGATGGTCAAGCCCCGGTCTTTATATCTTTTCTGCCACTCGCTCATCGAAGGGAGGGCCGCCTGACAGGGCGCGCACCACGTCGCCCAGAAGTCGAGTAAGACAACGCGACCGCGCTCTTGCGCGAGCGTCGTCGGCTTCTGATCGATCCAGTCTTTGACTTCGATCTCCGGCGCGATGCGCGCGCCCTTGTCTGCGTCAAAGAGTGGATCGTCGAGGCGCGTCATGTAGCCGACCGCCGGGACGATGCGACCGAGGATGAGCGTCGTGCGACGATAGAGATCGGCGGAGGGGAAGCTGACGCTCAGACGCCGCAGCTCTTGCAGCGCAGCGATTGCTTCGCCCGTGCGATTCACTTCGTTGAGAGCTTCGGCGAGGAATTGCCCGGAGCGATAAAAGATTTCATCGCGCGTCGCGGCATCAAGCGTGGCGGTCGAGTTCAACTGCTTCGCCGACTCGAACGCCGCGCGCGCGTGTCCGATGGCCCGTTCGCGCTCGCCGCTCTGCCGGTAACTCTGCGCGAGCTGCATCTCAAGCCGGTAGCGTCGCTCGTGCGAAGGCGGAGAATCGTTCGCGAGATAATCTGCGAGCGCGGACTCTGCGGTATCGGGTGGCCCTTTGCGCGCGATCTCAAGCGCGATGATGAAGCGTGCCGTCTGTTGTTCATCGTGCGTTGCATCATGCTTCGTAACGAGGAAGGCGCGCATGGTCTCGACGGCGCGCACTGAGTCGCCCGCGAGACTCTGGAGCTGACCGAGGAAAAACTTGTCTTCGTTCGCGAGCGACGAGTGCGCGAGGAGTGCGACGACGTTTCGCGCGGCGAGGGCGCGCTGCTCCGCTTCGACCTCGGCGGCGAGCTTCGCATCGTAGTGGAAGCCCGCGCGCTCAAGCTCCTCATACTTGCGTCGCGTGTAGCTCGCAGCCTCTTCGTATAATTGTGCGGCGGACTTCTCATGCGCCGCCGTGCGCGATGCGTCTGCGTCGTTGCTTCGTTGCGCGAACACTTGTGCGTGCGCGAAGAGCGCGAGCGATGCAATGAGCGCAAACCATTGCGCGCTAAGTTGTAGTTGAAAACTTCGTTTGGAAATCATGTCTCCCCCGAATTAACTCTCAAGCGCGATTATACCCGTTGAGATGTGGCGCGGCGCAGGCGCGCGGGGGAGAAGGGCGCGAGCGGGGCGGGCATCTCGCCCGTCGTGATCATCTCGGCGAGCAGCGCGCCCGTCAGAGGCGCGAGCAGGATACCGTTGCGGAAATGGCCGGTTGCGTAGAAGAGATTCGCGATCTCTGTGGACGCGCCGATCAGTGGCAGCGCATCTGCGGAGCGCGGACGTAAACCGGCCCACTCGTCGATCTGTCTCAACTGTTCGACGGCGGGCGCGATCTCAACGGCGTTGCGACGGATCGCTTCCCTGCCTTCTTCAGTCACGCGCTTGTCGAAGCCTGCGCGCTCGCTTGTCGTGCCCGCGAGCAGTCGTCCATCACGTCTCGGTACGAGGTAACCGCTCGAACTATAGACGACGTGGCGCAGCAGCGGCTCATTCTCCGGCATCGCGTAACAGAGCATCTGCCCGCGCACGGGTTCGACGACAGGCGCGACGTGATCCTTGATGGCCCCCGTTCGCGCTTGAGCATCCGTGCCCTCTTCGTTGAATGGCAGCAGCGACGACCACGCGCCGCAGGCGACGACGCACGCCCCCGCGCTGAAGACGCCGCGTGAAGTCTCGACCGATGCGAAGCGGCCACCTCGTAAGTTGATCGCGCGCGCCTCGGTCTCTTCAAGTATCTCGACTCCCGCCTCGCGCGCGGCGTGCGCGAGCGCAGCGCAGAGCCGACGATTCTCCACCTGCCACGCGCGCGCGAAACGCAAGGCCGAGCGCACGCGCATCGAAACATTTGGCTCAAGCGCGCGCACGTCTTTCGTCGTCAACTGTTCGACGATGAGACCGGCCCTCTGTTGCCACTCGAAGCGGCGCGCGCAGTCGCGCTCGTCCTCTTCCGTGAAGGCGAGGTAGAGCGTGCCGGTGCAGTCGAGTTCGATGTCGATGCCCGTCTCTTCGCGCAGCGCGTCGGCGAAGGCCGGATAGGCGTCGCGACTCTCGCAGGCAAACTCGAAGAAGTCGTCCGCACAGTTAGCTTCGACCTGTGGTGCGAGCATCCCTGCGGCGGCCCACGAAGCCTCTGCGCCGACGCCTCCGCGCTCGATGACGGTCACGCGCACGTCGCGCCGCGCGAGTTCTCGCGCCACGGCTAACCCCTCGACGCCGCCGCCGAGCACCAGAGCATCAGTCACCGCCTTTGAGCCTTCCACGTTACGCAAAGTTGCTGGTATGATGCGAAAAAAGCAAACAGCACTCAGCAATCAGCGTTCAGCCGGAAAATTGATTGCGATGTGGCTGAGCGCTAATTGCTGAATGCTGAGTGCTACAACATGAAACATACTATCACACTGATTCCGGGCGATGGCATTGGGCCAGAAGTCACTTCCGCAGTGGTGCGGATCATTGAGGCGACGGGCGTCGAGGTCGAATGGGAGACGCACTACGCGGGCGCGCAGGCCCTAGAGAAGTACGGCACGACGCTGCCAGACGATCTGCTCGAATCGATCAAGCGCAACAAGGTCGCTTTGAAGGGGCCCATTACGACGCCCGTCGGCAAGGGCTTCACGTCCGTCAACGTCGGCCTTCGCAAGACGCTCGATCTCTATGCGAACTTGAGACCCGTGCGCGCTCTACCGAATGTGCCTTCGCGCTACCCGGAACTCGATCTCGTCGTCGTCAGAGAGAACACGGAGGACTTGTATTCGGGGATCGAGCACGTCGTCGTGCCCGGTGTGGTCGAGAGCATCAAGATCATCACGGCGAAGGCTTCGACGCGCGTCTCGAAGTTCGCCTTCGAGTATGCGCGGCGTGAGGGACGCAAGAAGGTGACAGCCGTGCACAAGGCGAACATCATGAAGCTCTCGGATGGCCTCTTCCTCGATTGCTTCCGCACCGTCTCGAAGGACTTTCCCGAAATCGAAGCGGACGACAAGATCGTCGATAACGCTTGCATGCAACTCGTCATGCGACCGGAACAGTTCGACGTGATGCTCTTAGAAAATCTCTACGGCGACATCGTCTCCGATCTCTGTGCTGGTCTCATCGGTGGGCTCGGTCTCGTCCCCGGCGCGAACATCGGCGAACTGGGCGCGGTCTTCGAGGCGGTGCACGGCAGCGCGCCCGACATCGCAGGGCAGGGCATCGCCAACCCGACGGCCCTCTTGCAGTCCGGCATCCTCATGCTGCGCTACTTGGACGAGCGCGAGGCGGCTGACAGGGTCGAACACGCGATGCTCAAAGTCTTCCGCGACGGGCAGGTGCGCACACGCGACATCGGCGGGACGGCGAAGACAATGGAGTTCGCCGAGGCGATCATGGCGGCGATGTAGGCGTGCGGCGGGTGCAACCGGCGGGGCGAAATTCGCATCTATCTCGTGTCTTGTCAGACAACTTGACTGTGCCGGAGAGCGTCCCTTAAAGTAATTTTGTCCCGGCGCGTGGCTCTTTGATCTCCTTCGCGCCCGCACGACCGGGCGATTCGCCAAGTTTCCGTTTCAACGTCTTTAGCTCGCCTGCTCGCTGCTGCTCGCAACTCCCCTTTCAGAGAGCATGAGCATTCTCTCCTCCCGTTAAAATTCCCCGTGCGAAAATTCGGCTCAAGCGAAGTGTGTAGGCGTTTAATTATGCGGCTCTCTGTCTGCGAGCGCGCCGCGCGTGGCGGTCGCTTCTAGCAAGCAGCGCGCTCTCGACGCCGGACGAGTGTTAGTCAACGCTCTCTTCCGGCAGATGATCTCCGAGTAAGGGGTGTTTTACATGAAGGCTGTGAAGTTTGGCGGGCGCAGAAGAGCCCGCCGGTTCGTTGTCAGGATACTGTTCGTCGCGCTCGCGTGCGCGCTGGCCCTCTCAGGCGGCGCGGCGCGCTTTGGCGCGTCGGCACAGAAGAGTGCGCAGGTCGGGACGAAACAGGCGGGCGCGTCGAGCAAGGTCGCGCCGCTCACGACGAGTCGCGGCAAGTTCAAAGCTGGCGGAGTGAAGGTGGCCGCCGCGCCCGGAGGCGAAGTGCAACCCCTCGTACTCGGCTGCGCGAATACGACCACATCGATCAGCTTCAGTGCGACGCCCATCCCCGGCACGCTCGCGTCGGGCGACTGCGTCAATCCCATCGACGGCTCGTTCTACGACGCCTATAGCTTCACGGGCACGGCGGGCCAGCAGATCGTCATCGACATGACCTCGACCGCCTTCGACACCTACCTCTATCTGCTTGTGCCCGGCGAGACGAGCATCACTAGCTCGACCGTCCAAGATGACGATGGCGGCACGGGCGGCGTCGGCGGACAGAACACCAACTCGCGCATCTTAAACTTTACGCTCCCGACAAGCGGCACCTACACGATCCTCGCCAACTCTTTCGCCTCGGGCGCGACCGGCGCATATACACTGACACTCAATGCCGGTTCGGTCTGTAGCTCCACGCCCGTTATCCTCAACCCCGTCCCCGGTACTCCGCTCAACAAAACAGGCTCGCTCGGCAGCCCCGACTGCACGCTCGACGACGGCTCGTTCTACGACGTGTACACTTTCGACGGCACGGCGGGCCAGCAGGTAGCCATTCAGATGACCGCCTCGTTCGACACGTATCTCTTCCTCGTCGGGCCCGACGGCGACGAGATTGCGCGCGACGACAACGGCACGGGCGGCTCCAACGCGCGCATCCCCGCTATCGTCGCGAACCTCGGCGCGTCGCCAAGCGCGCGCCTGCCGCAGACCGGAACTTATCGCATCATCGCTAACGCGGCGACAGCGAATGGCAACGGCAGTTACACACTCGTGCTCGGCGTCGATGCGGCCAGTTGTCCTTCGACTCCGATCAGCGTCGGCCAGACCATCAACGGCACGCTCGCTTCAAGCGACTGTCGCCTGCCAGCCGACTCGTCTTTCATCGACGTGTACACCTTCAGTGGCACGGCGGGCCAGACGATCAGCGTCTCGATGACGCAGACCTCGTCGGTCGATCCCTATCTCTTCATTCTCGACAAAGACGGCAAGGTGCTCGACGAGGACGATAACGGTGGCGGCGTCGCGAACGCGCACCTCCCTTCGGGCAAGCGTACCTTCACGGGCGTCCTACCCGCGACCGGCCTCTATACCATCTACGCGAACTCCGCATCCGCCGGTCAGCAGGGCACGTACACGCTCGCGCTCACGGGCTCGCAAGCCTGCACATACGCGCTCACCTCTGCGAGTCGCACGGTCACGTCGGCGGGTGGAATCTTCAGCGACGCCTATACGACGCAGGCCGGATGCGCCGCGCCGACCTTGACGAGTAACACGACAACTTTCGTTACCGCAGGCACGGTGAGTGGGCCGGATGCCTCCGGCAACGGCACGTTCAGCTACACCGTCGCGGCCAACACGACGACGAGCGCGCGCGCGGGCACGCTCACCGTCGGCAGTCAGACTTTCACGATCAATCAGAGCGCGGCGGGATCGACCGCGTGCGCCACCACGATCTTCCCCAACGTGATCCCTTTCACGCAAGGAAGCGGCGCGGGCCGCTTCACGGTCTTCCCCGTCAGCGCGCAGTGCAACACGTGGGTCGCTTCAACCGCGACTTCTTGGATACACATCACTTCGCCTACGGGCGGATCAGGCACGGGAACGAGTCGCGTGCGCTTCAACGTTGATGCCAATACGGGCACGACAACGCGTGTCGGCACGATCGCGGTCGGCACGAGCACGCTGACTGTCACGCAGACATCTTCGGCGACGACGCCACAGGTGCAGTTCAGTAACGCGACCTACTCCGTCAACGAGAACGACGCCTCGAAGTCGATCCAGATCACCGTCCAGCGTCTCGGCGACACGACGGGCGCGGCTTCGGTCGAGTATCGTACCGTGGACGATCCGGCCGCAGTTCCATGCAGCACCGCTAACGGGACGGCTTACGCGCGCTGCGACTACGTGACGACCATCGACACGATCAGGTTCAACGCCGGCGAGACCACGAAGGCCTTCACCATCCCGCTCATCGACGACGTGCACGTCGAAGGCAACGAGACGTTCCATGTCGCGCTCGCGAATCCGCAGGGCGCGAACTTAGGTGCGCCCACCGATGCCACCGTCACCATCGTCGATAACGACATCGTGCAGGCGACCACCAATCCCAATCACAATCAGAACGTCGCCTCCGGCCAGACGGCCTTCTTCGTGCGGATGCAGTATCTCGACTTCCTCTCTCGCGAGCCTGAAGCAGGCGAGCCGTGGACTGCCGTCTATGCGCCGTGCCCGAATCAGGACAACACCGATCCCGCAAGCGCATCGGCAAACTGCGATCGTATCCGCGTCTCTTCAAACTTCTTTCTCTCGCAGGAATTTCAGTTGAAGGGCTTCTTCGTCTTCCTCTACTACAAGGTCTCGTTCGGTGCTCAGTCGAACCCGAACTACTTCCCCGCCTACGACGAGATCATTCCCGACATGAGACGCGTCACAGGCACGACGACCGAGGAGCGCATCGACAAGACCTTCAACTTCGCCGAAGACTGGGTCACGCGCCCGGCCTTCGTCACACGCTACGGCTCACTCTCGAATGCACAGTTCGTTGACACGCTGCTCTCGAACGTCGGCGCGACCTTAACAACCACCGATCCGGTCTCCGGCCAGACGCGCAACTCGCTCGTCGCCGCGCTCGATGGTGGGACGAAGACGCGCGCCGAGGTGTTGCGCATCATCGTCGAGAGCCAAGAGGTCAACCGCATTCAGTTCAACCCGACCTTCGTCGCCATGCAGTATTACGGCTACCTCCGACGCACGCCCGAGATCAACGGCTACATCGGATGGCTCAACACGATCAATCCGCCCACGAGCGCCAACCCGCGCGACATGGTCAACGGCTTCGTCAACTCCGCCGAATACTACCTCCGCTTCGGGCCCAACGTGCGGCAGTAGTCGCGACGAACAGCGAGCGAACAACGAGTAAGGGGCCCGTGCTTGATCAAGCACGGGCCCCTTCGCTTCGTTACTATCACACACGACGCCTCAATGCGTCGCGCACTTTTTACTTGCCTTGCGGTGGCCGTCCGCGTGAAGGCTCGGACTTTTCGTGCGCAGGCTCGGAGTGTCGCTCCTCGCTCTTCGACTCGCTCTTCGGCGGAGGCGACGAACGCTCTTCGCGCGGCGGCGGAGACTGTCGCTCTTCGCGCGGTGGCGGCGAGGGACGTTCTTCGCGACGCGGTTCGGGCCGTTCGTAGCGCGGCGCGGGCTCGGTGCGTCGCTCTTGCGGCTGCTCGCGACGCTCGACGGGTTGATCTCTGCGCTCCTCGCGCGGCGCGGAACGCTCGCGTTCAATGCGCTCGCGTTCATCCGTGTTCTTCCTGCGATCAAGCGTGTCATCGCCATTGCGACCACGCGTGTCGCCGCCTTCGGGGTTCGTGCGGACAGGGCGCGTGGTGCGTCGCGGATCGTCGCCCGCACCTTTCTCGCCACCTGACTTTTCACCATCCGACTTGTCACCGCCCGATTTATCACCACCGGCCTTTTCGCCGCCGGGGCCTTTCGTGCCGTTGCCGTCGGGATTTATGCGAATGGGACGCGCGGGGCGCGAGACTGCGCCGGTCGTGCGCGTGTCGCCATCGCGCCGATCCGTTGCGTCGCCGCGTCGTTCGAGATCGCCGCCGACGTTGCGTCGATCAGGATCGCCGACGTTGCGTCGATCAGGATCGCCGATGGTACGTCGATCAGGATCGCCGCTTGTGTGTCGCATGGGATCGCTTGCGTCGCCGCGTGCTTCGCCCTTCAGGCCTTTGCTCACGGGCTCGCGGTTGTTGAGGATGCGTGCGCGGCGCAGCTCATCATCGAGCGCGACGCCGGGCAGACGCTTCGACGCGCCCGTGGGACGTTCGAGCGTGTGACGCATGGGATCGTTCACGGTCGCGCCGTCGTTGCGAGAGCCGAGCGCGGCGCGCTTGTCCGCGCTCAGGCGTTCGCGCAAGTTTGCTTCGCCGCCCACGCTCTCGAAGGGCCGGACGGGGAGACGACCGCGCACCGGATCGGTCGCGAGCGCGAGCTTGGCGAGTTCAGGATCGGCGGGATGAGGGCGCACGCCGCCGCGTGAGAAGTCGTTCTTGGGCAGACCCGAAACCGCGTGCCGATAGATCGGGTTCAGACGTTGAAGATTCGACAACTCATCACGACGCCGCGCATCGAGGCGTTCGCGGTCGCGCAAGTGCCGCCAGAAGTTGGAATGCGGATCGGAGTGATGATAAGGGAGCGGATACCAGCAGACGTTGTCGCCGAAAGAGACATGGACGTTGACGAAAGCGACGAGGGCCGGTCGCCACCACGCGCGGTAGTTGTAGCCGTAGTAGCCGCGCGGAGCCCAGCACCAGTAGTTGTCGGCATAGACCCAACGACCATAGTGATAGGGGGCCCATCCCCACGCCTCGTCGCCAACCCAGACCCAGCCGTAGGGCGGACACCAATCCCAGTGGCCGTAGCGATAAGGGGCCCAATTGTTGTAGATGTTGATGACGGCGGCGCGCGGTCGCCAGACGTAGCCGTAGTCGTGCGTCTGCACCCAGTCGCCGTAGGCGTCGAGTTCTTCCGCGCCGTAAACCTGAGAGTCGTAGTAACGATCTCTATTCTCGTAGTTGAGTCGCGCGAGCAGGTAGCGTTCGCGCTCGTCAACCCACGTGTCCCAACTATCGAAGGGCCGCACGTCCGAGAACTCCCAATCGGCTTCGTCGGAGCTGCCGACGTTGACCATCGAAGCCGTACGGCCATCGCGCAGCGTGAAGCCGGACGACTCGGAGTAGAGACGCGCGCGCCCGCTTTCGCGCACGGAAACGCGAACCTTGCCGTCCTTGTCAACGTCGAGACGGTAGAGGCCCGGCCCTTCGGCGGCGACGGTCGTGCCCGGCGCATCGATCTCGAAGTATTCGTGTGCGTGATCGAAGCGCGCGAGACGGAGCGTCGCAGTGCCTTCGGGCAGACTCAAGGCGACGCCCGCATCGCGCAGCGTGACGACATCGACCGTCGAGTATTCGCCGACGCGGATGAAGTTGCGCGAGTCGATCTGTATCTCGACTCGCGAGGCAGAGCCGGTAGCCAATCGATCCCCCTCGACGAGCGGCGTGTTCAAGGCGGCGCGCTCCCATTTGTTCGAGCCCGCGCGTCGCAGGCTCACGTCGCCCGCGAGGAGACTCACGCGCGCGACGCGGGCCGTCTCTTCGTAGCCGTTGTCGTCTGCATGCTTGTCATCGTTGTCATCGGCGGCGCGCGCGCGTTGTGCGGCGAAGTGGAAAGTTGTGAGCAAGAGCAAGAGAGAGAGAAAGCTGTGGGCAAGAGTTCGTTGGCGCATGGGACGCTCCTTCTATCTGGACTGGACGGAGAGACTGCCTGCTCGACATGGACGAGCGGGAGATCAAGAGGCTCTCGAAATTTTTTCTCGTTCACCCGGAAGAGAAAATTCTTGCGAGGTAATTTTTCAGTTCGGGTTGAAAAGGGCGGGAGCAAGGCGCGTGCCCGCACGCTTCGATGAGACGATGGCGAGATGCTTCATAGAATTTCTCAGGTAAAACGCGGCGATCTCTTTCGCGGCTGCGCGAGATGGTGTAGGCGAAAGCACTATATGGGATGAGCTTCGGGCGCGTCGCGACGTACCTTTGGGCCAGTGAAAATTTTTTGTCGCGACGGAAAATTTTTCGAGAGGCCTGTGAATCTCAAGTTTTCCTCAAGTCACTTTTTTATGATACGAACTGAAGACGGGCGTTGCCATTCTGTAGCGCGTCTGAAAGTTTGAAGTCTTGTGGAGGCAGAGAGGGCCGGTCGCAGGCGCGTCACTTCTTGAGGCTCGGAGCCGCGGGGTGGAGACAACGAACGCGACAGACTTCTCGATAGCGTCGCACGCCATTTAATGCGCGTCAGCAAAAGGGGGAATGACGCGCGACGCTTGCAACCTCCGCTATCCGCCCGCCGTGCGTTGGGGGACACACGGCGGGCGGAAACTTTTTAAAGCGGACGCCGGTCAAAGCAAAGACGCACGAAGCAACATCGAGGGCTCGCGAGTTTCATGAAACTCGCGAGCCCTCGATGTGTGCCCGTGCGTGAAACGTGATCTGAAAATCACGTGCTGCTCACGTCGCGTTCCCGGCTGCGCTGTCGTCGTCACCGGCGAGAACTTTCTTGACGGCGGCGACGAGTCCTTTGATGTCGGGCTTGGCGACGTAAGCTATCGCGCCTGCGCTGAGGGCGCGCTCGCGATCCGCGTCCTGCGTTGCGCCGGAGTAGAAGAGGACGCGTGCGCGCGGATCGAGCGCGAGGATCGACGCGCACAAGTCCGTGCGTTGCGAGCCGTGGAAGCGTGCGTCGAGGATGTAGAGATCGAAGTGACGCTCGCGTGCGAGCACGAGCGCGTCTTCTGGATCACACGCGGTCTCCATCTCGTAGCCTAGCTGCCCGAAGAGCGTCGAGAGCATCAGGCAGGTGTCTTCGTGATCGTCCGCGCAGAGGAGGCGAAACTTTTCTTCCGGCATGACTTGACTCTCCCGGCGTGAGGTTCGCAAACGTGTCGTCTCGTGATCGCGCGCGAGACTCGCGGCTCAATCCCGAATGAGACGACGACGCACGTGTTCGTTTTCCCGCCTGCGCTTGACTCGGTCAGAAGAGGTAAGAAGGTGGAAGTCGAAGGCTCGGCGCGTCCACTGTTCGGCACAGGGTACTTCTGCCAACCCGACGAGTAAGCGTCGCTACGTTATCATCGGGCCGCCGCCGAAATCAAGACCCTACTTTCGCGCTGCTAAAAATTTCTTTCCACTTTTTTCGTCGCGCCCTCGTGCGCTCAAGGATTCCTCAAGGATTCCTCAAGCCAGCCACATATCCTGCGCACGTTCTAAAAAGTCGCTCAGCCAAACGCGAGTTGCTTCGAGGCATTGACGAAAGCCCGACCGAGAGCGTGACCCCTGAGCAAGACGCGCACACGCAAACGCAACAAGGAGAGAAAGAAGATGTTTCGCTTTAGCAAACTAACATTGGCAGCCGTAGCCCTCTTCGCACTCAGCCTCGCCGCCGCGACGACCAAAGCCGCGCCCATCTCTTACCTCGACCCAACCGTGTTCGCGACTGCCGCCGGCAGTACGACGAGCAACGATTTTCAGGGCGAGACCGTTTCCAGCCCCGTCAACTATCAGCCGAGCCTGACCTCGATGGGCATCAAGTTCACGGCTTCGAGCGGCAACACCGTCGGCTTCGTCAGCGGCGCGTCCAGCTCGAACTTCGGTCTCGCGACGGGCAATACCGCCCTCTTCTTAAACGGTAGCGGCGGCTTTCTCGGCTCAACCTTGACGATCACTCCGCTCGCGGACACCACAGCCTTCGGCTTCTATCTCAAGCCGAGCGGCGACACGACCATCCCTCCGGGTTCGACCACGACCGGCGAGTACACGGTCGTCGCGACGGACAACTTGGGCAACACTTTCACTCAAGTTGTCAGCAGCAACGACTTCAACACGTTCAGCTTCGTCGGCTTCACGACGACACCCGGCAGCTTCCTGACATCCATCGTCATCTCGACGACCGCCGGAAGCACGCCGCTCATCGACAACCTGAGCTTCAACGGGACACCGGCCGCGCCGACCGCGACGCCTGAACCCGCGACGCTGATGCTCTTCGGCACGGGTCTCATCGGCCTCGCCTCCGTCGCGCGCAAACGGCACGACGCGCGTAAAGGCGTGGATGACTGCGTGGAAGACGATGCGTAGATCGATCTACGCATCGTCCGTGTGTCGATGCTGACGCCGCCCGAGTGTGATTGCACAGCGCGAGTGAGTTGGCCCGCGCTTAGATCGTGAAAGGAGAGCGAACATGATCCGCTTTGCCAAACGTGCGAATTGCCCGTCTTCCGAAATTCTCGAAGCCCATCGCGACGATGCGCTCGCGCCCGTCCTCGTCCGTGAGCGCATCGCCGCGCACATCAACGACTGCGACTTCTGCGCCGCGGAGTTTCAACTGCTAGGCGTCGCCGCGCGCAAGACGATCACGAGCGCACCGGCCGAAAGCGCGCGCGTGTCCGCGCAAGAACGAGAAGACGCCGCGACGAATGAACCGGCCATGCCGCTCGCGCTGCGTCTGTTCGCCGAGTCGCAGTTCGCAGAGAGGGCCCTTCTTCATGCATCGCTCAACCGCCTACGCGCGGCATGATGTCGTGGGAGAATTTCCGAAGTTCAGGTGAGTTGAGATGAAGATGCACAACCAGACGAGACTTTTAACGAAGACGCTGCTCGCCTCGCTCAGTGTCTTCTGCTTGATGGCCGTATGCGCCGGACACGCACGCGCCGATGAAGTGACCATCGCGGGCATGACCGCAGGCAGCTTCACTAACGCCACGCACACCAGCACCGGCTCGACACTCATGGGCCTGAGCTTCATCAGCTCGTCTTTCAACAAGACTACTTCAGGTGGATCGGCGACGCTGGGCGGCCCGCCCGCGTCGCCCGCTTCAGGCACGAACTTCAACAACCTCGGCTCGCTCTATCTCGCCTCGCCCGCCCCCGGCACGCTCGATACATATAACGGCAGCACGTTCTCTCTCCAGATCACTTTCACCGCGCCCGTCGGGATCAGTGGCGGGCAGCAGCAGAGCTTCACAGCCACCCTGAGCGGCTTGGTCATCAACGCGCCCGACCTGCAAAGCTATCAAGTCAACGTACAGTTTACGAATCCCGATCAGACTTTTAACTACACGCTCGCCGACGGGACGACCGGCACGTTCTCCATTCACGTTAACGACGTGAACGGCATCACGCCCAACTTCGCGCGGGCCATCAGCGCGACGATCTCGAACGCCTCGCAATCGCCCGCCGCCACGCCTGAGCCCGCGTCCGTCCTGCTGCTCGGCACAGGCATCGTCGGCGCACTCGGCGCAGCGAGACGACGACAACGCACGAGCGTCTGAAAATTTCCGACAAGGTTTCTCCGAGGGCGACGAAGAAGGATCGGGCCGGCGCTGGTGGGCGTCGGCCCGATTCGCTTTTGCGGTCAAAGTGGCCCAAGCGTAAAAATTCTCACGCGAAAATTTCCGGCCCGAAGTTTTCATCGTAAAAATTTTCATCACCTCCCGAAATCGAAATTGGGTTGAAATCCCCCGAAAAACAGGGCTTTCCTCGTCTCGTCCGAATTGCCTTCACACCCCGCCCGCGCGCTCAAGGATTCCTCAAGGATTCCTCAAGCCAGCCGCATATCCTGTAAGTGTCCGAAAGCGATCTTCCAGACTGACTTTGAAATCACGCGCTGACTCCAACCAGCCGCCGCCCACGAGGAGAGTGAAGATGATTCGTCGAACGTCCCTGCGCCAAGCCATCAAGTCGTACCGCCTCGCATTCGTCGTTCTCGCCTGCGTCTCAATCGTCGCGCTCGCCCTGACGAGAGGCGGCGAAGCTGCGTCGCCTGCGAGCGGCACGGTCACGCTCGCGAACACGCCGTCGAACCCGCTCACTTACACGGCGGGCCCTTTCACCGTCGCCAACGCTTCGGGCGCGGCGGCCCTCCAGTGCAACTCCGCGCTTCAGTGCGACGACTTCAAGTTGAAGGTGGACGTGCCCGACGGTCTCATCGACTCGAAGCAGGTGAGAGTCGCTGTCGCGTGGCAGAACTCGACAGCCGACTTCGACATCTCGGCTCTCGCGCAGAATCCGGACGGCACGGCGGGCCAGCAGGTCAACTCCTCCGGCACGTCTGCCGATCCGGAAGTGATGATCCTTCCGGCGGTCGCAGGCAACTACATCGTCCGCATCGTGCCCTTCAATCCTCTGGGCCAGAGTGTGACGGCGACCATCACGGTCGAGGACAAGCTCAGCAACTTCACGCCGGGCACGGGCACGTCTCCGAAGTTCACGAACTACGCCGCGCCGAATGGTCTCGGCACGCCTTCGGGCGAGCCCTCAATCGGCGCGAACTGGAAGACCGGCAGCGTCATGTTCCAAGCATCGCTCCAAACCCTGCGCGTCAAGTTCGACGACACTAAGAATCCGGCGACGGCCACTTGGGAAGACAAGTCATACCTGCTCACCTCGCTCGCCTCGCTCGACGCGATCCTCTTCACCGACTCGAAGACCGGACGCACCGTCGTCTCGCAGCTCGCGGGCACTAACAGTTTCTCCGCCTTCACCGATAACGACGGCGACTCTTGGACGCCGAACGAAGGTGGCCCTCTGACCTCCGGCGTCGATCACCAGACGGTCGGAGGTGGCCCCTATCACGCTCCGCTCACCGGTGGAACCGCGCTCTACCCTGACGCCACCTACTACTGCTCGCAAGACCTCTACACAGCCTTCTGCGCGCGCTCGGACGATGGCGGCTTGACCTATGGCCCCACCGTCCCGATGTACACGACCGAATGCGGCGGCATCCACGGTCACGTCAAGGTGGCCCCCGACGGCACGGTCTATGTCCCGAACCGTCAGTGCGGCACGAATCAAGGCGTCGCGATTTCAGATGACAACGGCATCACTTGGCGCGTGAGCAAGATCATTGACGGCGACCCGAACACGTCCGGCGGCGACAGCATCCCCGGCAACTGGGACCCGTCTGTGGGCATCGGCTCCGCCAACACCGTCTATGTCGGCTACGACAACGGCGACGGCAGGCCGCACGTCGCGGTCTCGCACGATCACGGCGCGACGTGGAGCAAGGATCAGAACGTCGGCCGCGATCTCAACATCCGCGACACCGCGTTCCCGGCAGTCGTCGCCGGTGATGACGACCGCGCCGCGTTCGCCTTCCTCGGCTCGCAAGTTTCGTCGGGCAGTCAAGACGCAGTCTGGCATCTCTACATCTCGACGACTTACGACGGCGGCAACTCATGGATCACGACTGATGCGACGACGAACGATCCCGTCCAACTCGGCACGATCTGCGCGGGTGGCCTTTCTTGCTCCGGCGGCGACCGCAACCTGCTCGACTTCATAGACGCGACCGTTGATGCGCAGGGACGCACGCTCGTCGGCTACGCCGATGGCTGCATCGGCTGCACGAGCCCTGCGGGCTCGCGCGCGCACCTCGCGACCATCGCGCGCCAGCAGTGCGGCAGGCGACTCTTCCACGACAACGATCCGACGACCGACGACTGCACCGCCACGCAAGCGACGCCCACGCCGACGCCCGCGCCCACGCCCATCCCCGGCACGAGTTGCACACTCCCCGGCGTGAAGGTCGTGACTGATGCGACGGGTGATCAGGTCGGCGCGCCGAACGCGAATCAACAACAGGACATCGAATCGATCTCGGTTGCGGAGCAGTATCCTTCGGGCAGCGCGGGCCAGCTCGTCTTCACGATGAAGCTCAACCAGCTCGACCCGACGACGCTAACGCCGAACGCAAGTTGGACGACACTCTTCAACGCCACGCACGCCGACGGAACTTCGACGACCTACTTCGTCAGCGCGGATAACAACTCGCTCGACAATCCTGCGGGCGTCGCCTTCAACTACGGCTTCGTTGACACGACGAACCAGAACTTGAACACCTCGGTCGGCGCAGCAGACTCCGGCACGGTTGACGCAGCGACGCGCACGATCACGATCCGTCTCTCGCTCGACAAGCTGAAGAAGCCGGTCGCGGGCACGGGCGGCGCAACGCTCACAGGCTCAACAGTCGATCTCTCTGCGGGCAAATCAATCGTCGCCGTCAACGGTCGCACGAGCCTGCTCATCGGCGCGCTCGGCACTGGTCTCATCGAGACCGTCGATAGCACGGGCACAGGCGAGTTCACCTTCGCGGGCTCGACCGTCTGTGGCGGCGGCGCAACGCCGACTCCGACCGCAACACCGTCAGCGACTCCAACACCGACGGCGACACCGACGCCTTCAGCCACACCGACGCCCTCGAACGATCCGCACTGCGCGGCGAACGGCGGCGTCAAGGTGCTTGACGATCCGGCGGCGGATAACACGGGCGGGGCCACCGCCAATCAGTCGCAGGACATCCGCGCGATCTCCATCGGCGAGCAGTACAACTCCGGTGGCGCGGGCCAGCTCGTCGTCACGATGAAGGTCACCGATCTAACGACGACCATCACGCCGAACGCGAGTTGGAAGGTGGCCTTCGACGGCACGCACGCCGACGGCACGAAGACGACCTACTTCGTCTCGGTCGCCAACAACTCGGCGGCCAACCCGACCGGCATCTCTTATAACTACGGCTTCGTCGATACGACGAAGAACAATCTGAACTCGACCGTGGGCACGGCGGACTCCGGCAGCATGTCTGCCGACAACGACACGCTCACCGTCGTGCTCTCTCTGAGCAAGCTGTTGAAGCCCGTCGCGGGCACGACCGGCGCGACGCTCTCCGGCGCGCAGGTTAACCTCTCTGCGGGCAAGTCGCTCACGAACGTCACCGGCACGACGAGTCTGCTCGTCGGCGTCGCCGGCAATGGTCTCAACACGACCATCGACACGACCTCTGCCGGAACCTACACGATGGCCGGCGCAGCCGCTTGCCCCGCTCCGGCGGGCACGCCGACACCGACGCCCGCGCCGGGCGGATCAGCCGCCGCGCTTCGCTTCATCAACTACGTTACGCCCGCAGGCGTCGCAGAGAGCGCGGGCGAGCCGAGCATCGGCGTCAACTGGAAGAGCGAGCGCACGTTCTCGAACAGCAACGGCGCGGTCGCGAACGGTGGAACCGTCACATACTTCGGCGGCTTCCTGCCCTATATGTTGAGGGCCACCTTCGACGATTCCGTCTCGCCGTCGAACGTCCTCTGGGATGAGGCTCCGCTCACAGTCGCCAACGCGCCGCGCGTCTTCGGCGATCCGATCCTCTTCACAGATCGTCAGACGGGTCGCACCTTCGTCTCGCAGGAGTTGGGCTTGACCCCGCTCGGCTCGACGATGGAGTTCACGGACGACGACGGTCGATCTTTTAGACCGAGCACGGGATCGGGCGCGCCTTCCGGCATCGATCACCAGACGGTCGGAGGTGGCCCCTATCATCAGCCGCTTAACGTCGCGACCAATCCGCTCTATCCGAACTCGGTTTACTACTGCTCGCAGGCGCTCGAAACCGCCGTCTGCGCTCTGAGCGTCGATGGCGGCACGACCTTCGGGCCCTCCGTCCCGATGTACACCGCACTCGACTGCGGCGGCATTCACGGACACGTCAAGGTGGCCCCCGACGGCACGGTCTATGTCCCGAATCGCTCGTGCGGCGGCCATCAGGGCGTCGCCGTCTCGCAGAACAATGGCGTGACGTGGACGGTTTATCGCGTGCCCGATTCGACCAACGGCGACACCGATCCGTCGGTCGGTATCGCCACGGACGGATCGGTTTACTTCGGCTACGAGGGTGCGGACGGGCACGCGCGCGTCGCCGTCTCGCGCAACAACGGTCAGACGTGGAGCAACAGCATCGACGTGGGCGCGGCGTTCAATCTTCAGAACATCATCTTCCCGGCGGTCGTCGCTGGCGATCCGAATCGCGCGGCGTTCGCCTTCCACGGCACGACCACTGTGGGCAACTACAACGATCCGAACTTCAACGGCGTCTGGTATCTCTATGTTGCCTCGACCATCGACGGCGGCAAGACTTGGACGACGACCAACGTCACGCCGAACGATCCCGTCCAGCGCGGCGCAGTCTGCACCGCCGGTATCAACTGCACCTCGACGAACGGCACGAACACGCGCAACCTGCTCGACTTCTTCGGAGCCGAGATCGACAAACAGGGTCGCGTCCTCATCGGTTACGTTGATGGCTGTGTCGGCTCCTGCGTGCAGGGCGGCGCGAACTCCGGCGCGGCGAAGGCCGTCATCGCGCGACAGTCCGGCGGCAGTCGTATGTACGTCGCTAACGATCCGCCTGCGGCTTCCGCTCCCTCCGCGCCCGCCGTCGCGGGAAGCATCAGTGGATCGACCGTCAGCCTCTCTTGGTCAACTCCTGACAACGGCGGCGCACCGATCACCGGCTACAAGGTCTCGCGTCGCGACGGCTCGACCATCACTCCGCTCGGCACGTTCACCGGCACGAGCTATACGGACGCGGGTTATAACGCGACGGCGCAGTCGGTCTATCGCGTCACGGCTCTCAATGCCAACGGCGAGAGCGCGTACAAGGAGTTCAACCCGTCGGGCGGGAGTTCTGCGCAGAGCGCGTGCGCGCAGCCCGGCATCCTCGTCGTCAGCGACGTGAACAGCGACGGCGCAGACCTCGACGGCAACCAGAACACGCCGCCCGATGCGCGCGTCAACATCAAGGGCCTCTATGTCGCAGAGCCATACATGGGCCCAGGGATCAACAAGCTCGTCTTCACGTTGAAGGTGGCCCCCTCGACGAGTGGCGCGGCTCCGTCTTCGAGCCAGTGGTACATCATCTGGAACCGGCCCGTGGCGGACGCTAATTACGATCGTTGGTACGTCGCCATGAAGACCGATGCGACGGGCGTGCCCGCGTTCGAGTATGGCAAGTTCGGCGTGCCGACGAACACCTCGACCTCGACGCTGCCGCCAACCGAAAGCACGAGCACCAACCAATCTGTGAAGATCGGCGACGCCGACGGCGGCAGCTACGACCCCGCGACCGGCACGATCACGATCACGCTCTCGACCTCGAAAGCCGAGAACGTCAAGGCCGGAAGCACGCTCAAGCAACTCAACGCGCGCACGTTCTTCGCGCGACTCGACGCCGGCCTTCGCTCGCAAAACGTCGCAAGCGACATCACAGGCGACGGCAGCTACACGCTCGTCGGCAACGGCGCGTGCTCGTCCGCGTCGCTCTCCGCGCCGCAGAGCGCGCCATCGTCCGCCGTGCAGGTGGCCTCTGTGTCCACGCCCTACACGTTCACGCGCCGGGCTGTCGGGCTGTTCTTCTAAACTCGCGCGACTAACGCTCGCGCCGTTGACACGCGTGGCTCGCGTCCGCCTCGAAAGCGCGACGCGAGCCACGCTTGATCTCCGACGTTGCATTTTTGATCTATATCTTTTCAGGCTTATCGAAGCGGACGCGTCAATGTCGCTCTCGCGTCGCTCGCTTGCATTTTCTGTACGCGCGTCGGCAGAATGTGCGGCGCGTTGAGGAAACAGATTTACGAATCGACGCTCGTTGCGACGGAGGATTCACCGAACGGATGCGATCAAAACTCTCCTTCATAACTGCCGCCTGCTTCATCATAACCACGCTCGTCGCCGTGTCGGGCTGCGCGAACAAAGCCGCCGACGCGAACAACGCGAATGCTGCAATGTCGCCTGCCGCTTCGGGTGCATCGCAGACAATAGCGCAGGGCCAGTCTCCACCATCAGGTCAAACGAACGTGCCGAGCGCGGCGTCGAACACAGCCGTCACGGGCCAGTCGGCGGGCGCGTCCACGTCGAACGCGACATCAGCAACCGGCGCGCAGAAGAACGTGGATGCGTGCGCGTTGCTCACGTCGGACGACATCAAGGCTGTGCAGGGCGAGCCGGTGAAGGAAGCGAAGCCGAGCCGACGCGACGATCCATCGCTGCAAGTCTCGCAGTGCTTCTTCACGACGGCCACCTTCAACAAGTCCGTCAGCCTTGAGTTGACCGCGAGCGCCGACGGGAAAAGCGCGCGCCGCCTCTGGGACGAGCGTTTCGGGCACGCGCGCGAAGAGGGCGGCAAGAGTGAACGCGAGCGCGAGAAACGCGAGCGCGACAAGAGGAAGACCGAGCAGCACGGCGGCGAAGAGGAAGAAGAGGGCCCCCCTCCGACGCCGATCAAAGGTCTGGGCGACGAAGCGTATTGGGCTTCGAGTCGCGTCAACGGCACGCTCTACGCGCGCAAGGGTGATTCCTTCGTGCGCGTCAGCATAGGCGGCGCGGACGACGACGTTGCGCGCCAGCGCAAAGCCAAGGCCCTCGCGCAAAGGGCCCTCGCGCGTCTCTAAATTTGAAACCCCCGCGCGCGCTAAACTTTTTCAAGAGAAGTTAAACCCCGAAACTTCGATGTCGAAAAAACAGCCCGATAGAAAAGTAGCCGCCGGCAAGCAGGCCCAGAAGAAGAAGCCCGCGCGACGCTCCAACCTGCCCTTCATCATCATCGGCGTCGTGCTCTTGGTCGTCGTCGCGGCGGGCGCATGGTATCTGATGAAGTCGAAACAGCCGGGCGAGATCGCGACAGGGAAACCGGGGGCCAGTCCCGCGCACGTGGCAGGGAGCGAGAGCGCGCCCGTCGTGCTCGAAGAGTTCGGCGACTTCCAGTGTCCGCCGTGCGGTCAGATGTTCCCGGACGTGGAGAAGATCAGGCAGGACTACGGCGGCCGCCTGCGCTTCATCTTCCGCGAGTACCCGCTCATACGCGTGCACCCACACGCGCTGCTCGCCGCGCACGCGGCGGAAGCGGCCGGTCTGCAAGGCAAGTTCTGGGAGATGCAACGCGCGCTCTTCGAGAACCAGCGCGCGTGGTCAACCACGCAAGACCCGACTGCGTTCTTCGAGTCCTACGCGCGACAGGCAGGACTCGACGCTGATCGCTACCGGCGCGACATGGGCGGAGGCGAGACGGACGCGCGCGTCATCGCCGACCGCGAGCGCGCCGAGTCGATCGGTGTGGAGAGCACGCCGACCTTCTTCATCAACGGTCGCAAAGTCCCACCGCCGCAAACCAACCCTAAAGGCTTGCGCGAAGAGATCGACCGCGTCCTTAACAAGTGACGGCGCGCATGACTTAAGATTCAACACGAGAGAGCACGGAGGGAATACGGAGAAGACTCGATCACGGATCGACTTCCTCCGTGCTGCTTGCGTGCTCTCTTTTTGTCTCCGTGGTGAAAGTCTTTAACGAGTCGTCTCAAATAAAATTAAGGCATCCCAATAAGTCGCCAGCGTGTGGCGGTTTTGAGTCGGATGCACAAACGCCACAACGCGCACGTCGAGTTTAGTCATGCGGGTCGCGAGAATGCTCGCGAAAAGCCGCAGAGTCGTGAGCGCGCGATGCGCGGCACGTGCGTTGCGGTTGGTTGCGGCGTTAGGAGAGAAGAGTGTGGACGGGCGAGACGCATCTCCCTTCCGGCTCTCTCTGATTGAAAACCACAGGACAGCTCAAACAGGAAGCTAAGGAGACTCGAAGAAGATGAAAAGCAAAATCGCAGCGGCACTCTTGCTCGCTCTCTCAATCGGCACTAGCGCAATGGCGCAGAACACCAACTCCTCCACGACCGCGAACACCAACACGGGTAGCGGCAGTGGCGGCACGATGAAGCACCGCAAGCACCGCAAGCATCGTCGTCATCGCAGGCACAGCGCGAAGGCGGCGGCGGCGAACGCCAACAAGCGTTAACTGGCCCGCTCGGAGTTAGATGAGACTTCGCCGTGCAAGACCTACGGGTTCGTGTTCGGCGAGTGAGGTTGCACGGTCTTCCCGAAGAACGGCACCAGAGGGACGGGAGCGGCTGTGCAGCACAAAGGCGCGGGCGGGATTCAGCAGGCGTCCGCCCGCGCCTCTTGCTTTAAGGGAGGGGTTGCGAAAGCCGTCGGCTCGAAAGTTAGAGCAGCTACGGCAACGCACCCCTCCCGAGTTTTTTTAACCCGCGCGATCTTCGCGGCGGCTTCGGACTGATAGGAATCATGACGGCAGTGCGCGCCTTGAAATTCAACGCGGTCTCGGAGTGGGCGCGGCAACCGTCGCACCGGCTTCTCGCCGCGTGCGCCGCGTGCCTCATCGCGGCAACGCTGCTCGTCTCGACTGTGCTGGTCATGCGCCGACCCGCGCCCGGAGTTGTTGAGACAGTCACGACGGGTCTCGACGGCGCGCAGCCGAAGCCGCCGCCCACACCGGTCGTCAACGCGCTGCAACTGCCCGCGCGCGACGAGGACGTAGAGCGCGCCGGCGACAAGATCGCAGAGGCCACCGTCTATCTCTCGCACCGGCAGAAGGCGTCTGCGCTGCACGCACTCACGGAAGCGCGCACCTCTGCGCGACGCGCCTACGAGCGACGCGCGCAGCAGCAAGACCCGGAGACACACAAGCTCCTCGCCGCCATGCGCGAACTCGAACAGGCTGAGTCGTCGGTCGAGCGCGGCACGTTCACCGATGCGCGCCAGAAACTCCTGGCCCTCAACCGCCAACTCGATCAGGTCGGACAGTGAGCGCGTAACGAAAGGCGCACGCGCTTTTCAGTCGTCCGCTCATCTCTGACATACTAACCGTCACGCGGCTCAGTCGAGTCCGAATCCCCGTCGCGCACGTACTTCCTTCATGTTAGCTTCACGACCAACAGGGTGTTATTCTCTACATGTCTTCCCTATCACAGCCCGAACGCAACGCTTCCGCACGAAGGGAATCGCCGGATCATGCTCAACGGTCTGAAGCAGCCGCGCCGCGTTTGTATCACCGGGCTCGGTTGCGTCACGCCCATCGGGCTCGGTCGCGCTGCTTTCTGGTCGGCGCTTCAGCGCGGCGAGAGCGGCGTGCGTCGCATCGAGAGCTTCGACGTTGAGACGGCCCCCGTGAAGATCGCCGCAGAGGTGCGCGGCTTCGACTGGGAGTCGCATCTCAACCCGAAAGATCGAAAACACGTCCCGCGCACAGTCCCGCTTGCCTTAGCCGCCGCGCGCGAAGCGCTCGACGATGCGGGTCTCCAACCTTCCGACTTTTCGCTCGACGAGCGACGGGCCTTCGGAGTCCTCCTCGGCACAGGCGGCGGCGGTCTCGCCTTCACCGAGCGACAGTACGCTTACTACTTCGGCGGCGAGACGACGCGCGCCAGCGTCTATACGATTCCATCTTCGACGCACGGTGGCCTCTCCTCCGAACTCTCTATGGCCTTCGGTCTGCGCGGTCTCTCACACATCATCTCGACAGGCTGCACGTCTTCAACCGATGCCATCGCCTATGCCGCGCAGCACATCGCGCTCGGTCGTCAGGATGCGATGCTCGCGGGTGGCGTCGACGCGCCGATTGCGCCCGGCATCCTCGCCGGATTTAATTTGATGACCGTGCTCACGAACGATTGGAACGACGAGCCGGCACGCGCCTCGCGCCCCTTCTCGCGCGACCGCTCCGGCATCGTGCTCGGCGAAGGCGCGTGGATTTACGTGCTCGAAGATTTAGAGCGCGCAGAAAAGCGCGGCGCGACGATCTACGCGGAGATCACAGGCTACGGCGCGACGTGCGATGCTTATCACCGCGTCCGCCTCGAAGAGAACGGCGAAGAGCCCGCGCGCGCCATGCGACTCGCGCTCGAAGATGCCGGACGCACGACGCGCGAAGTCGATTACGTCAATCTCCACGGCACGTCCACGCTCCTTAACGACCGCATCGAGACGCAAGCTCTTAAGGTGGCCCTCGGCGCGGACGCGCGCCGCATCCCGATGTCTGCGACGAAATCGCAGATCGGACATCCGCAAGGAGCATCGGGCGCGGCCGGTTTGTCCGCCGCGCTCTGCGCCATCACGACCAGCATCATCCCTCCAACGATCAATTTAGACGAACCCGATCCCGCCTGCGATCTCGACTACACGCCGAACCACGCGCGCGAGCGCGAAGTGCGCGTCGCACTCTGCAACTGCATCGGCTTCGGCTCGAAGAACAGCGCGCTTGTCATCGAGAAAGTTTAAAGTTCAACGTTTCAGGTTCAAAGGTTCACGCGCATGGAGCTTAAACTTGTCACCTTGAACTTTAAACTTTGAACTTATGTTCACTCATCGCAGCTACGAACTCGAACATCTCGACAAAGGCGACTATTCGCCTGCTGAGTACGAGGGTTGCCTCGTCGAGTTGCGACTCATCAACGAATGGCTCGGCGACGCGAGCGCGCTCAGTCGTTCGCTCTTTCCAGAGATCGCGCGCGCGAATCTTAAAAGTTTTTCGCTGCTCGACGTGGGCGCGGGCTCCGGCTATCTCTTGCGCGTAGCGGCCCGCGAAGCGCGTGCACGGAATTTGACGACGCAACTCACAGGACTTGAACGCGACGCACGCGCGACGCGCGCGATCATCGAAGAGTCGCGCGACTTCCCTGAAATCTCTGTGGTGCGCGGCGACGCGCTACGCCTGCCATTCGTGGACGGAGCATTCGATTATGCCGCGTGCTCTCTCTTCACGCATCACTTTGAAGATGAAGGCGTCGTCTCGGTCTTGCGCGAGTTGTCGCGTGTCGCGCGTCGGCGCATCTTCGTCATCGATCTGCATCGACACGCGCTCGCCTATCTTCTCTACACGACGGTCGGCAAAATCTTCTTGCACAATCGACTCATACGCGAAGACGGCGCGCTCTCCATTCGCCGCAGCTTCCGGCCGCGCGAGATGCGCGAACTAGCGGAGCAAGCAGGGCTCGCGGAGATCGAGGTGCGACGGCGTTTCCCGTTCCGGCTCGTGCTGACAGGCAAGAAGTTTTGATCCGATGAACGCGAAGGTTTGAATTGAAGCGACGAGCGCGACGAGCGCGAAGATTGTGAATCGAGTTTGATGAACGTGAGGATTGCGAATAACGACGGGCCTGAGTTCGACGTGATCATCGTCGGAGGTGGCCCCGCAGGCGCGTCGGCGGCGATCCATCTGTCGAGAGACGGTGCGCGCGTCGCGCTCGTCGAGCAGAAGAAGTTTCCGCGCGAGAAGCTGTGCGGTGAGTTCATCTCGCCGGAGTGCCTTGAGCACTTCGCGCGGCTCGGCGTAATGGATTCGATGAACGGCGCGGGCGGCACATCTTTGCGCGAAACTGTCTTCTACGCGGCGAGTGGCCGCGCGGTGGCCGTGCCGTCCGAGTGGTTCGCGCGCAGCGCGTCGTCGAGTGCGCTCGGCCTGAGCCGCGCGGAGATGGATGCGCGTCTGCTGGCACGCGCGCGAGAAGTCGGCGCGACTGTCTTTGAAGAGGCGCACGCCGCCGGTGTCATCTTCGACGGCGGACGCGTGCGCGGCGTGCGCGTTCGGGCTCAAGGTGCGGAGTTAGCCTTGCGAGCATCGCTGACCGTTGATGCGACGGGGCGTGCGCGCGCAGTGGCGCGTCGAGTCGAGCGCGCGACGCGTGAAGATCAAAGAGTCGAGAGTGCATCCTCGATTGATGATGAAGTTGATGTCGCATCGAACGGAAGTCGTCGCGAGTTGGTGGCGTTCAAGGCGCATCTCTCAGGCGCGCGCGTGGCGGCGGGCGCGTGCGAAATCTATTTTTACAAAGGCGGGTACGGCGGACTGAGCGGCGTGGAGCGCGGCTTGAGTAATTTGTGCTTCATCGTCGCGGCGCGCGACGTGCGCTCGCGTGGGAGCGATGCGGCGCGCGTGATGCGCGAGGTGGTCGCGTCGAACCGGCGCGCGGCTGAGACGCTTCAAGGCGCGCGCGTCGAGTCGGCGTGGCTCGCGGTTGCGCTTGAAGGATTCGGCAGATTCCGCGTCGCGCCCGCGCAGGGCCTCCTGTCGGTGGGCGATGCCGCATCCTTCATCGATCCGTTCACGGGGAGCGGAATGCTGATGGCTCTGGAGAGCGGCGAGTTGGCGGCAACGACCGTAGCGCGCCACTTGGCCCAACTGCGCGCGGGTGGCCCACCGGACGACGCACGCAACGACAGCTTCGACGCGCTTGCGCGTGAGTATCGTGAACTCTATCGCGCTCGCTTCGGTGCGCGACTGCGCGTCTGTTCATATCTGCGCCGTGCGGCTTTCGCGCCGCGCTCGCTCGTCGAACTTGGTGTCGCCGCGCTCGGAGCGAGCGCACTCGCGCGTCGCACCCTCGCGCGCGCGACGCGTGGCGGGCCGGCATCCACGCGCACATCGAGCGAGTAAGAAATGTTTCCTGCTTCATCGTCAACATGTTTGCGAGGGCTTGAGTGTTTGAAGCGTCGAGTGTTTTAAGTCTTGCCTGTCCGCGCGGTTTAAGGTACAAAGGCGAGCGTAAAGGTCGGGCATCGCCCGCGAGCGGCTAACGAAAAGTTTGCCGCACCCCGTCCGTGTCAAGAAGCGCGCGCCACTCCGCTCTCGAACTTACGAAACGCGCCGCGCGCCGTTGCCGTACTAACACACAGTTTCCTACTCGCGACCGTCAGGTCTCGAAATCTTTCGACCCTTGAGGAGAAGAAGATGATGTCGTTCAAGTCTGCCCGTCGTCTGTTGACGATATTCCCCCTCGCGCTCTGCGCGCTCGCCCTCACGTTTAGTGTCGCGCCCGCGACTCGCGCGCAGTCGCAGTCGAACGCCGCAGACCTGCAAGGCTACGTGCGCGATCCGAAGGGCGCGGTCATCGCCGGTGCGAGCGTGACGGTGCGCAACAAGGCGACGAGCCTTGAGCGCACGGCGACTTCCAACGACGAAGGGTTCTACAAGATCGTCAACCTGCCGCCGGGCGATTATGAGGTGACGGTCGCGGCGACGAACTTCGCGAAGGCCAGCGTGCCCACGGTGACGATCACGGTCGGGCAGCGCGCAGACCTCGACATCCCCTTGCAAGCGGGCGGCGTGAGCGAGAGCGTAACCGTCTCCGAGGCTACGACGCAGGTCATCGAGACCTCGCGCACGGCCGTCTCCACCACCATCGACCGCCAGCGCATCGAGAACCTCCCGATCAACGAGCGCAACTACATCAACTTCGCGCTTACCACCTCGACCGTCACGCGAGACAACGCCCGGCCCATAGGGCCCGCTCCCACGTCCGGCTTGAACTTCGGCGGCCAGCGCGGCCGCTCGAACCTCGTGCAGGTTGACGGCGCGGACAATACGGACAACTCAGTCAATGCCTCGCGCTCGACTGTTAGTCAAGAAGCGGTGCAGGAGTTTCAGGTGGTGACGAACTCTTACGCGCCGGAGTTCGGACGCACGTCGGGCGGCGTCGTCAACGTCGTCACCAAGTCGGGCGGCAACGATCTGCATGGCAACGTCTTCGGCTTCATCCGTCACAAGTCGATCCAATCGCGCAACCCGTTCGCTCCCGTCATCAACAATGATCCGAATGAGAAGCCGCCCTTTACGCGCGCGCAGTATGGCGCGACGCTGGGTGGCCCACTTGATAGAGATCGCACCTTCTTCTTCGTCGCCTTTGAACAGCGTCGTCGTCAAGAGTCGGGCTTCTTCACGAGCAACGTGCGCGCGGGACTGGGCGGCAGCGTGACCATCGGCGCGCCCTTCCTGCCCTTCACGCAGACCTTCTCGAACATCACGCCCGCACAGTCGTCTTACGTCGGCGGACTCATCTCGACCGCGACCGCGCTCATCGGCTCAGGCGTAGCTGCAAACATCGCGCAGGGGCAGGCCCTCGCGGGTGCGGCGATTCAGTATGCGACGCTTGCGTCGAGCGGCGGCAACACGGCTTTGTTGGGAACGAACCCGCTCATCAGCCCCGGCGGCGCAGTCCCTGCGGGCCAGCTCATCGGTTCGCGCTTCTTCCTGTCGGGCGCACCCGTGCCGCAGACGTTCAATGCGGCGGGCCAGCCCATCGCCTTCCGTCCGCTCTTGAGCATCCCACAGGTCTTCCCGATCTCTGAGGGCACGACCTTCTCCTCCGCGCGTCTCGATCACAAGATCACCGACCGTCATCAACTGACGATGCGCTTCGGCTACAACCCTTCGGACATCTCCGGCATTCAAGTTGAATCGCAAAACCAATCTCTGGGCCAGAACGACTTCTCGCGTCTCGGCATACAGACCTTGCGCGACAGCGCTTTCGTCATCTCGCTCAACTCGACACTATCGAACAAGATCGTTAACGAAGGACGCTTCCAGTTTGGTCAGCGACGCGCGACTTTCACTTCCGAGAACGGCGACGCCGTTGCGGTCAACATTCCCGGCACGGCCTTCTTCGGTCGCGAATTGTTCTCGCCCGTCATTCGCACGGAGAATCGTTACCAGTACACGGACAACATCAACGTCGTCGCGGGCAATCACACGTTCAAGTTCGGCGGCGACGCAAACTTCATCAGCGTCAACGCGATCTTCCAGTTAAACTTCGCGGGCCTCTACAACTTCGGCGGCTTGTCGGCGACGACGCTGGCCGCCTTCCCGACGGTTGGCGGTAGCGCGCCGCCCGACTTTACGCCTGTGCAGCAATATGGCTTGGGCTTCCCGTCGAACTACATACAAGGCTTTGGCAATCCGGTCAGCGCACTCAAGAACAAGCCGCTCGCGGCGTTCGCGCAGGACTCTTGGAAGGTGCGCCACAACCTGACGCTCAACTACGGCGTGCGCTACGACTACGAGATCACGGATCAGATCGCGCCCGTCGGCTTTAGCGATCCGCTCTCCGGCATCGTCCTCTCAGCGTCTGACATTCTCGCGGCGCAGAACGCAGTCGGCGTGCAGCAGGGCTTCCCGCGCGACCGCAATAACTTTGCCCCGAGGGCCGGTCTGGCGTGGGACATCACGGGCGACTCGAAGACCGTCGTGCGCGCTTCCTTTGGTCTCTTCTACGATCACCCGCTTCTCGCGGTCGCCTTCAACTCCGACATTGCCGACGCCGCGCAGCAACAGCAGGGCGTCTTCATCTCAGGCAGTCCGTCGCCTCTCGCATTGCTCAATGCGACGCAGATTTTTCAGGGTACGATCATTCCCTGCACCGCCGGGCGGACGCCGGGAGTGAACTGCACGCCGGGCATCGCATCGAGCGCCATCTATCAGAATGGTCGTCAACGCTTCGACGATCAGACCTTCCCCGGCTTCGGGCCGGTGCTGCCCTTCACTTTGCCCGTCTCGAAGAACTTCGAGTACGCCTCCGCGAATCAGGGCAACCTGACCATAGAGCGACAACTGACGAAGGATATGTCGATCTCCGCGAGCTATCTCTACGTCGGCGCGCATCATCTGCCGCACCCGCTCGACATCAACGCGCCGCGCACCGAGCTACAGATTCAAAACTACGTGCGCTGCACGGGCAACCTGCCCTTGAGCACGACCGATGTGGCGACGATCTCGCCCTCATCCTGCGCCAACATCGTGGCGCAGCCGATTCCCGGTCTCGTCTCCGTCACGACGCGCGGCGCGGTCATCGCTCCGGCGGCGGCAAACTTCTTCCGCCCGAGTGGCCCTAACTATTTTCTCGTGCAGGCCCTAACCGGCGGCGCGGTCACACCCGCCGTCTTGAATAACGTCTTGCTTGCCACCGGCACGTTGGAGAGACCGGGCATCGTCTCGCCCTTCGGCTCGATCAATGCGCAAGTTTCCGACGGCAACTCGCTCTATCACGCCGGAAACTTCGAGTTGCGCAAACGCTTCTCGCGCAACTACCAGTTCCTCGCCAGCTACACTTGGTCGCATGCGATTGACGACTCTTCCGACTTGCAGACCTTGCTGCTCCCGCAGGACAACCGCAACTTCCGGGCGGAACGCGCCGACTCGCTCTTCGATCAACGCCATCGCTTCGTCTTTAGCGGCGTGCTCACCTCGCCGGCCTCTTGGCGCGGGAGCGATGGAGTGCATCGCTTCCTCTCGGACTTCGTCGTCGCGCCGATCTTCGAGATCAGTTCGGGGCGGCCCTTCAACATCCTGTCGGGCGTTGACACGAACAATGATCAATCGAACCAGACCGACCGGCCGACCGTGCTCTCCGATGGCACGCTCTGCGTCCCCGGCACGGCGGGCTGCACGCCGCTCATCACGAACGGACAGTTCACCAGCGGCAGCCTCGGTCGTAATCGCGGCATCACACACCGCTACACCTCGCTCGATATGCGCGTGACGCGCGCCGTCCGCCTCGGCGAGCGCTTCCGCCTCGACGTGATCGCAGAGGGCTTCAATCTCTTCAACCGCTTCAACGAAGGGGCCGCCTCGCCCTTCTTCTCAGACGTGAACGCCTTCAAGCAGCGCGACTCTTCGGGCCGCTACTTCAGCCGCTCGACCGCGTCCTTCGATCCACGACAGTTCCAGTTTGGCTTGAAACTAAACTTCTGATTTCAGTGAAGCATAGGGTGGCCCTAGATTCGTCATTCGTTTGCAACTTCAGCGGGCCGTCCGAATGAACGAGCACAGTAACGCGCGAGACGGTGAGCATCTCCCTCTTCTTCTCGAAGGGGATGCTCACCGTCTCAAACTTACCATCTTGTCTTAAAGTAGTTCTTGCAACAGAACCCTGACGCCTGAAGTCATCAAGTCATCGCGACGATAGGGGTTGGGGATCGTGCGTGTGACTTGGATGCACGCTAGTCCCACCAAGTTAAACTCGACTTTACGCGAGAGCATCCTCGGCTCTACGTGCTGTTCTCTGGGCGGCGCGACGCTCAACCCACTCGTACACCATCGGCAGAATCACGATCTTGATCGGGCGGGTCACGAGTCCGCCGACGACCACGATGGCTAGAGGCTTCTCGATCTCCGCGCCCGTTCCAGACGAGATGATGAACGGGATGAGACTGATGCTGCCGATGAGCGCGCTCAGCAACTCGGCTCGCAGGCGAACGCTCGCGCCTGTGATCACGGCGTCGCGTAGCTCCATGCCCCGTTCGCGCAGCTTGTTGATGTAAGAGACCATCACCATCCCGTTTTGCACGGCGATGCCGAAGACCGCGATGAATCCAACTAGGGCCGGAACGCTCAGAGGGAATCCAGAGATCAGCAGAAACGTCGTGCTGCCGACGAGCGCGATGGGGATGTTGAAGATGATCGTCAAAGTGTTGCGTAGCGAGTTGAAGCAGGCGTAGATCAGCACGAAGACCAGCAGCAGAGAGATCGGGATCGCGATCAAAAGTCTTCGCACGGCCTGCTGCTCGTTCTCAAACTGGCCGCCCCACGTGATGAAATATCCGGGCGGCATCTTGACCTGCGCGGCGACGGCCGCCTGCGAGTCGTGGACGAAGCTGCCGATGTCGCGCCCCGCGACGTTGCACTTCACGACGACGCGGCGCAGAGCATTCTCGCGGCTGACCACTGCATCGCCGCTTGAGAGTCGAAACGTCGCCAACTGTCCGAGCGGCACGCGCCCGCCCACAGGTGCTGCCACCAGAATGTCGTTGAGCTTTTCAACCTGATTGCGATAGTTTTCGTTCAAGCGCACGAAGATCGCGAAGTGACGTTGACCTTCGAGCACGTCGGTTGCCTCGTCGCCACCGATGGCAATCTTAGTTACTTGGAGCACGTCTGCGATGTTGAGTCCGTAGCGGGCCAGCTTGTCGCGATCCAGAGCGATCTCCAGATGCTCTTCACCCGCGACCTGCTCGACCGCCAAATCTTTCCCGCCGCGCACGTGAGACATCGCTTCACGAACCTGTTCGCCGATCTGTCGCAAGGCCTCCTGATCCTCACCGAAAATCTTGACGGCGATCTGCGCGTTGATGCCGGAGATCAGTTCGTCGTTGCGCGTTTGAATCACCTGCGAGAAGTTGAACTCGACACCGGGGAAGCCTTCCACGCGATGTCGCATCGCATCGACTAATTCATCTTTCGTCTTGGCGGTTGTCCACTGACCTTTCGGTTTCAAGCGGACGTACATCTCATCGTTACTCACGCTTTCAGGATCGCCGCCCAACTCTGCGCGCCCGATCTTGGCGACGACCGTTTCGACTTCGGGAAACTCGCGCAGAGACTTCTCGATCTGCGAAGAGATTTCCATTGCGCGCGTGAGCGAAATGCTCGCGGGCATCGTCGCGCGCACAAGCATGTTGCCCTCGTCGATGGTGGGCAGAAATTCGCTGCCGATGATGAAGACATCGGCGACGCTCCACGCGAGCAATGCTGCGGCGAGGACGAGCGTGATGAAGCGGTGAGCGATAGTCCACTTGAGCACGGGGACGTAAATGCCTTTGAAGAATCTGATGATCGGATTCGTGCGCACCTCGCCCGTCTTCAGACGCAGCCACATGGCGCACAGCATCGGTGCGATACCGAGGGCCATGATCATCGAGCCGATCATCGAGAAGGTGACGGCGTAGGCAAGCGGCTTGAACAACTTGCCTTCGATGCCTTGCAGAGTGAAGACGGGCATGAAGACGGCGATGACGATCAGGATCGCGAAGAACATCGGTCGCCCGATCTCTTGCGCGGCGACGAGCACAGCTTCGCGTATCGAATGCTCGCGGTGTTCTTCCAAGTGGCGATAAATGTTTTCGACCATCACGACCGTCGCGTCAACCATCATCCCGATGCTGATGGCGAGCCCGCCGAGCGAAGTCAGATTCGCCGACAGGCCCGAATACCACATGAGGATGAAGGCGACGAGCATGCAGAAAGGGATCGCGGCGGCGGTGATGAGCGAGCCGCGAAAGTCGCCTAAGAGCAGCAGCAGAATGATGAGCACCAACGCCTCGCCTTCGATCAAAGACTCGACGACCGTATGGATGCTGTTATCGACCAGCTCGGATTGATCGTAGTAATCGACGATGGTCACGCCTTCGGGAAGCGACTTGTTGATCTCGACTACTTTCTCCTTGATCCGCTCGATCACCTGCTTGGTGTTCTCGTTGATCCGCTTCAGGACGATGCCGGTCACGACTTCGCCCTGACCGTCTTTCGTCACCGCGCCCTGTCGTATCTCGTTTCCGACTTCGACCGTCGCCACATCGCCCACGCGGATGGGCGTGCCGCCGCGCGAGTCGAGCACGATGTTCTTGATGTCGCCGATGTCTTTAACGAGTCCGAGTCCGCGCACGACGTACTGCTCGTCGCCGTGCTCGATAAAGTTCGCGCCCGTGTTCTGATTGTTATTCTGAATCGCGTCGAAGAGAGTCTTGAGCGGGATGTTATAGTTAACGAGGGCCTGCTGATCGACGACGACCTGATACTGCTTCACGTCTCCGCCGAAGCTCAGCACGTCGGCCACGCCGGGCACGGTGCGCAGTTGCAGCTTGATGATCCAATCTTGAATCGTGCGCAGTTCTTGATTGCTCTTGCCGCGGCCGACGATCTGGTAGAGATAAATTTGTCCTGTCCCGGTGGTGATAGGCCCCATCTGCGGATCGAACCCCGTCGGGATGCTGTCCTTCGCCGACGAGAGTCGCTCGAAGACCTGCTGACGCGCGAAGTAGATGTCGGTGTCGTCTGTGAAATAGACGACAACCACCGAGAGACCGAACTTCGAGATCGATTCCACGCGCGACACGCCGGGAATACCGTTCATCACGTTCTCGATGGGAAAGGTGATGAGCTGCTCGACCTCCTGCGGTGCAAGTCCCTGCGCGTCTGTGTCGATCTCAACTTGTACGGGCGTCACGTCGGGAAAGGCATCGACGTTTAACTTGGTCAGTGCGAGGATGCCGCCCGCCGTCACGAGTATCGAGAAGACGGCGACGAGCAGACGCTCGCGATAGAAGAAGGCAATGAGTTTATCGGTCATAATCGCACCGTGATCGCTGAGTAGGGCTTTCGACTCTATTGCTGCGGTTGGCTCTGTTGAAGCAACAGATAGTTGCCCTTGACCACCACTTTGTCGCCCGCCTGCAGCCCGTCGAGAATTTCAACGCGGTCGTTGCCTTGTATGCCGGCCGTCACCGCGCGCTTCTCGTAGCCGTTGTTGGTCGCGACGAAGACGACCTTTTTTCCGCCGTCGTCGAGCAAGGCCGTCTGCGGGATCGAAATGGCCGTGCGATGCACGTCGGTGATGATCTCCACGTTGGCGAACATATCCGGTTTGAGTCGGCCCTCCGGGTTTGACACCTCTGTGCGAACCTTCACGCTTCGCGTGTCTGGATCAACCACGCTGGAAACCAGAATGACCCTGCCTATGAAACTCGATCCGGGAAAGGCCGGGACTGTGACCTTGACCTCTTGGCCGCGCCTCACGCGCTCGAGGTCTTTTTCAAAAACGTTCGCGTCGATCCAGACACTTGAGAGATCGATGATCTTGAACAAGTTCGCGTCCGAGGCGACGGTGGCCCCAATCGTGGCGTTGCGCTCGACGACGATGCCGGAGATCGGAGCGGTGAGAGAAAAGACCGAGGCCAGATTCGATTTTGTAGCCAGCGCATCAATATCCGAATTTTTCAGACCGAGTATGAGCAGGTGACGGCGCGCGTTCGAGACTGCCACTCTCGTGCCTGCGACGGAGCTTGCCGCCGCCGCTTTCGCCACCTCAAGATCGTGCTCGGCTTGCTGTAGATTCTTGCCCGCCGTGATGGTCTTCTCGTAGAGCATCTTCGTGCGGTCGTAAGTGGCTTGGGCGAACTTGATCTCGGCAGCCGACGTGCGACCGGCGTTCTCGTAATCGGCGAGTGCCTTGAGATAATCCGCCTCGGCTTGATCGATGTCCGCCGATTCAAGATCGGCCAGCTTCTGCCCCTTCCTCACGACGCTGCCCTGTCCCGCGTAAAGATTCACGAGCCGGCCCTCGTGGACGGGCCCGATGTTCGCCATGCGATTCTCCGTGACGAGTATCTTCCCCGTCGCGATGATCGATCCGGCGATTGACTGCGGCGCGACGATCTCAGCCTCTATCGCGTGGTTTTGCGCCGACTCCGTCGTCGCGTCCGGCTGTGGGCTCAGAGCATTCGGGGGAGCAGACTTCTTGCAGCCTCCGCAGACCAACGCGATGAGAAGCAGTGGAATCGAGAAGAGATAAACTATTCTTCGTTGGAACATCTCGCGCATCCTTTCGCCGACGTGCTTACTTTTCCAGAGGAGTCGCGGTCGCCAGCTCAAGATCGAGCAGCGACGAATGATAATCAAAGAGCGCTTGGTAATAACTCGCGAGCGTGTCGCGCCGCGTGCGGATCGCGTCGAGCAGATCAAGTGTCGAGCTTTCACCGGCCTTCAAAGCGAACTCCGTCAGGTTCTGAATCTCATCGACCTTCGTCAGCACGCCCGTGCGGTAAAGCTCAACTCGCCGCTTCTGAAGCTCGAACGCAACTAGGGCCTTATCCACGTCGCTCACCAACTGATTCGTGATGAGCTGCTGTTGATTTTGCGCTCGCTGTCTTTCGATCAACGCTTTGGCCCTCTCGCCCTGATTGCGATCAAAGACAGGCAGCGTCACGCCGACGCCGAAGCTGTAGGTGCTCGTGCCGAGCGGAACTTGATCGACGCCCGCGCCTAGCGTGACATCAGGGATGCGCTGAGCGTTTTGCAAGCGGATGGACGCATCGGCGGCGCGCTCGCTGAGTTGCGCGGCTTTCAGATCAGGTCTCGCCGCCAGAGCTTTATCGCGCAGCTCGACGAGCGAGAACTCGTAAGGCTGATAGTCGAGCGTTCCGGCGACATCTATATCCGTGGTTCGATAATCTCCGCCGAGCGTGACGCGCAGGTCGCGCAGGGCCACCTCGTAATCTCTCTCCGAGTTGGCTACGTCCGTGTCGAACTTCAGTTTCTCAACTTCGAGCCGCTTCAGTTCCAGTCCCGAAATCTCGCCGACCTTGTACAACTCGGTCGTTTGCTGGATCGTTTCGGCAAACGTTTTCTGATTCTCTTGCGCTAGCTTGAGCAGCGATTCGGCTAGAAGCACGGCGTAAAACTTTCTCTTCAGATCGTTGGTCAATTGCCACACGACCGTCTGAAATTGTCCCTGCGCGAGATCGGCGTTCGCGTTAGCGGCGTCGATTCGCTTGCGACGTTTGCCGCCAAGCTCGACGGTCTGAGAGATGCCATAGGAGTAAGTCTGCTCTTTGATCAGTGGCCCGGTGAATCTGAGAGGGAGACCGGCGGTGCTGACGCTTAACTGAGGATTCGGACGAAGCCGCGCCGTCAGCTTTTCCGCTTCCGCCGTATCGATGTCGTAGCGGGCCGCCAACAACTGAAGATTCTGCTGCAAGAAGATCGACACGGCGTCTGAAATCGTAATAGACCGTTGCGCGGGAACTACTGGTGTTTGACGTGCGTCGGGCGTCCCGTGTAAAGCGTCGGACATCTCGGCGATGTCTGCGCTGTTGATCCGTTTCACAGGTTCGAGCGACTTTTCTTGCGCCCGCATCGGTTGGGCAGTAGAGATAAATAGAAGCAGGCTGGCTAAGAAACTCGCGCGGAAGCTCCTTAGCCGATGGCCGCATCGGGGCCAGTTGCATCGACGTGGGTAGCTCACAGAATCAGATCGTTCACCGAAGCGGCGCAGATAATTGTTGGTGCGCTGAGACATCCGATCACCTCGCATTCACCGGCTGATTAAATTGTTGTTGGTCGCGCGGCGCGGAACTTCGCCCCGCTAGTAGAGCGATTACGAGCGGGCAAGGCACGCCCGCCGCAGGCTAACCCAAGTGGTTTCGGTGATCTGTCAGAGATGGCGATCTGATGAGCCGCGCCACTGGGTGAGCCTTAGCCGAGAGGTGGTGCGCGACCCGATGGGCGGGTGGTTGGGCCGGAGAGACGAAGAACTGTCAGCGAGGAGACAAACGCAGTTTGCGTCGCAGGCGTGAGGGTGAAGAGCGGAGCATGGATGATGCCATTGAAGAGTTGCTGTTGAAACTGGCACATCGCACATTCTCTATGTTGAGAATGGTTCGTGTCCGAGTGCGATCCGCCTGCATCGCCGATAGAGGCAAAAACCGGGTGGCCCTTCGCGACGACACCATGACTGTGCACCGCCTCCACCGTCGCCCCATAACTAATCATGAGGAGCAACAAGCAGCCCAGTGCCCGGCGGCACTTCGCGGGCCGAAAGCTCACTACCGATATAGTCTTGCTGGTCACGTTCTCACCCATATTAGTACAATGTTCTCTCTCAAAGCTATATCTCCGGCGTGCAGTAGTGGTTCAGTTTAAAAATCCAAGTCAATATTCATGCGGCTCGCATTTTCAGACTCACCTACTTCTCTCCTGTTTGGCTTTCAAACTTTGCGCACTATCAATTCTCACTTTATGCACGAACCGACACCGTGTAGGTTCGCGCATAAAGTGCGAAAACCCCTCACGGAGAATCAACGACTTAGCGGAACTATTCGCTCATAAAGTGAGAAAGCATTCGCGCATAAAGTGCGAAAATCCTGCAAAACTCGCGCATATAGTGAGAATATCAGCCTCAGAGACACCGAATAAGTAGGACCCTTAGAAAGCCCAGCTAGGAATAGCCACTCGCGGTTGTTGCTTAGTTCTTGATGATTAAGGGTAGCCTGAGTATTGTATAAACGGCAGATCACAAAGTAGAGCTTGACAAGCTTTGTTTCTACAAATCCGTCTTATCGCTCACTACTAATCTTCTCCTGCCTGCCGCTGATTCACATACTACCCATAAGGCTGGTGTGGTTTCACAATGGCAATCAGACTATGACAGGCGCTAAAACAAGGTATGACGTTGCGTTATCCTTCGCCGGCGAGGATCGCGCCTGCGCCCAAGCCTTGGCCGAAGCACTCAAAGCTCGAAACATTAGTGTCTTTTACGATGAATACGAAAAAGCCACTCTCTGGGGTAAGAATCTGTACGATTACCTGTCTGATCTATATCAGAACCAGGCCAGATACTGCGTCATCTTTATCTCACAGCACTACGCGGTAAAACTGTGGACAAACCACGAGCGCAAGTCCGCGCAAGCGCGCGCTTTTCGGGAGAACTATGAGTACATACTTCCGCTACGCATCGACCGGACTGAAATAGAAGGAATCACCTCTACAGTTGGCTACTTGGACTGGCACAAAGAGACTCCCGAGACACTCGCCGAAGCGATAAGCGCGAAGCTAAAGGATGAGGGCTCTCTTCTCGCCGATCAAACGATGGTACAGGCGGACCAAGGTGTATCCGCTGAGCGCGAGGTGGAGATAAAAGCCAGGCGCGCTCCCAATAAGAGCATCGCCGTTGTATTAATAGCTGTTGTTCTGCTCACGCTCGTCGGCGTTACGCTTTGGCTTACGAGGGAGAAAGCTTTTACGGGGAAAGCCGATCCGGCGGTTCAGCGAGATCCAGTTGAAGAGAATGCCGGTTCGGCTATTAGCAAGGATGAGCTTTTGAAACATATCAAGGTGCTCGCATCTGATGAATTCGATGGCCGTGGCCCCGGCACCGCAGGTGAAGAAAAAACAGTAAGTTATTTGACGGACCAGTTCAGGAGTTTGGGTCTCAAACCGGGAAGCCCTGACGGTACCTATGTGCAGACAGTACCCCTCATCGGCATTACTGCCGACCCGCACATGTCACTCACTCTCAAGAGGGGGAATGAAGAAAAGCGGTTAGAGTTCAACAAAGACTTTGTAGCTTTTACCAGACGCGCCGCCGTTAGTGCCAGCCTTAAGAATTCAGAGTTGGTGTTCGTCGGCTATGGCATCGAGGCGGGTGAGTTTGGCTGGGACGATTACAAACGCATGGACGTTAAAGGCAAAACGCTAGTGGTGCTAGTGAATGATCCGCCGGTCCCCGACCCAAATGATTCGAGCAAACTCGACCCGGCATATTTTGGAGGCAAGGCAATGACTTACTACGGTCGTTGGACTTACAAATATGAAGAGGGAGCAAGAAAAGGCGCAGCGGGCGTCTTAATAGTTCATGAAACTGGCCCAACAGGCTATCCGTTTGAAGTCGTACAGGGCAGTTGGTCTCGCGAGAATTTCGAGCCGGCCATTCCAGAGAATATGAACCGGGTAAATGTAGAAGGTTGGCTTACATTAGACAGTGCTAAAAAGCTTTTCGAGATGGCTGGTGAAGATTTCGACGTACTTAAGAAGCAAGCCGTCCAGAAAGACTTCAGACCAGTGCCGCTCGGTATAACAGCCTCGATCAGTATTCACAATGAGCGGCGAACAGTAGTCTCTCAGAACGTAATTGCTAAGCTGGAAGGGAGTGATCCGAATCTGAAGGATGAGTACGTTGTTTACACTGCTCACTGGGATCACTTGGGGCGCGATCCGAAGTTGCAAGGCGATCAGATTTACAACGGCGCGGTCGATAATGCTTCTGGCGTAGCAGGTATGCTTGAAGTAGCGCGAAGTTTCACCACATTGCCTACCCCGCCCAAACGATCAGTTCTATTCATAGCGACGACCGCTCAGGAAAAAGGGCTGCTTGGATCAAAGTATTATGTTGCTACGTCACTGCCAAAAGCTATCGCGAGCATAAACTTTGATATGCTCAACCCTTATGGCCGAACGAAGGACATTATCCTCATCGGCTTTGGGAATTCTAATTATGATACATACGTGCGGCAGGTAGCGACCGAGCAGGGACGGGTCGTAAAGCCTGATCCTGAGCCAGAGATAGGCAGTTACTATCGCTCGGATGGCGTCAGTTTTGCTCAGGCGGGTGTGCCTAGCCTCGAATGGTCATGGGGAACGGACTTCATCGACAGGCCAGCAGGTTATGGCAAGCAAGTTTTCGATAGATACGCTGAGAGGGATTACCACCGGCCTTCAGACGAGGTGAAAGCTGATTGGGATCTGAGTGGCGCGGTCGAAGATTTACAGCTATGGTTCAAAGTTGGCTACCGCCTATGTCAAATACAGACAGATAAGCCCTCGGAGTGGAGTCCCGGTGCAGAGTTTAAGACTAAGCACTAATAGGAACAATACAGCGGCCTACATAAATGCCGATACAAGTGCAAAACAGAGAATTATCATTTCAAAAGCCGGAAGTTCTAAGCAGTCTGTGTAAGTGAATTTTGGTTGAGCCCACCCATCGGGACTCTCCCGTCAAAGAGGATGGCGAACTGGTTGAGCGCTCCGCTCCAGTTCGGGATCGGCATTGTCCACCCCTTTCTAATGTTGCGCAAGGCGAGGTACGTCAGATTGAAGACCGCCTCGTTTTGGAGCAGAGATCGGTGCTTCGACACCTTCCGCGGCGTCATGTTAAGCGACGCTATCGTGTTCGTCGTATAGACAGCGCGCCTGATTGCACTATGCAGAGCTGCACCTGCGTCTGCGGGAAGACTACTCCTATCGCTTCGGGGAAGCCTTATTAGTCCGTTCACACAGAACTCTCTCTATGATGTCCATCTGAGCACAGATCCACTTCATGTACGAGCCGACATCATAGAGGATTGGAAGTTTTAGAAGAAGCGGCGGGGCCAGAAGTTGATTAAGTCCTGGTCTGGGGCCCAAGCGAGCAAGATAAGATTTACATTCTATGCTGTAATCTTTTACAGCCTATGCTGTGTCAATTTACATTCTATGCTGGAACTGACAGATGTAGGTTCGCGCATAAAGTGAAAATTCCCCTTACGGGGAATCAATAACTTACGGAAATCTTTCGTTCATAAACTGAAAAACTATTCGTGCATAAAGTGAAAATTTCCTTAGCGATTACCCCCTTGACAAAAAAAGGTGCTATTAAATCGTGAGTCCGATAAAGCTCTTAACAGCCATCTTCTCCAGTTCTTCCCTATTAAAGTACAAAGGGGCGAAGTTTTTTGAGAGGTTTAGGTTTTCAAGGGATTTGCGGATATGTCTCTCTCCCATTTGGCTCGCCTTAAGCTCATCCACGACTCGCTTATTCAACTCATATGTGACGACATCTGCCGCCTGTAGCTGGACAACTTCCCTCATCCTACCCTTAGCCCACATGCCACTTAATCTAAACCGTTTCTTCACTTCGGGATGGCTCAGAGCCTCACGAAACATACGGTCTAATGCCGCGCCTTGTCCTGCCAAATCAGCGAACACATAGTGTACTGTCCCCTCATAGCCCCTCTCCTTGTACCAGTCCTTCAGCTTGTGCATGCACACACGAGCGTTGAACTCGTAATAACTTTTGCCGAAGTAGTGGGCGTATTGCGGTAGCGTCGCTATCACCGCGTCATAGTCGGCGCACACCACTGACGACGAACAGCCGAAAACAACGTGGTCTTTTATTACGCGGTGAAGTTCTTTGAGCACGCTTATTCGCTTCGAGTTTGACCAAAGCTCGTACTCATCGCGCCGCGCCTCAAAGTCCGTCATGTGGAAGAAATCTATCCCCGCCTTGTTCAAAGCAAAGCGCCACTTCTTACCAAACAATAACCACTTCTGCGCCGTCGAGAGCCAGCAGCCGACCGTGTACACGAGCGGATCGCCCGGGTTCTTTTGCGTCCGGTGATTGTAGCTCTCGTCAAAATACCCAGTGAGCACCGCAGTTAAATTCTCCGCCGGAAAGAAATGGCGACGCATACATACCTTCTAAGGCGTCAGGCAATATAACACTTCTTCCCCATAGTTTTGTGAAGGGGATAATTGCCTATTAATTAAGACAAATCTTCTTTGGCTAAGGTTTTTCTGATCCAACTCTTCGTCTCTTTAGAAACCTCATCATACGATAAGGCTATTGATAGGTTGAGTATTAAAAAAATAGAAAAGAGCTTCTTATCGCCTTCATTTAAAACAAAAGAGTCGTGTAGTTTGGATAAAACCTTGCCTATCAATCCTACACTATTATCCCAACTGGGCAGTTTAATGTCTCTCAAAATATCCGCTCTAAGCAACAAATCAGAAACAAGCTTAGCGGCATCCACTGCGAGTGGGCCATCTGCGGAAAGGGCAAAATCAATCATCACATCGTTTTCACCCAACATTACATTGCCTAAATGAAGATCACCATGTATCAAACACCTATGGTATTCAATATTTTCGCTTAGTCCCTTACCCTCTTCGCGCGACGCTATCAAGCGAAGTAGATCCCTAACCTCTGACTTGGGTAGAAGTTCTGCAACATTACTTATATTTTCAGTAGTTGGTCCCCACTCAGATATAACTTTACTAATAATGCTCCTTTCTAATCTAGGGCTTCGATAAAACCTTTTAAGAATACTTTGTAAACGCTCGGATAGATTTAGGATCGTTATATCTGCCTCAAGAAATTCACTTGCTTCCTTTGTGTTTCGAGCAAATTGATAAACTACCGCTGCAATACGAGGCCCTGCAATGACATCAGTCCACAGTAGTGGCACCAATCGTGCGATGTCGAGCCCTCCGCGCATCATCGTACGATGTGCTTGAACCTCTTGGTGAAGTTTCCAAGGGCTGTCAGATATTTTTACCAACCACTCGCCCTCCGAACTCCCATCCTCATACGACGGTAGTGCATATGCCTTGAATACATTTGCCCCAGAGAAACCACCTCGCAATTGGCTCAGGACAATTTTCCTGCAAAAGCAGAATACAAGCTGCAATAGCTCACGCCAGTTAGTATATCGACTATCAAGAGTCGCTTTTGACTGACTAGTTTCTTCTATTATTGGTTGTTGGCGGTTCTGCCATAACTTATCTCCGATTACTGCTTTCAGTCTAAGCTCCCTTGCACCATTTGTAAGGGACTCCCACATTTCAAGATTAATCACCCCTTTCCTAAATATTTCTCTGGGAAGGTGCCCATCAAATCCAAAGCTGCCCGCGATGGCCAAGAAATGTTCTGCCTCACTCAAATACAGCCGGGACTCAGCAATGACTGGAAGCCATGGAGCTTCAGCACGTATATATGGGAGTACCTCCGTCCCGCCGCGTAAGTCGCCAGGCTCGTAATAGATAGAGGATCTAGTGGGAAACAATTCCAAATCGACTAAGGCTAAATCATACTTGTCGAAATCACGCCCAGAAGGCAAATCACATCCAAATTGAATACCTGGATCTTCTGGACATCGAAAGTCTATATTGGTATCAACTGAAATGAGAGACAATGCCTTTCTCACCTCAGCCACGATTGACTTCATGTCATCGACTAAGAGAATTCTTAACGGCTCTGTCGGCATGTGGGATCTCCCAATCTAACCAAAATCATATGACTGGGACACTGTGTCAACTAACTACTTAGGCTTGAGCCGAACAACTTCGGATCAAGTGCGCGCAGATGAACTCTAAGAACCTTCTCTCGTGGGCTGATTTCAGCCTTTACTATACCTCCGTATGATTGGCAGCTTTCACGAACAACTGCCAGCCCACCCCTGCTCTTTAAATCAAAGCCTCCTTCAATGTCGTCGCCAAATTCTAGAACAACATCCGCATCTGAGCTGAAAATTTTAAACCATACTTTGCTCCCGCGTTTGGGTTTCTTTTTATGCTTTTTCCAATTCCCTATAAGTTGGCCACATACTGCCTCAAGGTCTTCAAGATCAAAGAATACTTTTGGAACCCGCTGGTCGATTACTTTTATCACTTTAAGTTCCGATCCATCATTCGTAATCAAGACGTCACCAAGTTCTGCGGCCGAACACATCACCGGATTGATAAAGAAGCTGTAGATATCCCTTGCAATCTCCTTACAGGCACGCTCCACTTCTTTTGCCGTCATTCGTATTTCGACCACCAGATTGTCACTGATGAACAGGGTCTGTTCCTCCTTTGCCGAGAGTAAATCTAACTTAGCAATTGAACCTTCCAGCCGTGTTACAGCGACAGAGATATTACTCCGGCGGCTTTTGATTCTTGGCCAGAGTGGCCCAGACTCAATCTTTGAAATCAACTCCAATATCCCTTGCTTCCACTCACGTCTTAACTGACTAGTCAATGATTTTATTTCTTGCCATGACGGATAACGGTCTAAGGGAGTTTGGGCAAGCCTATCCAGTGCCTCGGAAAACAAACTACTTCTTGCAAACTGTGCCCATAAATGCCCAACTGCTTTAATGGATAGGTCAAAGTTATGTCTATCTTTATCTTGTGTTCTACGTATAACATCTAAGGTGTCTCTAAACAGAGTCGGCAAAACCGCAGTGGGCTGTTGCCGGAATAGCTCAAATAAATCTCCTTCATCGGACGGCTCTATGCCTACCTGCAACAGGCCGATACAAATCTCTTCAACATCCGATTGGGAGGTTGAAAATCTTATAAGCATATCTACGGCTTTCGCGATAAACACATGGGGCAGCAGATGTATTATCGCCCCTATGTAATCTCCAATTATAAGAGGCGGCTTCGCGTCGTTGATAATTTGGAGGAGGCGATTTCTAACATTAGCGTCAGCCTTATAAAGAATGATGTTTAATTCATCCCTGGAGAATAATTTATTAAACCTTTCCCTTGATATCACCTCAATGAATCTATCTACTGTATAGCTTTCTTCAGTTAGTAGAGCATTCAGTTCGCGGCGTATCTCAATATCGACAAACGATACTTCATATAGCGCGCGAAGATAAGCCCGCTGAAAGTCCTCTTCAGAAGGTTCGCGCGCCAGCCAATCATCTTGCAGATCACCGCCTGATGGAATGGCTTTATTTGCGGCAATCTTCCGCGTAAGGGATTCAGCAAGGCTGCTCATATCATTTGTAGTGGCTATCCTAAGCTCCCTTAGCTTTGCCAACTCTGCACATTGTGGGCACACCCACTTGCTTTCAAATGCAGGCACCGGAAACTCTAAAAAACTTGCCGTACGCAAGTCCGCGTCTCCATATCGACTGATATTTGTGTAGAACGTCAAGGTGTATGGATCCATCCTTGAAGCAATACACAGAAGTAGGATAGTAGCTGGATTGTGGCGGGATACGTACTCTATACATAAGCGGGCGGTCTCACCACTAGCTAATGCAGGGAGGATAATTACCCAGTTACCTTCAGGATCGCCCTCGCGAGGAGGGAGAGGGGCTTTTAAATGTTCACTCGACAATACACGTAGAGCTGTCTTGGGTACAAGAGTGGTGAGGAACTCTGTCATCCAAGAAAGGCTTTCATCAGGGTTATAAATGTATCCATACCACTGTTGATTTCGCGCTCGTGCGCTTTGCCTGACATAGTTAATCTGGCTATTGACCCAAGTCTTAATTTCCTCTTGTAAGCTTGAAAATAGTTTCGGAAAATGAAGGAAGTACAAATGATGTCTATCGTTATGTTCAATATGTCCACAAAGAAGTGCTTTTGATCTTTTTGCAGGGCCTTTCAGTACCTCCTCGACAGTAAGTTGCGGTTTCGCTGGTCGAACATAAAGAGCCGGTGCACGTGTGTCACGGTCGATAACGTAAACTCGTTCAGCATGTGCCGTGTTGGTGTCATCAGTACTGCGTCCTCTCTTTGGGGGATCTTTATAGACCGCTATCTTCTCGTTATGGACAGCATCAACCCGAAGAAGTTGCTTGTTTTTAGACAGCGCCCAATAGATAGGATTTTCCGACTCGTCAGAGCGACCATCGACAAGGGTAATAATGTTTTTAATCTCTATATTAGTTGCCAAGCTCAAAAACTCATTTATTCTGTCGCCCGTACAGATTACGTCAGTGATAATGACCGCACTATGGCCCGCAAGCGAAACTAGTCTGGAAATCGTCTTGGCAGGCGATTGGTTAAGCTCATGTTCGACAACAATCGGATCAATTCCCACATACTCTTTTATTAAGGCGGCTAGTGCATCTACTAATGGGTGAACAGGCGCTGAATGTGCAATCAACACATCAATCTTAGGATCAATCTTAGTTAGCGCCCATTCAGCAAATAAGCGAATATTGTCTGGCTCGTCCCATATTCTATCTATCTCGAAGAATGTTTCTGTGTAATATTGGCCCTCAATTAGGAAGGATTCCCCAGTGTGTTTAATGCCGTGGCTATTTAAGATTAACTTTAATAATTGCTCTTCATGCTTTCTGTATTTGTCTCTCACATTTAGGATAAGACTATCTTGCAGACTTAGAGTATTACCCTGTTGATCCGAAGCACCTAGCAATGGTTCCCATCTGGGATCCTCATGACCGATTGCACTGAAGCTGTTTGAGAGTAGGTCGCCGACTAGCATTGCCTGTCCCGCAAAGGAAATCTCCTGAGAATCGATGCTAGACGGCTGTTTTATAGTGAAACGCGCGTGCCGATTAGCCCAGAGGACGCGGCACTGGCCATGCATCATGGATTGAGTAGCCCTGATGAACAGCGCCTCAGCTCGTGAAGGCAGTTGAAACCGGGGCTGCGGAATAAGCACAATCTGTTCGGACGCTCTATTCCTCATCAAATATTCGTCCGTCTTGGTTATGGCTGAATACAGTGCTGCCTCAATAGGCTGAGAGTGACTCATGTCGCCAAACGAATCTAGGACTCGTATAGGTATTGGCTTTGGAGACGATCTAGTGTTTGTAACAACTGGTCTATTAACAGTCTTAAGAACCAGCGGGAGCTGTACTAGATAGTGGGTACCGGGTATAGCACCCAAACTACCCATTCCGAATTCTTTTCTGCCTTTAATATCCGGATCGTAATGGTTAGGATTAAATTTCAGATTTAGGAATGCTTTGGGAGTTCTAATGAGTAATTGGCCAGCTAGAGATCGGGTTAGTTCGGTAACATAATATAATCCCGTGGCTATTTGCGTCGACTCAATATCTTCTTGGCTTTTCAACAGCTTTCGCAGTCGCTTTTTACGACCTTCTACATCACTAGTAGTGGAAAACTCTAAAGCATAGGCTAATACCTTTTCAGGTTTGAGGAATTCGTGGGTTGAGCGAAATGGCGGTACGTAGTCTTCTGACATTGAAGATTCAAGACGTGCCTGAATTCCTGGACCTAAATCACCTACGTAGACCTCCAAATAATTAGCTCCAGGCTCGGTTAACCCATAGAAGCTCGACGTTGGTTCTCCAGTGTTCGCGAGTGAAACCCCGTAGTGAGGGAAGGCTGCTTCCGTGTGAATATAAGCATTCTCTATGAGTTCATAAAGTATAGTTTGAAATGCATCTCTCAGAATACGCCCGGTAGTTGTTGTTAGCTTTTGTAACGTGATTATTCTTTCTGCGGTCTCTTGCAAAGAGGACCAAAGGTTATCTATGGAGGAAATTCTGGTAAGGGGTTGTCCCTGTCTATGCAAAGGAGTGTAGCCATGAGGTACTTCAACTCCGATCTTGTCTAGTTGCTGTACTATACCTTGGCCCAAAAGTATTCTACGGGTCTGGTTATTCAGTTCTGAATACCGGGGAAGTTTTAACTCAACCTTCCTATCTTTTTTCTCTTTAAGAGTTGCCGCCCAGTTAAATATAAGAACCGCTGGCCAGTAACCAATACTAGAAATATAACTTAGGTCAAATGAAGTTTTATCCGCTTTTAAAGTTTGTGAATATGCTCGACTAAGCTCTTGCTCAACCAACGACATCTTTATGATGCCTCTGAAGCTTACTGTCAGCGTTCCACCATTAATGGTTGTAAGGCTTGTCCCGGAGGCGTCTGACTTTTTGATTGGCATAATATGAGGATCAGGGTAAGAGGATAAAATAAAGTGATAGAGTGTCAGTTGTTAATCATAAAGATTAACTTAGGAGTTTACTGCTAAGTGAGTAAAAATCATCTCATCAAAATCTACAGCGTATGCGCGGATATCGCTAAGACTTGCTCGTTTTAATTTCATTTTGATACCCAGCAATGACAGTTGCAAAGGTGAATCACGTAGCATGAGGCGTAGCAGGGAGTATATCAGGACGCATGTGCCGGAAAGCATCAACACGATGAAGCAGTATAGGATAAGGAAGCCTAGGACGGACATGAGGTACTCCGGTTGCGAATAGGTGAAGAGGCTTGAATACTCCGCCTCAATAAAGCCTCTACTTTGCGGATTTGATAGTATGTTTAGGAATCTCCTAAATTGGCCTATCAAAGGCAGGCATGAGGCCTACGTGGGCTTACCAGCGAGCGCAGGGAAGATATGCGAGTGGGAGCCGGCTGTCAATAGTAAATAAATCCCAACGTCAGACAAAATCGAGTGATGAGCCGACTAGGCACATTCACACGGCTCAGCCATTCCATGTAAGGAAAGTTGTAAGAATGGCCTGTTCCCTTCAACAGCGTAAGCACTTAATGTAGCACGACATTCATCGACCACCTTCACCGTGAATTTCCATTCTGCGAAGCCATCGACACTCGGCCCGCGCTCTGGTCGCAGTCGGCCGCTTCGCACCAGGGTCATGAGTCGATGGTGCCCGACCTCTAACCTATGACAGGTCTCTTCGGTATCCAATAGCTGATCCAATTCTCGCTTCAGCTTATTAAGGCTCTCTAGCTCTACCAAGAATAATCTCTTCTTACCCGTCCCACGCACCAGCCCCCTGAGCTTGCCCGCCTCGATGAGGCGGGAGACCCATGCCTGATCGATCCAGTCGAAGTGATCGTTGGATCGGGACGAGTCTCTGCGGCTGGTTTAGGAGCTGTACTCTATCCCCAGCAATCGCGTCAGCCGTCCCACCTAGGCAGTGACAGCCTTGCCAATTAGCCCCGATAGCTTGCCAAACAGAAGCATCTTCCTTGCATAGACCAAGCCTGATTTCTGGATGGAGCAGGTCCTTAATACGCTGGAAGATGTTTTGCTGGAATTCTTCGTCGGTGCGATACTTGAAGCCAGATGGATCAATCGTTGAGATATGGTCGAAGATTGATCCATCACGCCCATTATTCTCAGCAGCCCGGCGCAGTGCCGACTTATTCGAAGCCCGTAAAGCTCCGATGGTCAGCATCTCCGGCTTGATCTCATTGATGCGACGCATTACTTCCCGAAGTTCGCTCCTCCAGTTTCGAATAGGGGCGAGAGCGTCAAGTCGAAAACGGATGCGGTAGCCATCCTTTCGCATCTGTTCAGCCTTATCGAGTCGCGCTTCTAGCGACGCCACTTTCTTTTCATAGTCGCGGCTAATCGAGGGCAGAGAGAGCGACCAAGAGAAGACGACGTTTGGGGAAGGGCCGAAGGCCTCCGCATACGCTGTCGAAGTAAACTTCGACAGGATGATGAGCGTGTGCCCGGTAGGGTTCTCGTCGTTGAAGAGCGGTATGAGCAGTTCCAGTGGCGTTATGCCTAGCAGCTTTTTATAGGGGCTTTCAAACGCAAGTCCGTCTTGGTTTTCTCCAATAATAAGACCTGCCGGGACGGTCTGTGCTAACCACCTCCGCGCCTCAGGAACCATCTCCCTGAGATTATCGAAGAGAGTCCCCTTAAGATCATAGAGCTTGCTACGGTAAGGGTACTGAGTCTGAAGAAAGCAGTAAGCACACTCACCCGGACACCCGGAGGCGACTACTGCCTGCCAGAACTTGAAGCAGATGATCTTATTAGTACCGGGGCCATCGAATTGCTTAATGAATGAGCCGGCACGGTGGGCGACCTGCATGGGCATGACCAAACTCCTTTGTCGGGTGAAAGAGGCAGCTATTTTCTCATCAGGAATGAGTTAGACAGCACCCTTCGGGAGTTCATTGAGAGGTGCTTTACGGTTCTTTACAAAAGACCAGTAGAAGCAAGGGGGATAATACCACTTCAGGATCAGCAGGAGGAAATCGATTTGGACACTGTGAGGAATTAAAGTAAAAGAAAAATTTTGTCTTCCGTAAAAGTGTAGCTTGGAAAGAGATGCGTTATAACAACGACTGTCATGAATAGATCAGTTCCATTTAGCGCATAATTCTTCTTGCCCATATTCATAGTTTATGCCCGAAATTTTCTCAGTTTATGCACCATCATTTCAGGGTTTATGCCCGAACTGACACCGATATAGGTTCGGGCATAAAGTGGGAATAGCCTATATGAAGGATCAACAACTTGCAGGCGACGTTCGCTCATAAAATGAGAAAATAGTCGTGCATAAGATGAGAATATCTGTCACTTTTCGTGCATATAATGAGAATTTCTAAGAGCAATGCTAATCAAGAGTTTTTGACTCTTCGTATTAGGATTATTATAACGGGCATTGTTATGACCTAGGAACCACAGATGTAAGACACTCACGATAGCCTGCTCAAGCTGTTCCGCTCACCGTTGACATCAATACACTGCAAGATTACCTTACTCATATTCCATAGGGTTGCGCTGGCGAGACGCATCGTCGGACTCACTTCATCATTACATTTGATCAGGAGGTAATCGGGGGAATTATCGATAACGGTAATTTCTGTCGCTACGGAATATCCGGGCGCAACCGATCTGATTAGAACTCCTATTCATAAATACCTTGAGCCAATACGGAAGGCCATATAAACACCGGCTCACAATTACACCGAAGGTATTTATGAGATGCGTTCTAATAAATCCAACATCAGCAATATCAAGGCTAACTTTCAAAGGAGTTGTAGTTCAATAACGTTAAACTGCAACAAGCGTTAATATGCCTCTAAGCAATCAAGAGATGATTAACAAAGTTCGTAGTGCGGTAGCACTACTTCTGGAAGAGTCTTTTGGATCAAAAGATTCAACCAGCTTGCCCACACTTTGCATAAGCGTGGAAGCTAGCCTGATAGACTTACTAAAGTGTTTTATTTCAGCTACGTTGGAGTATGGTGCACCTCAGATGGACTCACAGGTGATACATACAAATTTAACGGAAGTATTTTTTTTAGACGATGTGTACAGTATTAGAATTGTCGAGGATATGTTCAACCCGGCCCTCATGAACATTTTAATTTTCTCTTCTGGTGATGAACAACCTTTACTTATCGAGCCAATTAAAAAGAAGATAAGAGGAAACGGACGTTTTGCAGGATTAGCTATCTATACAAGTAGTCAACTTGAGCGGTTTGCTTCCTTATTTGCAGTATTAGCCAAAACAACATTTGAGGCTGGGTATTCTTGGCTTGAGGATCGCGTACATGAGTTTCTAGGAGATTTGCATCGCCCAAAACAAGCCACGAAAAGCTTGTCCGAAGATATGGGCAGAGTTATTCGCACACTGGTTGGTGAGGCATTAGCTGATCGTATATGGTTTATGGTTTCTGTTGGAGAGTCAAGTATGCTTGCAATGGATTCGAGGAAGCGTTGGCATTCAATGAACATTTTTGCTAGAGGAAGACATAAACACGGGCGCTCTCCGCTAGAACAGATTGTTGCACTTACTACAACTGTCCTCCCATTCGATCAGACTCTAACATACAAAGCATTTCAAGAAGACGGTTCTCTTAGGAGTAAATTCGTAGATGCACCCTACGCGAGACCGGCAACGCCTTTTATGCATGCACTACGAACTGCGTTCGAAAGTGAAGTTGCATATGTCAACGTAATCACACCAGATTCCGAACTCATAGTTGCCTTGGGTTGCCCCGACTCTTTGAAAGGTGAAGTAAAGAAGAGCCTTTCAGATATACGGAAAGGGATTCAACGTGTTATTAGGAACAGGGCACCTGATTTTAAAGAGTCTTTGAGAATTGCAACTTCTCACTCAACAACCGCGTCGCTTCGCACCGAAGCAGCAGAAATTGCTAATACACTTATTTGTAGTGTGCAGATGGACCCCAAGTTGGTTTTTATCAGCTATTGCCATGCCGATGAATTACATAAAAACAATATTGAAAAACATCTATCTCCTCTTGTTCGTGAGCGGCAGATTAAGATTGTTACAGACCGAGGAATTAAGCCGGGCAGCAAATGGGAATCAGAGATTGCGGAATACCTATCAAAATCAACAATTGTTTTATTACTAATAAGCGCAGATTTTATTGCGTCGGATTACTGTTATGAGAAAGAGTTGTCAAATGCAATACAACGAAACGATAGAGGCGAGGCGATTGTTATTCCAGTATTCTTACGACCTTGTCATTATAGGAACCTGGCATTTTCTCAGATTCAGGGCGTGCCAAAAGATGCCGTGCCTATAGAAAAACTTCAATATCCAGAGGATGGTTATGTTCAAGTTGTTAAAGCAGTGCAAGACGCATTGTCAGGAAATGAAAGTAGTTAGGTAGATGCAGAACCCAGATTATTATGTGATGGTATAAACTACCCAAATCAACGATATAACTGAGCTGTCAAATCCCTTGAGCGATTCTGTATTTATCAGGTCAGCCTTATCGAGTTGATGTTAAATACTTTTTGAAGTCGGCTACCATTAATATCTATTGTTCCTAACTCTTCATTGAGAGTAGCGAATATTCTAAACTGCTTGTAGGACTTTCTCTCTTTTAAATATTCAACCAAATTGTTTAGAACGACTTGTGCCGACCCTTTAACCGGATCAATAGGAATTTTTATGGCATCAGCTATAGATACTTTTCTTGCCCGTACTCTAAATGAAGGTATATTGAATTGATTACGGCTCAGACTTTCCCATGATGCATTCCACTCATTTATAACATCGGTTTGGTCTTTCAAATTCTTTGCAGTATTTAGCTCTTGCATAAATCGCCTTCTCACGTCTCTAAACTCTTTATAGTCTCGGCGTAGCAACTTAAGAACTTCAATAGCATGATCTCTATTCAGAGATTGATCCACCAGCAAAGAGAAAAAAGGAGGCAAAGCTTTAATAATTGCCGCAAATGGAGTTGTAAGGTACTTCGTAACCGATGTTATTTTGATTCCAGCATGAGATGAATATTCTCTATACCGCTCCAAGATAATGTCTTCCTCTGGGGTTCTAACCGGTAAGTTAGTTTTCTCTACTCCAGTTAAGGACAAAGGGAAAATAGGAATTGAGTGTGTCTTTCCAGCAATCTCGTTAATCGCTCCCCATTGCCATAATCTAAGCCATGCAAAACTTTGTGAATCTAATCTTAGCGCATAATAATCCTGCTCGGTGAGTTCAGGGGTATGTTGCATGGACCAGTATTTATCTTCCTTTTTCAATTCCTCGAAGCTCTTGAGGTAAGCATCTACTGCTATGGTTATTCCATCAGCAAGATTATCTGAATAGGTTAGGGAAGAGCGCTCCACAGGAATAAAGACGCTTTCATCTGAATTAAGTATGAGTAATTCTGGCTCCTTAAAATAGCGTTCTGGGACATACACATTATCGAATAAGATGTAGGCATCAATAAGTGTTTCAATGCGGGAGATTCTTTCATGAGTGATGACATCGCTTATCCCTCGGCATAAGCATAGAAATTCATCAACGGACCATACACTAAGGCAAGACGAGTCGTTCATCTGTTTCATCAACTCCTTCCAGAATAGGCAATTTATTAAACGCTAAGCCATCAATCACAGAACCTATATAACCTTTGCTTGGGCTGAAAAAATTCATCAGCCCGCCGAAGAACTAGGGCTCCTTCAAGCGGGCTGATGAGTAACACTTACCGACCCTTTGCGTTCAGGTCGGCGCACTCCTTGCAGAGCGGCTTACCGCCCGTGCCGGAACGGAGATTCTCCTGCTCGATGTTGTTGCCGGTGTTGCATTCCGTGTTATTGTGGTGGACACTCTGCTTGATTGAGTGCCAGGGATCCTTTTTCATGATGGTTGCTCCATTGTGAAATGCCGAGTCTGACGGTAGGGGCGCAGTTGCATCTGGGCCCCTACCTATCGGCAGCCTAGGGTTAGGAAGTACGTCGGTACTCCCGCCTTTCTTGCGCACACCCTGTGGGCGGCACCTCATGCCAGCTAGTCAGTGAATTCCACAACTAATTGGCTATTTCTGGTCCTTAGGCGGGTTGGGGTCATGACCGTGGCTGTCGGAGCGCTGGATCACGCCGTCCTTACCGTGGATGACGAATTCAGTTCCCTGATTGCGGCTGACCTCCCTGCCAGCGGTTTCTGCCTCTTTCTTAGTGTCGAAGTGGCCGGAAGCCCCCTGCGCCCCACCCTTCTTCACGTCCCATCCCCCGCCGGGGTTCGGGACGACGTGATGCGTTTTCCTGTTCGCCATTGACGACTCTCCAGTTAATGTCGCAATCCAATAACTACAAATCGTTATTGGATTTTCGTTTAGAGGTTATCTCGCCCGAGAGGCGAGGTCCGTCTGCGCTCAATGAGAAAGCAGATGCTGAAAGCATTTACCTCGACAGCAAACGCACGTGCTTAACACAGTTGGGTTCAGCACACGCCACACTATGCTCCTCAAAACGCCTTCTGTCAAGCATATTGGTACACAATGAGAATTACCTTGCAAAATGTCCCGACATCACTTACGATGTCCCTGCGGCAATACTGACAACATTTCATAAAATGGGACACCTTGTGAATCCTTACGAAGAACTGTACCAGCTTTCCCGGCTCGCTCTAACTGGGCGGCGCCAAGACATTCAAATGTTCATCAGGCGGCTAGCCCGGAGGCTACGTTCGTTAGAACCGGCTGTTGCAGCCCAACTCGATACTCTGATTGCGGAATCTCCAACACAACAGTCACCGCTCCGAAACGCAACCATTTCAGCCGTCCCTGTCGATGTCGACTCCCGACTTCAGTTAGCCAAGTATGACTATCCCATAGTCATCGATGTTGAACCGATCTGGAGTGAAACCATCCGGCAGAGGCTCGACCAAGTTGTACAGGAGAGATTAAGGGAAGACATGCTACTGAGAGAGGGACTATTCCCAACCAAATCATTACTTTTTTATGGCCCACCCGGCGTCGGTAAATCTCTAGGTGCCAGATGGCTCGCGAGCAGGTTGGATCGACCATTACTAACGCTTAACCTTTCCGCCGTCATGAGCAGTTTTTTGGGCAGGACAGGCTCGAATGTTCGACACGTTTTGGATTACGCAAAAAGTGCGAACTGTGTCCTTCTACTTGATGAACTCGACGCCGTAGCTAAACGGCGTGATGACGCTTCTGAAATCGGAGAGTTGAAGCGGTTAGTTACTGTACTGCTACAAGAGATTGATGATTGGCCCCCAAGCGGAATTCTTGTGGCCGCGACGAACCATCCAGATTTATTAGATCCGGCAATTTGGCGACGATTTGAGATGGTAATTCCGTTCTCGATGCCTAATGAACAAGAAGTTCAGAGAGCTGTAGACAAATTCCTTAGACCAAGAGACGTTAAAGAAAAGTACTCTGAAGTGGTAGCGCAGGCGCTTTTAGGGCTCTCTTTCAGTGACATCGAGCGTGAGCTTTCCAGAGTCCATCGAGAAGCAGTTATTTCAGGGAATCCTATAGAGGCCAGTCTCCGTCAGCTTGTTCATGAGCGCAGTAAATCACTCCCCGTAGCCAGCAGGAAGCAGCTAGCTATTAAGCTTCTCGATTTAGGGTTAAGTCAGAGAGAGGCCAGCGAATGGACTGGCGTGCATAGAAAGACAATCCGTGATGCCGTAGATGGTGACAGTGAAACCCATCCTCAAAGGAACGTATAGTTATGCGGTTACGACGAAACTTCCTTCTCGGTAAAGGTGAGACCCTAACCGAGCCTATCGTTCACGTGCAGGGGTACGGTGATAAGAAGCCGCCGTACAAATTCGCCGAGGCAAAAAGATATCTGGTTTCAGGGGTAAAACAGACCGCACTACTGATTGATCAGTTGCCAGAAGCGGCTTGCCCGAACGACGAATCTGTCGCCGTAATAACTGTCCACCCAGAGTACCTCGCCAAGTCCTCATATCCCGGAGAGTTACTTAAGGCTATTGGATTAAGGGCTGTCGGCAGTCGGGCCACATTCATTACCCCGAGAAAATGGACCAAAGCTGGCGACCCGGAACCGAGCTTAGCCGCGGAATTATTCGTGGCAGGGAAGAGGCAGCAATTCAGGGACTTGGCACTTTCCATTAGAAAGTGGGATGAGACCACCGCGGGGGCGGGTGATCTCATTAAACTCGAAAGTTTCCGCACTATCCCGCCCGCAAATCGCATCAAGGCGATTCGACCTGATGTGTCCATGCCACTACTTGAAATCGTGCTCCACGCTGGCGAGTACCTCATGGCACAATTCGTGTTAAATGGCTTCCGTGATTATTTAAGGTCTTTAGAGATTGAAGTCGATCTTGAGAAGAGGATTGATGCTGGCGAGCTAACTTTTTTGCCGGTCAGAGTGCCGCAGGAAAAGATAATCGATGTGGCCCAATTCTCTTTTCTGCGGGTAGCACGTGAAATGCCTAGTCTTCGCCAGCTCAGGCCGGCGTCGAATATGCAGGTCGGCCAGCACGAGCGATTCCAGTGCTCGCTACCTAAGAGGGCGCCCCTCGATTCGACGATAAGGGTAGCAGTCTTCGACGGGGGTGTGCCGGACATACCCTTACTTAAATCTTGGGTCAACAGGTACGATGTTGATGGTGTAGGGGCAGCTGTGGCGGAGTACGAGCAACACGGGCTTGCGGTCACATCTGCGCTCCTCTTCGGGCCTCTTGAAAAGGGGCAAACAGCGCCTACGCCTTATTGCATAGTTGACCATTATCGAGTCATTGACAAAGAAACTGCTAAAGATCCGCAGACGGAGCTGTACCCGGTCTTAAAGCGAATTGTCTCTGTCTTAGAGAAAAAGCATTACGATTTCGTAAACCTAAGCATAGGCCCTAACGACCCTGTAGACGATGACGATGTACACCCGTGGACTTCAAAGCTTGATCCCTTACTTTCTTCTGGCAAAACGCTGATGACGGTGGCGGTAGGGAATTCTGGTGACGCGGATGCGGAGTCACGACTCAACAGGGTCCAACCCCCGTCGGATTGCGTTAACGCGATGGGGATTGGAGCTTGTGATAAGGAGGGCGACAAATGGGCAAGAGCCAAATACAGCTCGATGGGTCCTAGTCGCTCTCCAGGAGAGATGAAGCCGGATGGGGTAACACTTGGAGGTACTGAGGATGCTCCGTTCTGGGTGTTAGCTAACGACAAGCCCGGATTTGCATTCCCAGTAACCGGTACTAGCGTGGCATCGCCTTACGCGTTACGTGCAGGCGTTGGGGTGCGCGCCCACTTGGGGGATGTTCTGAGCCCACTGGCGGTAAGAGCCTTATTAGTTCATTGTTGCGAGAGAGACGGACGGCAATGCGCAGAAGTCGGGTGGGGCAGAATCTGTACAGACCTTGAAACCCTGATAACTTGCGTCAGCGGGACTGCGAGTGTCCTTTACCAAGGAGAGTTAAAACCCCGGAAGTATTTACGGGCAGCGATTCCGGTCCCCGCACAAGGGTTTACTGGCATGGTTAAAATTACCGCTACTGTCTGCATCGCCAGTGAGACAGACCCGCAGACACCGATGTTCTACACGCGAAGCGGTCTGGACATTGTGTTCAGGCGTAACAAGACCGATATACCTGAGGGGAAAAATACTGCGAAAACCAGCCAATTCTTCAGGCCATATTCAAATCCTCAAGAGGTGCTGCTTCGTAAGGACAGGCATATGTGGGAAACCACGCAGAAAGTCTCGAAGCGGCTCGTCGGCAAGACTTTAGTTGAGCCTGTTTTCGACATCCACTACAACCCGCGTACTGCCGGGCGTGACGCGCACGAGCCGAAGCCAGTTCCTTACGCCCTGATCGTGACGGTAGATGCCCCCAGGATGCCGAATTTATACGACCACATCCTGACAAAATATAGGCATCAACTGGAGCCGATGGTGCCGAAAATTCAGATACCATTTGTTCTCAGGCCATAATATTGGCAGTATATGGACGTGAGGCCGCTTGAAGTTACAAGGTATGTTCGAGGGTTATGAAACACCAACAAGCCAAGGTATTTGTTATTGTCCTTCGCCGCAACTGTGGGGGAAATTACGATATGACGTGGCTGGGGAATGTGCAATAAAGCATATAAGTTAGTCGAAGTAGAAACGACTTATCCGAGGTAGTGGGATTCATCACAACAAATCACGTCTAAAAATACTACTGTCTGTCTAAGTTCCTTATGGATGCTTCACGCAACAGACGGGCAATATCTGCTACATCTACAAAAATCAACCTCTTCATTCCTTTGCTTCGCACCTTCGTCTTAAGTTTGCCTATCTCAATATGATAATTGATGTGGTTGTCATCTACGTCTAGTAAGCGTTTAGCATCGGATTTAGATACATATCTAATTAGGGACTGTCGCCCTTTATCTTTATTCCGAGTGAAGGCTGATATATCGACGCCCTTCCACTCTGAGAGAAGGTAGTTAACAAACGCTTTTCTCATGAAATCGAATTGACTAGATGAAAGTGTTGTATGAATCCCAATGTAGAGTTTGCCAAAATCTTTATATAGAACCGATTGGAGTCGGTCGTAAACAGGTGGGATATTTCTTTTCTGAGCACTACACCAATCCAAGAATCGGTAATAGTTGTTCGGCCAGTTTTCGAAAATATAAAAGGCGTCGGTAAATAGTTTATGAAAATCTTTATTTTTGCGTCTGGGAATTAAATGGTGAATAGTAGATAGTGATAATCCTTGCTGCTGACCGGCAATAAAAATTATTGCTAATGTGAGATCATTTAGTCCAAGGGCAAGCAGAGGAGTATGTTGTGGCAAGAAAGGCTTTTCCCCATTACTAAGTAGTCCGCACATTTGAAACACTAGGCGCGTTAGTCGTGACTCGCTTTCAGGAATCGTTAATACGAGGGAGTCTCGCCAGTCGAATTTGCATTGGCAGGTGGTCAATCTGCTCCTACCCCAAGTTATACGCTGATTACAATTTGGACATTCATCGATTAACTGACATTTATGTATAGGGCATACTGTTACCAGGATGAACTCCCATATACGACGACAATATGCGGCATCACTTAGACACTGCGGACATATTTTAGGATGACCCGGGCGTATGAAATCCTTATGAACAGGTGTTTCGAAAAACAGATAGAAATTATCGTATTTGTTACCTAAAGGCTGATATGTGAGTAATGTTAATTCAGAAGGGTCAATACAACTTAAATTGGCAAGTCGGTTGAAAGATTCAGATTTGTTCGATAAAAATGAAAAAGAGTGACCACGCAGATTAAAATTTAATTTTGCCAGATTCATGATCCATGCTGGTGAGTCATAACCATTCTGCTCGGTTAAGCGAGTAATGTAGCCCATGAAGCTTTCATCAGCATTTGGCTTACTTCTTATAAGCAACAAATTACTTCTATTCACCATACTCGATAATAAATTAGCGACCGCTGTTGCTCTACCTGCGTGAGCAGGTACAAAGCAAGTGAATGCGGAATCTATTAGGCACCGCCCCAATTAACTCCTGCCTACGGGCTTAGAGATCGCACGCCTAGCGGGCTCCTCGAACGGGTTTTGTTTCTCGGGGGCGTTGGCGGCGAGGCATTCTTCGTAGGCGAGGCTGAGCATGTCGATATCAAGCCTCTCTCTGGCAGTATCCAACGCAATTACTGCCGCCCGCCGAATTAGTCTCATAACCTTGGACACAACGCCATCAGAAGCGAGAAAAAGTCGGAAAGCCAAAATTGTGTCCGACAGGTTCGACCATTCATTCAGAGGCAGCTTTTCATCTACGGCTCGCAGAAATCTTCGGAAGTTATCTCTATCTCCGTCATCTTCCCAGTTGTAAGGTTCAAGATTGACTCGAATCGAGAACCTTCTCTGGAGTTGCTCATTTCCGCGCGCGTCGAGGATGCTGTGTGAGTAAGGCATTCCTACGAGGATAATTGGCCGTCTGGTGCTATCCATCAGATTCTTGAGCCAGTCCGAAATAGTTTGAAGAATTTTCTTTGAATCCCTGTCAATGAAGTGTTGAAACTCATCCAGAAACACTAGCTCTACGCCACACGCATCCATTAATAGTTTCAAGCGGAGAGTTTGAGAAACGGTCGTTCCCTTGTCGGATAAAGGGTCGCCCAAAGCTGTGAGAAGTGACGTGACCAGGCTCTTTGGCGATGCCGGGACTTCAACCTTAGCCATCAAGATGGGCGTGATTGTCCTGTCTTCCACTACTCTTCCGGGAATGTCACGCATGTAGTGTTTGCACAGGGTTGTTTTCCCCATTCCGGCAGGCCCTTCAAGCAGCAGACCCTCCGGCTCCCCGGCGATCTTTGCGTGCCGATGACAATATGCGAATTTGCCCAAAATCGCTTGGATTCTGGGATTAACAACGTAAAGCTGCTCAACCATCATCTCTCGCTCTTGTGCGGGTACTCGCGAGTAGTTTCTCCTCTTCATATAGAACCTCTCATTCCGGCAGGTCGTAGTCAGACTTCCATCCTGTCATGTCCAGTGGCTCTTCAGTGCCGGCCCCAAGCTTCTCGCCGGGATTAGGTTTGTGAACTGGGTCTGTCTCTCTTGCGCCTTTTTCGGCGCGTCCTTTACCGTTCGCCTCCCTTGAAGTCGATTTGGATTTTTTCTTCTTGGCTCTTTGTATGTCAGAGCTTTTCTCTATAAACCACGACACCTGGCTGCCCACGTTATCATCATCGCCCTTATTGGCGTGGCTACTTATACTGAAGGCGCTCTCAAAATCGGATATTCCTTTACGAGATCCTTCGTTTCCTACGGGACTCACCAAGAGAGGTCGCCCTTCGGCTATTGGTAATCCAAGAGCTTCGTTCATCCAATCTTTATCTGTAGTAGTTTCTATCTCCTCGCGGCGGTTCTGTACGCCCTCGTTTCTCAAGCGCGCCAGCTTGACTCTTGATGTCTTGATACGACGCCAACCACACTCCACAATTTCTTGTACTTCAAGTTTGGCGCGGCAGAGAGCTACGATATCCACCTCCTGCTTCAGCCGCTCTCGGACGTATCTCCTGATTACCTCGTGCTGGTACAGGGTTAGCCCCCTTGTATATTCCTGATCGACCGCCAAGACGGATAGGTAACGGTCATGCTTTTTGTTATAGACATAAATCTTGGAAAGGTCATTCGGGTTACGCTTAATGGCGCATTTATCTTCCGATTCATTCTCGCGACGAAGCATTGCTAATTCCTCATCGTTATAGAGGATTGAGTCTACCTCAATGCCGTAGTGGTGGATTTTCCGACGCTCGATATATCCGAGCACTATATCCAAGTCGGCGGCTTTAGCGGGAAGCGACGGTGGCCACTGCTGGATACCCTTCTCCCACCTCAGAGCGGGAATGTCATCAATCCCTCGATGTGGCCTAAACTGCAAATAATCGATAATGTATTTGTGAGTAGTCTCATCGAGAATGTCCGGCGTGACGAGGGCGTTCGCCTTAGGGTCGTAATCCGCGAGGTCGAATATGTTCGAGAAAGTCGTGCCCGGTTGCCGATGTATTAATCCGGTGTTAAAGGTCCGAAATGACCTTTCGATAGTCGGCCTGTACCATGCGCGCCCTTTTTGACCGTACTGAATATTTATTCCGAGTTGACGGCAGGCGTCTTCTAAGTGCTTCCCCCAAAACTCCGGCGCGTTATCCAGAACAAGCTTTTTCATGACACCGTAGGTGCCCCACGTTTTTCTGATGTTCGGATACTTACTTCGAACATAGGTCTTCGGTCGGATAGCGTGTTTGAGGCATTCCATGATGGCGAGGGAGCCATACGGGTTGAAGCTGATGTAAAAGCCCAAGATCATCTTCGTATAAACGCAGACAAGCCATGTCAGAATGGGCCTGCCGATGGGCAGCATCATGATGGGATCAATCACGAACAGATCGAGCTTCGTGTGATCAGCCTCCACTCGCTCAAGCGGCATAGTGGGGCGCGGACCGCGACCGAAGGCTTTATACTTTTCTTCTGCCAGCTCCTTTCCGTAACGAGCTTCGAGAACGTCATAGTCGTCGAGCTTATTCACGATGTCGTAAATGCTGCTTTTATGCGGTTGAGGCAATTGGTCATCGCCGGCCCTCATTTCATTCTCGTCGGCCACCCTGACGACAACTTTGTCGTAAACGTCTTGGACGGAGAAGCGTTGTTCGTTCAGGTAGACTTCATCAATGGTTTCGTCAACGATCTCCCCAACTCTTTCCGCGGCTCTTTTGGCTCGCGCCTTTCTTCGCGCCAGATCTATCTCGCTTATTCCCGCGCTCTCGCCACC
>JAVXVG010000026.1:0-18904 GCA_032229975.1 Acidobacteriota bacterium | reverse complement strand
GCGGATCGTTTGACGATCCGCGCCCTTCTCATCTTTTACATCTCGTCGAAACTCACGTTCGATCTCCGCCTGCTCTTTAAGACCACACGCCCGGAATCTTCGCACGACACTTCGGGCACTCGCCTGCGGGCGTGATGATCATCTTGCGGATGATGTAACCGTAACGCTCGATCAAAAGCTCATCGCACGCGGGGCAGTAAGTGTTCTCCCAACGACCGACGCGACCCGGTAGATTGCCCGCGTAGATAAACTTCAAGCCGGCCTCGCGACCGATCTCGCACGCGCGTATGAGTTGCTCGGCAGTCGTGTTCGCGTTCTCCGTCATGTTGTAATCCTGATGAAACGCCGTCACGTGCCAAGGGATGTCGGGCGAGACGGAGGCGATGAAATCCGCCGCGCGTTTGATCTCATCCTCCGCATCGTTGAAGCCCGGAATGACGAGCGTGACGATCTCCTCCCAGAAGCCGCGCGCGTGAACCATCTCGACGGTCTCTAAAATATTTTCGACCACGCCGCCAAGCTGTCGATAGTTGCGTCCAGACATCGACTTGAGATCGATCTTATAGCAATCAGTCCACGGTCGTAGATAATCCAAAACTTGCGGCGTCGCATTCCCATTCGAGATGAAAGCGGTCTTGAACCCCTCCGCCTTCGCCTTCTTGAAAACTTCCACCGCCCACTCCGCCGTGATCAGCGGCTCGTTGTAACTCGACCCCACCATCTGCGCGCCGTAAGCCTTCGCCAGAGAGACGAGACGATCTGAGGAGACGACCTGCGGTCGCGTCCCCGCCGCATCATCGCGCAGGGCTTGCGAGGTCAACCAATTTTGACAGTTACTCACGAGGAAGAAGCCCGCGAGATAGTTGTGCTCTGCCTCCACTTCCATGTTGTAAACGTCGCCCTCGTACTCGACGGTCGTGACCTCCCGCAACGGCACGAGATAGAACTTCTCCGTCTCGACGACGCGTTGCTTGACGCTCCGGCCCTCGTACCAGACGACCGTGTACTGGTGCGGCGTGCGCTTCACGGCGCGCGCTTCGATGAATCCCTCTTCAGTCATCGCCGCGTCGTAGATCGATGGCAGGTGTCCGAGCTTCAGCGCGAGCCACGCGATGCCGTGAGCGAGTTGGCGCGAGACCGTCGTGACGCCGACCTTGCCGTTGGCGTAAACGTGCCCGTCGCCCGCGACATAGGCGTCGAGGAAAGCACGCACGATAGGACGATGCGCGTCGAAGACGGCTTGCGGCACGCGCTTCATGGTAGAGCGCGCGCCCGCAAGCGATTTGAAGAGGAGCGCGGCTGAAGACTTGTTGACTGCGACGGCAAGGGTCGTCGCTCGTTCAACGCGCGCCGACTTGACGCTGAGACACTTGCGTAGCAGGTCTTGAACTCCCGCGACGAGGTGAGCCTCGCCACGCGAGAAGCTGAAGTTGAGGACATGACTGTTGGGTCGAGTCTTGTCGCTGCACACAGAGCCTTCGGCGCAGTAGTAGCCGAGCAGTCGCGCGAAGTTCTCATCGAGTGTGATCGCGACGGGGATGCCCGGTCGATGCTCGTTCGGGAAGCGTATGTACGCGCCTTCGACGAGTGGCCCGCGCGTGCGCGAGTCCTGCGCCCGACCGCGCGCCATCTTGCTGTGGACGTGGCGAATGTACGAAGCATCTCTGCCGGGTCGCGCGCCGATCTCACGCGAGGTCTCGCCGCGCGTAGTCGCCTCCGCGATTGATTGACGAACCGCCGCGTCAATCTCCCACGGCACGCGGTAAGTGACTTGATGACTGTCCAACTCCGTCGCGACATCGATCATCTGCGCGGATGAGAAGGCATAGTCGCGCGGGATCGCAAGGTAATGCTTGTCGGTCAAACGCTGCGCCTGAACCGGCTGCGGCTCTTGCGTGATGTCATTCGTCGCGTAGATGCGATGATCGGGAGTGCAGCGCAGTTCAGGCAGGTAAAAAGGTTTGACGATGGCGAGTCGCCCGCGAAACTTGTGTTTGAAGACTCCGCGCACGCGGCGGAGCTTGCCAGAGGCGGCGACCGCGCGCAGATTCTCGTGGTAAGCGATCTCCGCGTCGGGCTGCTGCTCAACGCGCGCGGCTGACGAGAAAGCTTCCTCGAAGGTCATCGTCCCATGATCAGTAACGATGATCGTATCGCCGGTGAAGCAGTAGGCGCAGTGCAGATCGCATCCGAGCATTCCGAAGGTCAAGGTGTCTGAGCCGGGCAGGGCGTGGAAGAAGGGCTTCTTCTCTGTCGGATCGCAGGCGAGGGCGGCGACGTAGTTTGCGGGCACGAGCAGCCGGCCCTGTTCGTTGTAGCGCACCTTGCAGATGCCGCGCTTGCCTGCGCCGATCAAGCAGCGATGGCCGCAGGCGTAGCAGCGCAACGCATCATTATCTAAATGCTCGGTCAACTCCGCCGCGCCCTCCGTTGTCATGCGGTCGAGTGCGTCGGCGAGCGACTGCGACTTTTTGCCGAAGGGCATCTGACTTAAAACCTCTCTGAACTCTCGCGTGTTAGCGGATTCATGATCGTCCGTCTATACTTTTAGATGCAAGCACACACTCGAATTTTGTCTTGACGCGGGGAGCACGCGAATGATCGTCGAAGAGATCGTCGTCACGGCGTTTCAACAGATCGCGCGCATCATCGGATGTGAGAAGACGCGACGCGCCATCGTTATCGATCCCGGAGACGACGCCGAACTGATCGTCGCCGCGCTCGACCGGCACGATCTCACGCTTCAGTCAATCGCGCTCACGCACGCGCACTTGGATCACGTCGGCGGCGTGGCGGCGTTGAAGAAGTTAAAACCCGAAGCAGAGATCATCTTGCACGCGGCGGACGAGCCGCTCTACTACGGCTTGCCTGAGCAGCCCGCATTCTTAGGCATCCCGCGCGCGCAGTGGCGCGCGCTCGGCTTCGAGTACGATGCGCCGCCGCGCGTGGATCGTCTCTGGTCGGATGGTGAGGTTTACGAGGTCGGCGCGCTCGCCTTCAAAGTCTTGCACTGCCCAGGTCACACGCCGGGCCACGTCGTCCTCTTCGAGCCAACGGAAAAGATCGTCTTCGTCGGCGACTGCCTCTTCGCCGGATCAATCGGACGGACTGATCTGCCCGGCGGCTCATACGAAGAGTTATTGGACTCGCTCACCAACAAGATCATCCCGCTCGGCGACGATGTTACAGTCTGCTCCGGCCACGGGGCGCGCACGACCATCGGTCGCGAGCGACAGACCAACCCTTTTCTCGTAAACGGTAAATGGTAAATCGTGAATCGTCGTTGATGAGCCATCTGACTAGTGCTTGAACTTCTCAAGTCAAGCAACCACCGTCCTCATTAACGATTCGCCATTTACCATTCACGATTTACGATTCTTCAACTCTTCCTCTTTGAGTTTATCCCAGTTCTCTTTCGCCTCGCCCTTGAGTTGACTGGGAAGCGTCTCGACAGGCACGTTGTTATCGGAGCAAAACTTGCGCCAGAGTAGGAAGCGCGCGTCGAACTGTCCCGTCTGATCGGAGATTCGGTTGGTGACCTTCTTGTCGTCGTCCTTGCCTGCCACGTCGCTGCCCCCTTCGTACACATCTCTCATGAGTTTCTGATTTTAACTTGAATGATAGTTTAGCAAATTTTCGCGCGGGAGTATTCGTGCGCGAAAGAATGTGGGAATGTGGGCCGACTTTACGCCGCGCCCTTCAAGACCATCTCGCCGGTGGGCGACTCGACGCCGCCCGCAGGCTCAACGGTGACGGCGAAGACTTGCGCGCGCCGGCCTTCGATCGGAATCTGTTCGTGCATCAACGCGCGACCCTGCGCGTCGGTCGAGAAGACAGAGCCGGGCAAGGGCCTGCCGTCGGCGATGAACCAGAGTTGATATGCTTTGCCTGCGGGCGCGGGCGGGAGATTCATGGCGGTGAGCATCGCCTCGCCCGTGTGCTCGTCGAAGACGAGGCGCGCGCGCGCGGACTCTGCGGTGTGCAACCCCGCGAGTTCAGACGAGTGCGCGTCGGGCGATGCGAGCAACTCGCGCTCGCGTCGCGTGCGTTCGAGTTCGACGTTACGTGCGGCCAGCTCGTCCTGCTTCTGATTAAGCGTCGTCGAGAGATTCGCGAGCTGCGACTTCAACGCGCCGTTGCGTTGCCAGAGGACGAACGAAGCAGCGAGCGCGACAAGTGCGAGCGACGCGGCGAGCGCGAACGCGGGCCTGCTGATGAGTGTGCGTCTCTGCCTGCTGGCGCGCGTTGTGTCGAGAGAGATGACGTTCGTGTCGCCGCGACTGATGGCTGTCGATGCTGCATCGCTCGTCCCCGCGCGCGACTCCTGCGGCGTCGCCTTAAGAGAAGCGAGCAGGCGCGTGCGCAAGTGTGGCGAAGGTGTGATGGGCGCATTGGCGAGGGCCAGCGCAGCCGCCGCGTCGCGCAGCTCGCGCTGCTCCGCGCGGCAGTCGGCGCAAGATGCGAGGTGCGCTTCGAGCACGCGCCGCTCCTCGCAGTCGGCGTCTATCGCCGAGAGCGCAAGCAGTTCACTGTACTCTTCGTGTCCCTTCAAAACGTCACCGGCCCTGTTGCGCCCTTCCGTGGCGCGAGAGCCGTCCCCTCTTTCGACTTTGCGCGCGTGCTTGACTAGAACAGCACGTGCGCGCCTTCAAACTTGTCGTGCAGCAACTCGCGCAGCTTCGAGAGCCCCGCGCGCGTGCGTGTCTTCACGGTGCCGAGCGGCTGATTGAGTCGCGCGGCGATCTCTGTCTGCGTCAACCCCTCTTGATAGGCAAGCAACAGCGTGGTGCGCTGATCCTCTGATAGCTCCGCGAGCGCGCGTCGGACGATCTCGCCCTGCTCCGAGCGCAAGGCATCGACGCTTGCGTCGCCCACTTGTTCGACGGGCTCTGCGGCTGAAGCTGTCGCGGCTCGTCCACGCGCTTCGAGCGAACGGAATCGGTCGATGGCCCGACTGCGTGCGAGCGTGACGAGCCAAGTGAAGGCGCGTCCACGCGACTCGTCGAAGTCGGCGGCCCTTCGCCAGACCTGCAAGAAGACTTCCTGTAAAACATCTTCCGCTTCACCACGGCTGTGCAATATACGGAGCAGGAGACCTAAGAGGATGGATGCGTAGCGGTCATATATCGTTGCGAGCGCCGCCTCGTCCCCGCGCGCGACAGCGTGGAGGAGGTCGTTGTCTGACGTATCTCGTTCGGGTTTAGCGGTCAAGACCCCTTGCGCCCCTGTGCTCTGTCCCAGCGAAAGACTTCCATCGCGACGCTTCTAACTTTTCTTAGATGAAGCGCGACGCGCATCTTTGATGTTGCATTCGCGTTGCAGTTCTACGGAAAGTTTTTAGCACAACGGCAATCACGTTGTCACGAAATCCGATCTCGCGCTCGCGCTCGTAACTCTGTTGCGTATTAATCCCTCCCCCACAATTTAATAGTTCTGAAGAGACACTATGCGGGTGAGTCGCCGTGTCCCGATGCTCCGGCGCATTCGACGCGAAGACGCAACGGGTTGAAGAGACGGCAGCGTAAAAAGTTTCGACCGAAAAAAAGTTTCGAGCCGAGGGGGGAAGTCCGAAGGGCGCGAGAGCGTCCGAAGACGCGAAGGGCGGGCTGCGTGTAAGTCTTAGGCGCAGCCCGCCCTTCGTTTTTAATCTCGTCGCTTGGAGAATTTTACGCGACCGTGATCTCCGGCGAGAGGTACACGTCCTGAATCGCGTTTAAGAGCGCGATGCCCTCGTTCATCGGTCGCTGGAAAGCCTTGCGGCCGGAGATGAGACCCATGCCGCCGCCGCGCTTGTTAATGACCGCCGTGCGCACCGCCTCAGCCATGTCGCTCTGGCCCTTCGACTCGCCGCCGGAGTTGATCAAGCCGCACCGGCCCATGTAGCAGTTGGCTACTTGATAGCGAACCAGATCAATCGGGTTATCGGTCGTCAACTCCTCATAAATTTTCTTGCTCGTCTTGCCATAGGCGGCATTGCCCGCGAGGTTGAGCGCGTTGTAGCCGCCGTTTCTCTCGGGCAACTTCTGCTTGATGATGTCGGCTTGAATCGTGACGCCGAGATGATTCGCTTGTCCGGTGAGATCGGCGGCGGTGTGCATATCGCCCTCAGAGGTTTTGAACTTCGGGTTGCGCAGGTAGCACCAGAGGATCGTCGCCATCCCTAACTCATGTGCATAGGCGAACGACTCGCTGATCTCCGTGATCTGACGCGTCGCTTCATCCGATCCGAAATAGACGGTCGCGCCGATGCCCACCGCGCCCATGTCGTAAGCCTGCGAGACCGTGCCGAACAAGACCTGATCGAACTTGTTCGGGTAGGTCAGCAACTCGTTGTGATTGATCTTGACGATGAAAGGAATCTTGTGCGCCCAACGACGCGCAACGATGCCGAGCACGCCGAAGGTCGAAGCGACGGCGTTGCAGCCGCCTTCAGTCGCGAGGCGGACGATGTTTTCCGGATCGAAGTATTGCGGGTTCGGCGCAAACGATGCGCCTGCCGAATGCTCGATGCCCTGATCGACGGGGAGGATCGAGAGATACCCTGTGCCCGCGAGCCGACCGTTCGAGAAGAGCGTCTGGAGCGAGCGCAGCACGCGCGGGTTGCGATCGGAGAGAGACCAGACGCGATCAACGAAGTCGGGGCCCGGCGCTTGAATCTGATCCTTTGGGATGCCGCGCGCCGTGTAGTCGAGCAATGCACGCGCGTCCGCGCCGAGCAGTTCTTCGACGCGCGCCGCAGCCGAGTCTTCGCGCTTGAGTTCGGTTGCCATGAGTTTTAAATCCTCCTGATCTTGATAATAGTCGCGCCCGTTTTTCTCGTCTCGGAAAATTTCTTCAACGACAAGTTATCGCGGATTATATCACAGCGCGACGCGCCTTCGCGCGGGGTCAGCGCGCGCTTGCCAACGCCCGCGTGCGTGTCCTAATATCTCGGTCTCAATTCCCGGCTGGATCGCCCACGAGCGAACCGGCAGCACCCTTCAACATTTTTACGCCCGGCGCGTTACGCCGCGAATCCCAAGCTCGAAAGGTGAAAGTAATGTCATCACGCTTCCGCGCTCCCTCGCGCACCTTGTTGTGTCTGCTGGTGGCCCTCTGCGCCTGTGCCGTCTCAGCTTCGGCCTCCGACAACGACTGGAAGCCGGTCGATCCGGCCCAACTCGCAATGAAGACGCCGCTCGTCGAAAAGGATGCCGACGCCGAAGCGATCTTCTGGGAAGTGCGCGTCGCCGACGAAGCTGACGGCGGCGACCCGCGCACGGTCTTGACGCACTACGTTCGCATTAAAATCTTCACCGAGCGCGGTCGCGAGTCGCAGAGCAAGATCGAAATCCCGTTCGGCAAAGTCTTCGGTCACGAGATCAAGATCAACGAGATCGCCGCGCGCACGATCAAGCCGGACGGAACAATCGTCGAGCTGAAGAAGGAGGACGTGTTCGAGCGCACGGCTGAGAAGTCGAACGGGTTGAAGGTCAAGGTCAAGTCGTTCGCCATGCCGGGTGTGGAGCCGGGCGCGATCATCGAGTATCGCTGGCGCGAAGTGCGCGGCGACTCGCTCAGCTACTACGACCGCTTCCAGTTCGCGCGCGACATTCCGGTCGAGCTGGTCAAGTATTACATCAAGCCGCTCTCGCTGCCGAACTTCCCCTATGGGATGCGCGCGCAGTTCTTCCACGGGCAGAACACGCCGTTCGTTAAAGAGAAGGATGGCTACTACAGCACGTCGATGCAGAACGTGCCGGCCTTCCGCGAAGAGCCGCGCATGCCGCCCGAATATCAGGTGCGCCCGTGGCTGCTCATCTATTACTCGGAGGACACGAAGCTCGAACCCGAAAAATTCTGGAAGGATTACGGCAAGACGGTTTACGAAAAGAGCCGCTCGTTGATGAAAGTCTCTGACGAAGTGAAGAAGGCCGCCGCATCCGCCGTCGGCGACGCGACCGATCCGGAAGAGAAGTTGCATCGACTCTTCGACTACTGCCGCGCCCACGTCAAGAACATCTACGATGCCACTTCGGGCATGACAGCAGACGAGCGCAATAAGTGGAAGGAGAGCAAGTCGCCCGCCGAGACCTTGAAGCGCGGCGCGGGCACGAGCTTCGAGATCGATCTTCTCTTCGCCGCGCTCGCCAACGCCTCAGGCCTCGACGCGCGCCTCGCGCGACTCGCCGACCGCAGCGACGTGTTCTTCGATCCGTCGTTCCCAGACACTTACTTCATCAACACCTACGACATCGCCGTCAAGGTCGGCGACCAGTGGCGATTCTATGATCCGTCGAGCACCTTCGTGCCCTTCGGGATGTTGCTCTGGAAGGAGGAGGGCACAGACGCGCTCGTCTCCGATCCGAAAGAGGGCTTCTTCGTCAAGACGCCGCTCTCACCGCCCGCTAAGTCTGTCGAGAAGCGCACGGCACACCTCAAGCTCTCAGACGACGGCACGCTCGAAGGCGAAGTGCACGTCGAGTACACGGGCCACCTCGCCAACGAGTACAAGCAGATCAACGACGACGACTCGCCGCAGCAGCGCGAGGAGAACTTGCGCAACGCCATCAAGTCGCGCATGAGCACGGCGGAGATTTCCGACATCCGCGTCGAGAACGTCACCGATCCCGTCAAGCCCTTCGTCTATGACTACAAGGTGCGCGTGCCCGGCTACGCGCAGCGCACGGGGAAGCGGCTCTTCCTCCAGCCGGCCTTCTTCGAGCGCGGACGCGCGCCGCTCTTTACGACGAGCGATCGCCAGAGCCAGATTTACTTTCACTTCCCGTGGTCTGAAGAGGACACGGTCGAGATCGAGCTGCCCACGGGCTTCGCGCTCGACAACGCCGACGCGCCGCAGTCTTTTACGGCGAACAACGTCAGCAAGTACGACGTGAACATCGGCGTGACGAAGGACGGACGCAAGCTCATCTTTCGACGCAACTTCTTCTTCGGCGGCGGCGGCACAACCGGGCTGCTCTTCCCTCTGCCCGCGTACCCACAGCTCAAGACGCTCTTCGACGAGTTGAACAAGCGCGACAACCACACGATCACGCTCAAGCAGGGCACGGCCGTCGCCGCCAATCCATAAACGCGCAACGCTCTTGCGAGGCGATCAACGTGTTATGATCGCCCGCGCCCGCGTCGCCGCAAATCACTTCGCTGTTCCCGCCCGCTTGAGTGCACGTTTGAAAGTCTTCGAGGTGTAATAAAGATGCTCTACCGTCTGGCCCTCTCCGCACTTCTCCTCTCTGCGCTCGCCGCAACGTCGCTCGCACGCGTCGCCAGCGACGACGTGCCCGCGTGGTTGACGCAAGCCGCAGCCGCCACCGTTCCGACCTACGAGAAGGACGTGCCCGCAGTTGTCCTGCGCGATGAGTCGCAGGTCACGATCACGCCGGATGGCCGCGTCACGACGACGAGAACTTACGCCGTCCGCATACTGACGCACGAGGGGCGCGACATCGCTCGTGCCGCCGAAGGCTACGAGACCGACACGGGCAAGGTGCGCGAGCTGCGCGCGTGGCTCATACGCCCGACGGGGCAGACGAAGAAGTACGGCGAGAAAGAGACGCAGGACTTCGCCGCCGTCGATAACGACGTTTATGACGAGGCGCGCGTCAAGGCGATCAACGCGCGCGACGATGCGGACACCGGCTCGGTCTTCGGCTTTCAGTCCATCACGGAAGAGAGGGCCCTCTTCCCGCAGACCGAGTGGGGCTTCCAGCATCGCTTGCCCGCACTCGTCTCCCGCTTCACCTTGACGCTGCCCGAAGGCTGGACGGCAAGCAGCGTCACTTTCAATCACGCGAAGGTAGAACCGACCGTCGCAGCCTCGACCTACACGTGGGAGCTGCGCGATCTCGCGCCGATTGAGCCGGAAGTGGCGAGCCCGGAAGTGAGCAGTCTCGCGCCGCGCATCGCCATCAGCTACGCCGCGCCGCAAGGCGGCTCCGCCTCGATCATGGGCGGCGCACATACCTTCACAGACTGGGCTGAGGTCTCGCGCTGGTACTCTTCACTCGCCGACCCGCAGGCCCAGCCCGACGAAGCCATCTCCGCGAAGGTGCGCGAGCTGACGGCGAACGCCAAGACCGAGCTTGATAAGATTCGCGTCATCGGTCGCTACGTGCAGACTCTGCAATACATCTCGATCCAGATCGGCGCGGGTCGCTTCCGTCCGCACTCTGCCGCAGAGGTCTTCGCCAAGCGTTACGGCGATTGCAAGGACAAGGCGAACTTGATGCGCGCGATGCTCAAGGTCTGGAACATCGAATCGTATCCGGTGCTCATCTTCTCAGGCGATCCCACTTACGTGAGGGCCGAGTGGGCTTCGCCCATGCAGTTCAATCATTGTATCGTCGCCGTCAAAGTCTCCGACGAGACAAAGGGCCCCACCGTCATCGAGCATCCGAAGCTCGGTCGCCTGCTCATCTTCGACGCGACCGACGACATGACGCCTGTGGGCGATCTCCCCGATTACGAACAGAACTCTTTCGCTCTCATCGCGGCCGGCGAGCGCGGCGCGTTGCTGCGAATGCCTGCGACTCCTCCGGAAGCGAACCGCTTGGAGCGCACCGCCGATGTCGATCTCTCAGCCGACGGCACGATCACTGCTTCGCTGCACGAGCGTTCACAGGGACAGGCGGCGGTCGGCGAGCGTCGCGGCTTCCGAGGGCTCGCGCGCCCCGATTACTCGAAAGAGATCGAGAAGTGGATCACACGCGGCGCGACAGGCGCGAAGGTGACGAAGGTTGAGCCGACGGACAGCCGCGACGACGGCCGCTTCGCCTTAGACGTTGACTTCACCGCCGCAGGCTACGGCCAACTCATGCAGGGCCGCCTGCTCGTCTTCAAACCGGCCATCGTCTCTCGCCGCGAGTTTCTCGAACTCAACCGCGCGACGCGCAAGCACGCCGTCGTACTCGAATCCGAGGCTTACACCGAGACCGTGCGCGTCAAGCTGCCTGCGGGCTTCGACGTTGATGAGCTGCCCGATCCCGTCAAGCTCGACGCGCCCTTTGGCACTTACTCCGCCGCCTACGAAGTCAAAGACGGCCATCTCAACTTCACGCGCAGCTTCACGCAACTCGCAGGGGTCATCCCCTCCGAGCAGTACGCACAGGTGCGCGGCTTCTTCGAGCGCATCCGCGCCGCCGAACAATCACCCGTCGTGCTCGCGAAGAAGTAGCGCGTAACGACACGGATAACTCAACGGGCATTGAATCGGGGCGGCGAGTTGATCAACTCGCCGCCCCTAAACTTTTTCGTCTCTAATAATGTGTGTATCAAAGGCTCTGTGGCACGTTGAGACCTTTGAGGGTGTTGTAGGCGGCGAAGAATTTGAGGAGCGAGAGGGCCATCAGTCGATGGCCTTCGTGGTTAGGATGGATCAACTCGCCGAAGAGGTTCTGCGAGTTGGCTGTTTCCATCAGTTCAGGAATTTCGAGATAAGGAACGCCGTGCTCGGCGGCGGCGGCGCGTAGCGCGTCGCGGTGGGCTTTGACTTGCGCGGCTTCGCCGGGGTTCGTCACGGCGTCGCGATAGACCGTGCCGATGAGAATAGCGCGCGCGTTGTGCGCTTCGGCGAGTTGCGCGATCTCTACCATGTTCGCGGCGAACTCGTCGCGTGGCACGCGCGGCGTGATGGCGGGCTTGTGTGTCGTATCGCGCGCGCGCCGACGCTGCATCCAGAGCGTGAAGTGCGAGAGGGCCTGACTGCGCGAGACGATGGTGCGATAGGCGACGTGCCAGAAATCGTCCGGCATCAACTCGCGGTCGGGCACGGAGCGCAAGCCAACATCGTTCCAGCCGAAGCAAGCCGTGACCACATCGGGCTCAAGCCATTCGATCTCGCGCCTGAGCCAAGCGAGTCCTTGATAGCTCGTGTAACCGGGCACGGCGAGCGCAATAACTTCGATCTTGCGATCTGGATTCGCCGCGCGCAGGGCCTTCTCTAAGAGTTGCGGGTAGGGCAGCCATTCGCGGTTGTAGTCGTTCGGATGATCGGGCCAGACGACGGGCACGCGATAGCCGAACGTGACGGAGTCGCCGAGGCAGACGACGCGCAGCGTGCCCGGCTCTTTGCGTTTGATGTCGCCATCGTGACGCAGGCCCTCGCCGTTCGTCGAGACGACGGTGAAGTCCCAGATGACGTTTGAGAGGTTGGCTTTCAGACGCCAGTAGAGCAACGGATCGCCCTCGAAGATCGTGACGCGCTCGCGGTCGATGAAGTTCGACTGCGTGTTCTGCGCTTCGACCAGAGATTCGAGCGTCGAGACGTGAGGCAAAAAAATGCGCGTGCCGACTTCGACCGAGACGAGCAGCAGCGCGACGATGAGATAAGGGATCGAGAGGTAGAGCGCGCGGCGTCGCGGCGTGAGTCGCGGCCCACTCGTGTTCATCTCGCGAAGCGAGTTTGTGTCTGTCTCGCTCGAACGCTTCTTCTTCGACTTCCGCATCGTGCGTGCTTCACTCCGACGACGCCGCGAGGACTTGTGCGCCGAGCCTGCGCGAGAGCGACGCGCGCCAGAGGCTTTCGAGTTCGCCGATGTCGGCATCGATCTCTGCCGCGCCGTTGACCTTGATTCGCAGGCTACTACCACCGACGACGCTGCCGAGCAGAGTGATGGGACAGTTTAATTCTCCGGCGATCTCAAACACGCGGTCGCTCACATCCTGTCTGAAACTGACGATGATGCGCGAGGGCGACTCCGAGTAGAGTTGCGTAGCGACAGGGAGCGTGCCGGAGCAGAGCGCGAGATCGACGCCGATGCTATCGCGGTTGAGCGTGGAGAAGCACGCTTCGGCGATGGCGATGGCGAGCCCTCCGTCCGAGCAGTCATGTGCGGAGCGCAGCAGGCCCTCGGCGGCCATCTTAAGACAAACCTCTTGCACGCGCCGTTCGAGATCGAGCGAGAGCACGGGCACGCGCCCGCGCGCGCACATCTCTTCAGTCGTGCGACCCAAGATCGTCGCGGCATATTCACTGATCGAGAGATCGTCGTGCGTCTCGCCGAGCAACGCGATGATGTCGCCTTCCGATTTGAATCCGGGCTGGATGATGCGGCTCACCTCTTCGACGAGACCGACCATGCCGATGACGGGCGTGGGCAGGATGCCGCGCCCTTCCGTTTCGTTGTAGAAGGAGACGTTGCCACTGATGACCGGCGTGTCGAACGCGCGACAGGCTTCAGCCATGCCGTCGATGGTCTCAGAGAAAGCCCACATCACTTCGGGCCTTTCAGGTGAAGGAAAGTTCAGACAGTTCGTGATCGCGATGGGTCGCGCGCCGACACAGACAACGTTGCGCGCCGCTTCGGCGACGATCAACTTCGCGCCCTCGCGCGGGTTCGCCGCGCAGTAGCGACCGTTGCCGTCGAGACACATGGCGAGCGCGCGCCGCGTTTCCTTGATGCGGACGACCGCCGCGTCCGCGCCCGGCAAAACAGCCGTGTTCGTCCTCACCATGTGATCGTACTGTCGATAGACCCACTCCTTCGACGCAAGATTCGGCGAAGCCAGCAGCTTGAGCAGCGATCCGGTATGAAGTTGGGAGTCGCCAATACCATCGTCGCGTGTTATTCCAATCGGACTACCATGCATTCCATTCGCGCCGTCACGCGTTCCAGTCGCGTCGTCGTGCGGCGCGCCGTCTTTACCACTGTCAGCGTCTCGTCGCGCGGCGTCTGACACCAATGCGGGCGCGCGCATCGGTCGTTCGTAAATCGGCGCTTCGTCTGTGAGAAAATTGACGGGGATATCTGCGACCGTGCCCTCGTGGTAAATGAGCTGCACGCGCGAGGTGTCTGTGACGCGACCGATGACGACGGCGTCCAAGTCCCAGTTCTTGAAGATGTCTATGACTTCGCGCTCACGACCTCGATGCGCGACGATGAGCATTCGCTCCTGCGATTCCGAGAGCATGATCTCGTAAGCCGACATCGCGGTCTCGCGTTGCGGGACGAGCGTGAGATCGAGTTCGAGTCCTGTCCCTGCACGCGCGGCCATCTCGCATGAGGACGAGGTGAGACCAGCCGCGCCCATGTCCTGAATCCCCGCGACCGCGCCGGAGCGCATCGCTTCGAGGCACGCTTCGAGCAAAAGTTTTTCGAGGAACGGATCGCCAACTTGCACGGTCGGTCGCTTCTCTAACGCTTCGTCGTCGAACTCCGCCGATGCCATCGTCGCGCCGTGGATGCCGTCGCGTCCGGTCTTCGCGCCGACGTACAAGACAGGATTACCGATGCCTTCGGCGCGACCGAAGAAGATTTGATCGTGGCGCACCAAGCCGAGCGCGAAAGCGTTGACGAGCGGATTCAGCGCATACGCATCGTCGAACATCACTTCGCCGCCGACGGTCGCGACGCCGAACGCATTGCCATAGTGCGCGATTCCGGCGACGACTCCGGCGAGTAGAGATCGGTTGCGCGCGCCATGCTTCGCGTCGTCGAGCGAGCCGAAGCGAATCGAGTTCATCGAGGCGATGGGGCGCGCGCCCATCGTGAAGATGTCGCGCAGGATGCCGCCCACTCCGGTCGCCGCGCCCTGAAACGGCTCGATGAACGAAGGGTGATTGTGCGATTCGACTTTGAAGGCGGCGCACCAGCCGTCGCCGACATCAACGACGCCCGCGTTCTCGCCCGGCGGCACGACGACGCGCGCGTTGCGAGTCGGCAGACGTTTGAGATGAACGCGCGAGGATTTATAGGAGCAGTGCTCCGACCACATGACGGAGAAGATGCCGAGTTCGACAAGCGTCGGCTCGCGCGTCATCAACGTCTTGATGCGTTCGTATTCGTCCCGCGTGAGGTTGTGTGCGGCGACCTGTTCGGGTGTGATGAATTCCATGGAGAGCGGCGCGCTTTTGTGGCGTCTGAAAAGAACGGGAAAGCATAAGCCCTCCGAGACTTTTTGTCACACGTCGCCGCGTGAAGAAAGTATGAAGTGGGAACGATGAAGTAGAAACGATGAACGATGAAGTGAAGAACGGGCCGCCTTCACTTCATCGTTCCGACTTCATCGTTTTCAGTTAGCGGCCAAAACTTTATCGAGCGCGGCGCGAAGCTCTATGGGATCGATGCGACCGGCATGTTTGAAGACGACGTGGCCTGTGCGGTCGTAGAGATAGGTGGCGGGCAGCTCGCCGCCCCAAGCGGGATCGATGAGGTTGATCGCTTCGCCCATGTCAGGCACGTTCAAGAGGTACGGCGTCATGCCCGCCTTCATCTCGCGCAGGAATTTCGGCACGCTCGTCTTGATCTCGGAAACGTCGTCGCTGGAGACGACGGCGAACTCCAATCCACGCGCCTTGTAATCGTTGTTGACGCGGACGAGATCGGGAAACTCATCCCGGCAAGGATCGCACCACGTGGCCCAGAAGTTGACGAGCAGAGGAAGCGACTTAGACGCATCGTCACCGCGCGCGAGCAGCTTCTTCAAGCCTTCGAGATTGAGTTCGGCGACCGCAGGGAGCGGCGTGGATGAGCGCGCAGGAGATTTAGTCGTCGTTGGTGCGTGAGTTTTTGCGCTCAGCTTTCTTCGATGCGCCGCTTGTCCATGCGCGAGAGCGCACGCGCCCAGCATCATCGTTAATGCGTAGATTGAAAGTCGCCGCATCGTTTGGAAATTACCTGAGAGTTTAAGAGACGAAATTTCGTCGCCCCGCAGGGCGTGATGTTTATAGACTCATAGACGCTATAAACATCTAGTCCCTTACTAGACTCCTCAAATTGCTTTTTACATCGCACCCGCGCGCTTGATGGAGCAGCCGAAGGCTTTCACGTCGGCGTGCTCGATGGGCCTGCCCGCGAGCGTGGCATCGATGGCGTTACGCAGGTGATTGGTGTTGACCATCACGGGGTTCGTCGCGTTATCAATCGCGCCGTGATAGACGAGCTTGCCCGCCGCGTCAAGGAAGAAGACTTCCGGCGTATGCCCCGCGCCGAGTCGGTTGGCGACACGGTCGTCTGTGTCTTTGAGGATCGGGAAGTTGAGATTCTTCTCCTTCGCGTGCGACTTCACTTCCTCCGCAGGCTCGGTCGAGTTGGCATTGATGCCGACGACGGCGACGCCGCGCGCTTTGTAATCCTCGTAGAGTTTCTCCATGCGCTCGTTGTATGCGTTCGAGACCGGGCAGCGCGTGGCGATGAAGATCAAGACAGTCCCGTTCTGGCCCTTGAGCGATGCAAGCGTGTGCTCGCGCCCGTCGGCGTCGGGCAGCCGGAAGTCTTCGACGAGCGTGCCGATGGCGGCGGCCACTAGCGAGCCGTTGTCGGAGGCGCGCACAGCAACGGCGACGAACGAGAGCGCAAAGACCGCAGCGAGGGCGACGAAGGGAACATAAATCTTTTTCATCTTGAGAATCCTTTCCGCAACTTCGGGAGTGAAGAGAAGATTAGCACAAGGGAGTCTGGAGTTCGGAGTCTCAAGTCTGAAATCAGAATAAGAAGCTTTTTGACTTTAGACTCCAGACTTTTTTAACGTGAATCGCCACAGCATGCGTCTCTCCGTCGCGTCGAACTCGTGCCGGGCGGCGACGACGCGCCAGTAGCCCGCGTGCTGCCAGTGGCCCACTCCGAGTTTGTTGAAGAGTGGAACGGCGTGGCCCGTTTCGATTGCGGCCAGCAGCGCGCGATTGGCGGGCGTTAAATGTTGATCGCCGTGACGACCCGCGCCGGTGTAGTTGATGGTGTCGGGATCGGCTTCGTCGCGCGTGTCTGGATAGCAGGGATTGATGCGACCGAAGTCCGTGAGCAAGGAGACGAGGTGGCCCTCGCGTTGATAGACGCCGTTGCGAATCTTGTGCGTGCGCTGCACCTCAGCCCACGTGAGCACTTCGTCCGCGTGGTCTTCCGCCTCTTCGACCGCGCGGAGTCGTTGCACACTGCGCGCTCTCTGTCGCCCCGCTTTCAAAGCTCGTTGCTCCCGCGTGATGTGTCTAATTTTCGCGCCCGGCGATGATGACGAGGACGACTCCGAGGGCGAGCCCTGTGGGCCCGACGAGCATCGCGAGCAGGAGGAGAAGATGGATAAGCCCGCCGCCGACGTGCATGACGAGTCCCGCGAGCCAGAGGAGCATGAGCAGGCCCGCCAGCCCGACACACCCGATGATGATTGCCACACCTGCGCGACGCTTCTTCAGGTTCATGTTGGAAATTTTTACGAGACGGCGGCGAGCGTCGAAGCGAGCGAGCGAAAGACGCCGCGACCATCTGATGAGCCGAGCAAATCTTCGCACGCACGCTCCGGGTGCGGCATCATGCCGAAGACGTTGCGTGCGCGATTGCATAGCCCCGCGATTGAGTCGCGCGAGCCGTTCGGGTTCGCTTCGTCCGTGATGTTTCCCTTCGAGTCGCAGTAGCGGAAGATGATCCGATCCTCGCGTTGCAACTCACGAAGCGTCGCATCGTCGCAAGTGTAGTTGCCTTCGGCGTGCGCGATGGGGATGCGTAAGATGTCGCCGCGCTTGAGTTCGTTCGTAAACGGCGTGTCGGTCGATTCGGTGCGAACATAGACGTGCTCGCAGCGAAAATGTAGATCGCGATTACGCATGAGCGCGCCGGGCAGAAGGCCCGCCTCGCACAAGATTTGGAAGCCGTTGCAGATGCCGAGCACGAGTCCGCCGCTTGCGGCAAACTCTTTGACGGAGGCCATCACGGGCGAGAAACGCGCGAGCGCGCCCGCACGCAGATAGTCGCCATAAGAAAAACCGCCGGGGAGGATGATGCAGTCGTAAGTCGAAAGATCAGTCTCCTTGTGCCAGACGAAAGAGACGGGCTGCCCGACGTGCTTCGAGATGACGTGATAAGCGTCGTGATCGCAATTCGAGCCGGGGAAGATGACGACACCGAATTTCACGCTTCAACCTCCACGCGAAAATCTTCGATCACAGGGTTCGATAGAACCTCGCGCGCCATGCGCTCGGCGACGCTGCGCGCGTCCTCTTCTTTAACGGACTCGTCCAAAGCGATCTCGAAATACTTGCCCTGCCTCACGTCCGCGACGCCGCCGTAGCCGAGCGACGCGACCGACTGCTGGATCGCCTTGCCCTGCGGATCGAGCACGCTAGGTTTGAGCGTGACATAAACTTTAGCTTTCATCGTTGTTTGTCCGTTGTCCGTCGTCTGCTGTTAGTGGTGAACTACAGTTTTTATCACGCTCAGAGTCAGTCGCAAAGCAACAGACAACTGACGACGGACTACTGGCCCTCTCCGAAGACGCGCGCGAAAATTTTGTCCACGTTGCGTAGGTAGTGCGCGGGCGAGAAGACCTGTTCGATCTGTTCACGCGAAAGATGCGAGGCGATGTCTGTATCGGCGAGCACGCGCTCGCGGAAGTCGCCGCCTTCGTCCCACGTCTTCATGGCGTCGCGCTGCACCCATTCGTAAGACTCTTCGCGCGAGACGCCGCTTTGCGTCAAGGCGAGCAGGAGTTGACCGCTAAAAATAAGTCCGCGCGTGGCGTTTAAGTTTTCGAGCATCCGTGCGGGATAGACGACTAGATGATCGATGAGCGAGGTCGCTTTGGCGAGCATGTAGTCGAGCGCAGACGAAGAGTCGGGGAGGATGATGCGCTCGGCGGAGGAGTGGGAGATGTCGCGCTCGTGCCAGAGGGCTATGTTTTCGAAGGCGACCTGGGCGTTGGCGCGGACGACTCGGGCGAGGCCGGAGATTTGCTCGCTGGTGATGGGGTTGCGCTTGTGGGGCATCGCGCTCGAGCCCTTTTGTTTTTCGGAGAAGAACTCTTCGGCTTCGCGGACTTCGGTGCGCTGGAGGTGGCGGATCTCGGTGGCTATCTTGTCCAGCGTGCTGGCGAGGACGGCCAGGGTGGCGACGTAGGCGGCGTGGCGGTCGCGTTGGACTACTTGCGTGGCGACTTCGACTGGTTTGAGGCCAAGCTCGGCGCAGATCGCCTCTTCGTGCTC
>JAVXVG010000025.1:0-2575 GCA_032229975.1 Acidobacteriota bacterium | reverse complement strand
GCACGCGCCGCCTTCCACCTCGACGCCGACGCGACCGCCACCGAATAACCGGCCCACCAAAGTTTGCTTCAACGAAGGGGAGACCACGGTCTCCCTTTTTCCTTCTCACGCATGAAGAGCGTCGCGGCATCCGACCCTTTGCAACGCGCGACGCGCTGCGCTACGATTCTTTTTCAAATGAGATCACACGCTGACGTGCGCGCCCGACCGTGCACGATACTTTTCTAACGCAGACACGCGAAATTCCCCTCGCACGAACGAACCGCAATGGAGCGACCCAAGAGCTTGGCTTCTCTGATTACGTCCGGTGAGCGCGCGGACGCGCTCTCGCTCGAACGCAAGGAGAAGATGTATGAGGCGCGCGAGGCGATCATCAATCGTCTCGCGCCGAGCGTGCATACGGAGATCGATCTCAACCGCTTCCTGCGCGCGGTCGTCGCGGAACTCGGCAAGATGATGAGCGTCGATCGCTGCGACGTGATCCAGCTCGACGCGGGCGGCGAGCTACGCATTAGTCACGAGTGGCGCGCTTCCGAAGACGTGCCTTCGAGCCTCGGCGTGACGATCCCCATCGACTTCGAGCAGCTCGCCGCGCGCTTCAATCTCGCACAGCCGATCCGCGTTGACGACACAGACGCGCCCAATCTCGATCCCAAGATCAGCCTTCTCCCCGCGAGCCTCAACACGCGCTCGCTCCTCGTCGTGCCCGTCGTGCTCGGCGGCGACGTGCTCGGTCTCGTCGGTCTGCACACGACGCGCGAGCCGCGCAAGTGGCTCGATGAAGAGGTCTCGTTTCTACAATCCATCGCGCGCCAGATCGCCGTCGGCTACCAGTACGCGCGCCTCTACACGGATCAGCAGCGCGAGTCGCATCGCACGCGGGCCCTCTTAGAGATCGCGAACGCGATGAACGCAAGCTCCGACTTCGGCGAGGTCACGTCGCTCGTGTTAGAGCGCGCGCTCGCGCTCGTCGGCGCGGACTACTGCGCGCTCGGCGTGATCAATCCAACGGGCAAGTCTTTGAGCCTCGCTGCCTTCAAAGCCGCGCCGACGGCGGCGACTGAAGGCGTGCGCGGTCTCATCGAGGAGTATGGCAAGACGGTCGATCTCACGGAGTATCCGGCCCTGCTCGAACTGCTGCGCGAGAACAAGACCGTGCCGGTGCTCGACACGATGCTGCCGCTCCCCATCCGTCTCGGCTTCAACGCCGTGCTCGGCGGACGCGCCGCGCTCGTCGCGCCCGTGCATGTCGGCGGCAACACGTTCGGCCTGCTCGGACTCGTGTGGAGCAAGCCGCGCGATTCGTTCGACGAACACGAGACCGATCTCGTCGAAGGCATCGCCGATCAGATCGGCACGGCTCTGGAGCGCGATCAACTCTCTGCGGAAGTGATGCGCCTGCGCTCTGTGCTACATCAACGTCACGCGGAGGATCGCATCATCGGTCAGGCCCCCTCGATCCGTCGCGCGATTGAGTTGGCCCTGAACGTTGCCGACACGCAGACGAGCGTGTTGATTCAAGGCGAGAGCGGCACGGGCAAGGAGTTGATCGCGAATCTGATTCACTACAACTCGCAGCGTAGAGAGCGCGCTTACATCAAGCTCAACTGCGGCGCGATCCCTGAGACGTTGTTAGAGTCAGAACTCTTCGGACACGAGAAGGGCGCGTTCACGGATGCGCGCGCGCGGCGTCGCGGAAAGTTTGAAGACGCTGACACGGGCACGCTCTTCCTAGACGAGATCGGCGAGATGAGTCTCTCGGCGCAGGTCAAACTTTTGCGCGTGCTTCAAGACGGCGAGTTCACGCGCGTCGGCGGCAACGAGGTGGTGAAGACCGACGTGCGTGTCGTTGCCGCGTCGAACGTCGATCTGGAAAAGGCCGTCGAGCAGGGCACGTTCCGACGCGATCTCTTTTATCGACTGTCGGTCTTTCCCATCCGCCTGCCCCCGCTTCGCGAGCGACGCGAGGACATCCATCCGCTCGTCATACATTTTCTCGAACACTACAAGCAGAAGACTAACCGCTTCGTCTCCGGCATCTCGCGCGACGCGCTCGCCGCGCTCGTCGCTTACGATTGGATGGGCAACGTGCGCGAGCTTGAGAATGCCATCGAGCGGGCCGTCATCATCGCCTCCGGTCGCCAGATCGAACTCGACGATCTCCCCGAAGCGATCAGCCGACCGGCCCTCGCAGATCGCGCGAAGACTAAAACAACTCGCGCACGCGCCGCGAAGGAAGGTCGCGCGGTGAAACTTGAGATCGAAGTGCCCTCGACGATGGACGCCATCGAACGACACGCCATCGAAGCCACGCTCGACTACACCTCCGGCGACAAATCACGCGCCGCACGCACCCTCGGCATCGGTCGCAAGACCCTCTACCGCAAACTCGAAGCCTATCGCGAAGGCACAACCGCGCCCGATTCCGAATAGAAATCAATTGAAGTTTTCTAGAGTAGTTTTTATACGAAGAGCGTTTCTTTTATAGCTCTTCGATAGGCTGTGTAAGCTTCACTAGCAGCATTGGCAAGAGCGTGTAGCTCATTTGCCAACCTGTCATAAGCAATCATATCTA
>JAVXVG010000024.1:0-177736 GCA_032229975.1 Acidobacteriota bacterium | reverse complement strand
GCCGAAACCGCGCTCGCCGAATCGCTCGACTCGCGCGGCGTCTCATACGAGCGCATCGAGGGCGAAGCGGCCTTCTATGGCCCGAAGATCGATTTCAAGATCGAGGACGCTATCGGTCGGCTTTGGCAACTAGGCACGGTGCAGTGGGACTTCAACTTGCCGGAACGGTTCGATCTCGAATTCACCGGCGAAGACAACAAGCCGCATCGCCCCGTGATGGTGCATCGCGCGCTCTTCGGATCGATTGAAAGATTCTTCGGCGTCCTGATCGAGCACTACGCGGGCGCGTTTCCCGTTTGGCTCGCGCCCGTTCAGGTGGCCGTGCTGCCGATCACGGATCGCATCAACGAGTATGCCGAGCGAGTGGGCGCGGAGCTTCGCGCGGCGGGCCTGCGCGTCGAGGTGGCGACACGAGGCGAGAAGATCGGCGCGAAGATTCGCGACGCGCAGTTGAAGAAGATTCCGTTCATGCTCGTGTGCGGCGACCGTGAAGCGGAGTCGGGCCAAGTGGCCGTGCGCGAGCGAACGAAGGGCGACATCGGCGCGATGCCGGTCGAAGATTTCAAGCGGATGGCGCGCGGGCTCGTCGAGTCGCGTGCGTTGACGAACGGGTGAGTTTCAAGTTCAAAGTTCAAAGTTCCAAGTTGAAGCACTAAGCAACTTGAGACTTGAAACCTGTAACTTGTAATTCCTGACTGAGGAGGTGTTTCTATTCCAGGTTTTCGCGGGCGTGGTTTTCGCCCAGACAATCGTCGCCAGCCGGCGACGCGCATTAACGATAGGATTCGCGTCCCAGAAGTTCGCGTCATCGACGACGCGGGCGAACAACTCGGCGTGATGAACACGCGCGACGCTGTCAAGCTCGCGCGCGAGAAGGGCCTCGACTTGGTAGAGGTCGCGGCCACCGCCGAGCCGCCTGTCTGTCGCATCATCGACTTCGGCAAGTTCCAGTACGAGGCGAAGAAGAAGGCGAACGAGGCGAAGAAGAAGCAGGTCATCATCACAGTCAAGGAGGTGAAGTTCCGACCGGGCACGGACGAGCACGACTACACCTTCAAGATGAAGCACGCGCGCGATTTTCTCGGCGAGGGCGACAAGGTGAAGGCCACCATCTTCTTCCGTGGTCGCGAGATCACGCACCGCGAGCTGGGCACGCAACTGCTCACGAAGCTGGAACAAGATTTAGCCGAGGTCGGCGACGTGGAGGCGCGACCGCGCATGGAGGGCAATCAGATGTTTCTCATCTTCGCCCCCAAGAAGCACAAGACGGCGAAGGCCACCGCCGCGCCGCGTCCGCCGCAACAGCAAGCAGCGCAGCCCGCGCCGCCGGAGCAGCAGCCTGCACAGCCGACGACACCCGCGCCAGCAGAGGATCAGACACAGCCCGCGCCGTCGGCGTCGCCCGCAGCGACAGCGACTGGGCCGGAAAGTGTTAGTTCGTAAACGATGTGAATCATCAATCGTAAATCGTGAACGATGAAAGTAGTCATCAGCGATTCACCATTTACGATTCACCATTCACCAAACAAGGAGTCATCATGCCGAAACTGAAAACGCACAAGGGCGCGGCGAAGCGCATCCGCCTGACGGCCAACGGGAAGGCCAAGCGGGGCCACTCGCACGCACGCCACATCCTGACGAAGAAGACGCAGAAGCGTAAACGTAATCTCGACATCGACACGCTGGTGTCGGAGTCCGACATGGTTCGTATCACGGCGATGCTGCCCTACGGGCGTGGTTAAACGATGATCTATGAACGCGGAACGATGAACTAAAGGCCATCTTCTTACTTCATCGTTCATCGTTCCGCGTTCATCATTTAATTTAAGGAGGTAATAAGTCATGCCGAGGGCAAAGCGCGGTAACAAGCGCAAGGAAAATCGCAAGAAGGTTCTGAAACTCGCGAAGGGCTATCGCGGGACGAAGTCGAAACTCTATCGCTCTGCGACCGAGTCGGTCGAGCGCGCACTGAACTTCGCCTACACGGGCCGCAAGTTGAAGAAACGCGACTTCCGTAGTCTCTGGATCGTTCGCATCGGCGCGGGCGCGCGCATCAACGGTCTCAACTATTCGCAGTTCATGCACGGGCTCACGCTCGCCGGCATCGAGCTAGATCGCAAGGTGCTCGCAGACCTCGCCGCCAACGCGCCCGAAGCCTTCGCCGAACTCGCCGGTCAAGCGAAGAACGCGATTGACAGCAAGCAACAGGCGGCGGCGTAAAGAACGTAAATCGTCAATCGTGAACCGTAAATCGTCGCGCGCCGTGCAACGGTGAACGATTTACGGTTCACGATTTGTTTCTCTAGGAGCTTTGCATGAGTGGTGAAGTAGTCGAATACAGAGCGCAGGCAAATGCCGAGTTCGATAAGTTCATCCGTGAGTTTGAGCCATTTGAACACTTGCGCCCTGTTTCGGGTTCGGAAGGTTTATCGCTGAAAGAAGCAGAGTCTTCTCTGAAAGAACTTGTTGAACTCCGCAATCGCTATTTGGGTAGGAAGAGCAAGCTCAGTGATCTTAAAAAGCAGATAGGTCGCATCGCAGATCAAGCTGAGCGTCAAGGTTTCGGTCAGCACATACAGCAAACTGAAGTTGGAATCAAAACTCCGCTCAGTGAAGCTGAGCGCACGCTTGAAAATCACATTCATAACAAGCGCGTCGAACTTGAAATCTTGGACGTGACGTTGCCCGGCACGCGCCCGCGTCGTGGGCATCTGCATCCGATTACGCTCGTGCGACAGCGACTCGAAGACATCTTCGTCGCGATGGGTTACGCGGTTGAAGATGGCCCCGAAGTTGAAACCGACTTCTACAACTTCACCGCGCTCAACATTCCTGAGAGTCATCCGGCGCGCTCCGTGCAAGATACGTTCTACACGACCGACGGTTTCGCGCTGCGCTCGCAAACATCGACCGTGCAGATTCATGCGATGCAGCGTCGGCGTCCGCCGCTTCGCGTCATCGCGCCCGGTCGCGTCTTTCGTCGTGACACGCCCGATGCGACGCACAACCCGATGTTCTTCCAACTCGAAGGACTCTTGGTTGATCGCGGCATCACGATGGCCCACTTGAAGGGCACGGTCGCGGAGTTCTTGCGTCGTATGTTCGGCGCGGAGACGCGCACGCGCTTCCGGCCCTCTTACTTTCCGTTCACGGAGCCTTCCGCAGAGTTCGACTTCACCTGCTTCAAGTGCAATGGATCGGGCCGGCTTGGCGTTGACGTATGCAGGCTCTGCAAGGGATCGGGATGGATCGAACTCGGCGGCTCAGGCATGGTGCATCCGAACGTCTTGCGCGCTGTTGACATCGATCCGGAAGAGTTCTCCGGCTTCGCCTTCGGCTTCGGCATCGACCGGATGTGCGCCCTGCTCTACAACCTCGACGACATACGCCTGCTCTTCGAGAACGACGTGCGCTTCCTCGAACAGTTCAATTGAAAGAAGCATTCAGCGCTCAGCAATCAGCACTCAGCCAAACTAAAGGGCTGTCTTGCTGAATGCTGAATGCTGAATGCTGAATGCTTATGAATATCAGCTACAACTGGCTGCGCGAGCTGACGGGCGTCGAGTGGGGCGTCGAGGAGTTGCGCGAACGCTTCACGATGCGCGGGCTTGAGGTCGAGGGCGTGCACGAGGCGGAAGACGATCACGTCTTCGAGATTGCTGTGCTCTCAAACCGGCCCGACTGGCTCTCGCACCTGGGCGTCGCACGCGAGGTCGGCGTGATGACAGGGCGCGGCGTCGCGCTGCCGAAGAATGAGCCGAAGAGAACTGAAGGGCGCGCACAGGATTTCACTTCCGTTGACGTGCAAGCTCCCGATCTGTGCCCGCGCTTCACGGCGCGCGTGGTGCGCGGCGTGAGGATCGGGCCATCGCCCGCGTGGCTCGCCGAGCGTCTGCTCGCCATCGGCTTGCGCTCCATCAACAACGTCGCCGACATCACGAACTACGTGATGCTCGAACTCGGTCAACCGCTCCACGCCTTCGATCTCGATAAGCTGAGCGAACAACGCATCATCGTCCGGCGCGCGTTTGTCGATGAGAAGATCACGACGCTCGACGGAGTTGATCGCAAGCTCAATCCTGAGATGCTCGTCATCGCCGACGCCGCGCGCGCCGTCGCTGTCGCAGGTGTGATGGGCGGCGCGGAGACGGAAATCTCCGACGCAACGACGAACGTTCTCATCGAGTGTGCCTACTTCGATCCTGCGTCGATCCGTCGCACGTCGCGCGCGCTCGGCTTGCAGACGGACGCCTCGGATCGCTTCGAGCGCGGCGTCGATTACGAGGGCCAACTGCGCGCGCAGGCTCGCACAACTGCGCTCATCACCGAACTCGCGGGCGGCGCGGCGAGCGAAGACGCCATAGACATCTACCCGCATCGTCTCACACCGCCCTCCGTCATGTTGCGCTTCGAGCGCGTCCGCGCTTTGAGCAGTCTCGATGTTGCGCCACCGGACGCGCAACGCATTCTCGACGCGCTCGGTTTCAAAGTTGTCGATGCAGGGTCGAACCGGCCGGGAGAAGCGAAGACGGACGACGCAATCGAAGTCGCCTCTGTTCAGACGGAGACGCAAGCGAGCTTCACCGCGCCGACGTGGCGCTACGACGTGTCGCTCGAAGAGGACTTGATCGAAGAGATCGCGCGCCACTTCGGCTACGAGAAGATCGCTGACGACTTGCCCGCCTCGAACACCGTCGGCGAACACCGCGCACACGAGTCGCGCCGTCGCGCTGCCCGTGGCGCGCTCGCCTCGCTCGGTTACGACGAGGCGATCAGCTACAGCTTCATCGACGCCGCGCAGGACGGACGCTTCGAGTTGCCCTCCGGTCTCTTGCCCGATGCGAGTGACGGCGAAAAGGATGTCGCGGGCGCGGACGAGAATGCAGGTGCGAAGTTCATCACGCTCTCGAATCCGATCATCGAAGGCGCATCGCGTATGCGCGCGACATTGCTGCCCGGCCTGCTCGCGTCCATGCGCCACAACTTCAATCACGGCACGCGCGACGTGCGACTCTTCGAGTCAGGCTTCGTCTTCGCGGCGAACGAAAGCGACGCGCGATCCACGAGTGATGCGCGATCCGCAGACGACTCGCAACGCTCCACTAATAGTTCACGACCTGTCGAGCGTGAGTCGTTAGCGATGATCGCGACGGGCGGCGCGATGGAAGCGGAGCGCGTTGCCGCGCCGCGCGACTTGGATTTCTACGATCTCAAGGGCGCGCTCGAAGCCGCGTGCGACGCGCTTGGGTTGCCGCCGCTCGAATTCACGTCGGAGAGCGCGCGCCACTTGCGCGAGGGCCAGTCGGCGCGCGTCTCGCTCGGCGGTCGCGCAGTTGGATTCGTCGGCAGACTCGCTGACGAAATTGCTGCGTCGTACAAGTTTCGCCAGCCGGTCTTCGTCGCCGAAGTGAACCTGAGCATGCTGCTCGACACGACGGAGCTGTTCGCGCGCTATGCGCCGCTCCCGCGCTTCCCATCGGTCGTGCGCGATGCCTCGCTCGTCGTCGGTCGCCGCACGACGTTTGAAGAGATGCGCCGCACGGCGCTCGACATGAATCTGGAGAACGTGCGCGGCGTCGCGCTGGTTTACGTTTACGAGGGCGAGCGTGTGCCGGAAGGGAAGCGATCCGTCACGTTGCGCGTCGAGTATCGCTCGGACGAGCGCACGTTGCGCGACGAGGAAGTTGACGCGCTGCACAAGCAGATCGTCGATGCGCTCGAAGAGAAGTTCGGTGCACAACAGAGATAAAGTGGAGGTTAAAGATCAGAGGTGAGAGGTTAGTAAAATCAGTTTTCGCTAACCTCTCATCGCTAACCTCTAACCTCTGCCTTTCACCCTTGCGCTCCGCGACGTGAAGTCGCATAATCGGGCTTCGTTTTTTTATAGTCGCGCGTTGGCGTCTGGAGAGTGAGACGATGGTCGGACTGACGGGACTCGAAAAATTTTCACACCTCGAAGATAAAATCTACCGCACCATCGAGCTGACGAAGACGCTGCGTCAGGAGAAGGAGGCCCTAGAGCGCGAACTCACTGCGACGCGACGCGAGATGGGCAATCTTCTCGACGAGAAGGATCGTCTGGAGACGCAGGTCGAGCGTCTGCTCGGCGAGCGCGACACGATCCGCATGAAAGTTGAAGCGATGCTTGATGCCATCGCCGTGCTCGACCCGGAAATGGTCGAGGCCCTCCGCAAGTAAATCGTTCCCCGGATTGAGAGAGACCGATGAGCACCATCAAAGCCCCCGGCGACATGGCAAGCACGCCGACGATCCGGGTCGAGATTTACAATCAGATTTACAACATCCGCTCGGACGGCGATAGCGAATACGTCACGCAGCTCGCGGAGTTCGTCGATCACCGGATGCGAGAGATCTCTTCGGGCACACTCACCGTCGATTCGCTCAAGGTAGCCATCCTCGCCGCGCTCCACATCGCAGACGAACTGCATCGCCTCAAACGTCTCCACGAGCAGGCTGACTCGCAACTCGCCACGCGCAGCGCCGAGTGTGCCGACATGCTCGACCGCGTCCTCAAGTCGCGCACGCCCGACCAACCCAACGGCAGTTCGAGTCGGATCGCTTTCTCGTAAATCGTCAATCGTGAATTGTAGAATCGGCGGCGAGTCTTATACCGCCTCTGTGAGTCATTGATGGGGCGAACATTCATCAATCGCGATTAACGTTTGACCATTAACGATTTTCGATTGACGATTCACGATCTTCCGCGCCGCCATGTTAATATCTCTGCGGCTGAGGGATCATTTCTGCGGGGTTCGTCACCGATTCATCGATGATTGAGCCAACGCCGTTGAAAAGGGAGACCGACGCCGCATCAAGCCAGTGCAGACCTTCAGAGTTAAGGAATGCCAGAGGCTGCGGCTTTCAAAGGTCACCCACCTGTCTAGTGCAGGTTCAATTACGGCTTCGGAACGGCTCGCGCGGATTCCCCTCCGCCATCTTTCTTGTAAATCGTGAATCGTCAATCGTGAATCGTTAGGAGCAACCGCGATTCACGATTGACGATTCACGATTTACGTCTTTTGGAGCTTCGATGAAAGTTCTGATCTTCGGCGACGTGGTAGCCCGGCCCGGCCGCATAGCAGTCCTTGAGCGCATACAGGACTTGCGCGAGCAGCACGCGGTCGATCTCTGCGTGATGAACGCGGAGAACGTCGCGGGCGGTTTCTCGATCACGCCTTCACTCGCCGATCAACTCTTCGCCGCAGGCGTTGACGTGATGACCTCCGGCAATCACATCTTCGACAAGCGCGAGATCATCCCTTACATCGAGAAGCAGACGCGTCTGCTCCGGCCCGCGAACTACCCGCCCGGCACGCCCGGCAAGGGCCTGTGGGTTGGCGAGATCGGCGGCACGCGCGTCGCCGTGCTCAATGTGATCGGTCGCGTCTTCATGGGCGCATCTGATGATCCCTTTCGCGTGGCTGACGAGGCGATCAAGTCGATCCCTACGGACGTGCGCGTGCGGATCGTTGACGTGCACGCCGAAGCGACTTCGGAGAAGTCTGCGATTGCGTGGTTCTTGGACGGTCGCGTCTCTGCGGTCGTCGGCACGCACACACACGTGCAGACGGCGGATGAGCGCATCCTCCCCGGCGGCACGGCGTATCTCACGGACATCGGCATGACCGGTAGCTACGCGGGCGTCATTGGAATGGACGCACGCGACGTGATCGCGCGCTTCACCTCCGTTACTGTGCGCCGCGCCGAACATTCGACCGGCGACGTTCGCATCTGCGCCGCGCTCATCGACGTTGATGAAGCGACAGGCCGCGCGCGTGAGATTTCGCGCCTCTCGCTCACTCACGAGTCATAGAGTCGCTAACGAGAGCGGCATAATGTAACAACAACGCGAAGCTGTAAACTAACACGGCCTCTCGGACGTAAAACAATCACGTCTCCTCAAAGCTGCGAACGCGCAGCGTCGTCAGTCATTCAAAAATTGGAGGGAAGAACCGCGTGAAGACGAAAGTGATGTTAACGCTGCTCGCGCTCGTGCTATCAGCCTGTGCCGGTCTGGCGCAGAACGGCAACGCGCCCGCGCGCGGCAACGCTACGGCGACTATTAATGGCAAGCAGGTTTCGATCAACTATGGTCGCCCCAGTCTCAACGGGCGCGATCTGCTCGCGCAGGCGAAGACCGGCATGGTCTGGCGCGTCGGCATGAACAATGCGACAGAGATCACCTCCGCAGGCGATCTGGTCGTCGGCGGCACGACGCTCAAGGCGGGCAAGTATTCTCTGTGGGTGCGTAAGACCGGCGACGACACGTGGTCGCTCGCCTTCCACCCGAAGACAGGCATCTGGGGCAAGCCCGAAATGACCGAAGGCTACGCCGCCGAGATGCCTTTGAAGCTCGACAAGGCTTCCGACTCTGCCGATCTACTCGTCATCGACCTTGCAGACAAGGGCAACGGCAACGCCGAGATCAAAATCCACTGGGGCACGGCGATGTTGACAGGAACTTTCGTTGTGAAGTAGTTCGATTGCGGACTCTTCGATTGCGGAATGCGGATTGCGGAATGCGGATTAAAGGGATTGGCTCATTGAGTCATTTGATCATTGATTCATTAATCTAATGAATCAATGAAACATCGAGCCAATGAACCAATCTCTTTATTCCGCAATTCTTCTACGGTGCGCTGTCTTCAGGAACGCGACCGGCCCGTGCGGGGAGTTGCGAGGTGTGTATGTCTTCTTCGGGGACGTGTGAGAGGAGCGCGCGATATTTTTCGGGCATCGTGCGGACGCGACCTTCGCTGTCGGTGACGACGTGGCCGGTCTCGCCCTCGGCGATGACCTGCATGTTCGAGGCGCGCACGATCTCGTAGCCGAAGCGCACGGAGCGGCGTCGGAGTTCCGTGATGTGCGTGCGGACGATCAAATCTTCATCGTAGTAGGCGGGCGCTTTGTAGCGACAATAACTTTCGGCGACGACGAGGAAGGAGTCTTCGTTCTCCTCCATGTCGCGATAGGCGAAGCCGCGCGCGCGGCAGAATTCCGTGCGACCGATCTCGAACCAGACGAGATAGTTCGCATGATAGACGACGCCCATCCGGTCGGTCTCGGCGTAGCGCACGCGCACCGTCGTCTCATGCCAGATGTCGAACAGCGGATCGTCCTGCACGGCTTCCATCATCTTGAAAGACTCCAAGCTCTCCCGCCCCCTCGCCTGTTGTAGAATCCCTTCTGTCGCGTGTGTTGCGGACTATAAAAGCGAAAGGTTCAGGATGTCAAAGAGAATCAAGAGGGGACTAGCGACGTGCTGCGTTGCGCTCGCACTACTCACCGGCTCATTCACGCCGACCACTCAGCGCGCCGCCGCGCAAGTCCCGGCACATTCCGCACGAAAGGCCACTGCAAGCGCGAGCGCGGCGACCGCAAGTGCGGCGAGCGTCGCTAACCTCACTGCCGGGGTCTTGCGCGAGGCGAGCGATGTCAGACAGCTTTCCATCCTCCGGCCCGTGAAGAGCGGCACGCAATCGCGCGCCGAGATCGAGCGGATGCTCGTGCGCAACTTCGGCGAAGAATCGAGCCCCGAAGAGATGCGTGCGGGCGAACTCTCGCTCAAGAAACTCGGACTGCTCCCGCAAGATTTTCAACTGCGCAACTTCATGATCTCCGTCCTCACCGAACAGATTCTCGGCTACTACGATCCCAAGACGCGACAGTTCTATCTCGCCGGCTGGATCGACCCCGAAGGACAAGAGACCGTCATCGAGCACGAGTTGACACACGCACTTCAAGATCAACACTTCAACCTGCTCCGCTTCGAGAAGCCGCGCAAGGGTGAGGCTGACGCAGACGCCGCCGTCCACGCGCTCATCGAAGGCGACGCGACGTGGTCGATGACGCTCTACGCCATGCGCGACCCGCGCCGCGTCCTCGACATGATGAAGTCCGTCGGCGCAACTTCGACCACGAAGATCGACAGCGCGCCGCGCGCGCTTCGCGAAACGCTCACGTTCCCCTACGAACAGGGGATGCTCTGGGTCAGGCAACTCTATCAACGCGGCGGCTGGAAGTCGGTCGATGAAGCGTTCACGAACCTGCCGCAATCGACCGAGCAGATCATGCACGCGGAAAAGTATTTCGCGCACGAGTCGCCCGTGAAGATCGACGTGCCCGATCTCGCGCCCACACTCGGCGCGGGCTGGCGTCGCATCGACACCGATGTCAACGGCGAGTGGGGCTACTACCTCATCCTCGATCAATTCTTAAACGACGAGAAGATTTCACGCACGGCCGCCGCCGGTTGGGGTGGCGACCGCTACGCGCTTTACGAGAACTCTCAGAGTCGCGAGACTGTGATGGCCCAACTCACGGCTTGGGACACGGAGCAAGACGCTCAAGAGTTCTTCGACGCTTACGTTAAACGAACCGCGTTGCGCTACAAGACCAAGTCCGACGCCGGAGACCTGCGACCTGACTCGCTCCGTATCACTTGGCACACGCCGGAAGGTGTCGCCGTCATCGAGCGAAGTGGAGCGCGCGTCGCGATCCTCGAAGGCTTAAACGCGAAAGCGGACACGGACAAGTTGATGCGCCTGTTGGCTGCGACTCACTGAACCGCGCCGTGATGAGGAGTCGGTTCGTTGTCCCGCGTCACTCTGCTGTGCTATTTTTGCCTCATCGTTAAGCTCTAAAATTCGATCATCCGAAACGTCTCGCGGTTCATCCATGAGCGAGTTCAAGGTACGTCCATTGCGGAAAGTGACCGGGCGCGAAGCGACTTCGCCGCCGCCCGAAGCGCGCGCCGCGCAGCCCGCCGCAAGTGCGCCGCAAGCGAAAGCGCAAACGCCGCGCGTTGAAAAGGGGCCGCCCGTTGCGGCTCGCGTCGTGGATGAAGAGAAGCGCACGCGGCTGCGCGGGCTGGTCGGAGAGTTGCGCGAACTCGAAGCGAAGTTGAAGCAGGGCGGCGGTGCGGAGAAGATCGAGCGGCAGCACAGCCAAGGCAAGCTCACGGCGCGCGAGCGCATCGAGCTTCTGCTTGATCGCAACGCATATGCGCAGGAGATCGGGATGCTCGTCGCTTACGACGAGTACAAGGGCGGCGCACCTTCGGCGGGCGTCGTCACGACCATCGGTCGCGTAAGCGGGCGCGAGGTGGTCGTCGTCGCGAACGATGCGACGGTGAAGGCCGGATCGTGGTGGCCCGAGACGATCAAGAAGATTTTGCGCGCGCAGGAGATCGCGATGCGCTCGCGAGTGCCGATCATCTACTTGGTCGATTCGGCGGGCGTGAATCTGCCATATCAGGGCGGCGTCTTTCCCGGTCAGTACGGCGCGGCGCGCATCTTCTACTACAACTCGATCATGCGTCGCTACCTGCACGTGCCGCAGCTCTCGGCGGTGATGGGCCCCTGCGTCGCGGGCGGCGCATACCTGCCCGCGCTCTCCGACATCATCTTGATGGTCGAGGGCACTTCATTCATGGGACTCGGCGGCGCGAATTTAGTCAAAGGCGCGACAGGGCAATCAATCGACAACGAGACGCTCGGCGGCGCGCGCACGCACACAGAAGTTTCGGGCGTCGCACACTATCGCGCGAAGAACGACGAAGAGTGTATCGCGAAGCTCAGGGAGATCGTCGCGGAGTTGCCCGCGAGCAAGACGAGCCTGCTCTCCTTCGTCGAGAGTCGCGAAGCCAAGCGAGCGGCGGAAGACCTCTATGAGATCATCCCGGAAGATCACAGGCATCCTTACGATCCGCGCGCCATGCTCGATTGTCTGATCGACGAAGGCCACCTCGAAGAGTTTCAGCCCGACTACGCGCGCGAGATGATCACCGGCCACGCGCGCGTGCGCGGGATTCAAGTCGGGTTGATCGCGAACAGTCGTGGGCTTCTTCGACAACCGAAAGGTGCGCCGCCGCGCTTCGGCGGCATCATCTACACGGAGTCTGCGGAGAAGGTGGCCTACTTCATCGAAGTGTGCAATCGTCATCGCACGCCTCTGCTGTTCGTGCAAGACGTGTCGGGCTTCATGGTCGGAGCCGAAGCGGAACATAGTGGCATCATTCGCGCGGGCGCGCGCTTCGTCGAGGCCATGGCGACGGCGAGCGTGCCGAAGATCGTCTTGACGATCAACCACGCATCGGGGGCGGGCTACTACGCGATGGCCGGTCAAGGCTTCGATCCAGATTTTATTTTCAGTCTTCCCACGGGCCGCATGGGCGTGATGGAAGGCGACTCGGCGGTGCAGGCGATCTACGGCACGCAGCTCGACAAGTTGAAGCGCGAAGGCGCGGAGCCGGATGACAAATTGAAGGCTGAGATGGCCCGCGTGCGCGAGGACTACGAGCGACAGTTGGATGCGAAGTACGCGGCGGCGCGCGGCTTCGTCGATGCGGTCGTCGCGCCCGAAGAGATCAGAGACGCAATCGAGTTGGCTTTGCGAACGAGCGGCAACTTCGACGGGGCGCACCTCGGTCAATTCGTCCTGCCGCCCGTGCTCGCTTGAGCTGTGCGCCCGCCGCGAGAAAGTTTTGCAACCGCGCGGCTTTCTGTGCGAGAATTGCGCCAACGAACCCCGTAGGCAGATTATCGTTGTTCCCTTTGAACGCCTGTTGCTTTTCGCGCGGGCGAGAACTTGTGCGCTGCACGTTTAACCACACTTGGAGGATGAACCAACATGACTCGGAGAAAACAGGCTCGTAACCTTCTCACTACCATCTGCGCGTTGCTCGTCGCGGTCGTCTTCGCGGGCGCGGGCTTTGCGGCGCTGGCGCAGAACACCAACAGCAGCACGACGCAGGACACGATGGCGCAGAACGGCAACATGTCGAACACGAACATGAGCACGCCGCATCGCCGTCGCGGTCGTCGCGGCTCGCGCCGCGCGTCGAGCGGCAACATGAACACCGGCGAGATGAACGCCAATGCGTCGGACACGTCGAACACCAACATGTCCGGCACTTCGATGCAAACGAACGACAACTCGAACATGTCGGGCGGCATGTCGGGTAACATGAACATGGGCCGCCACGGTCGTCGTGGCCGTCGCGGTCGTCGCGCTTCTATGATGCCTGCGGCGGCAGACACAACGAGCGCGGCTCCTCCGGCTGGCACTTCCGGTGCGATGCAGACCGGCGGCATGATGAACATGGGCACGGCGGGCAGCGACGTTGATCTCTCCGGCACTTACACCGGCACGGTCAGCGCGCCCGACATGAACATGAATGGCCCCGCCACGCTCACCATCACCGGCAACACCTTCACGCTCGATGCGGGCGGCAGTCCGCAGAGCGGCACGCTCACAGCGCACCAGTGGCCCGGCCAGATCGCCGTCTCGATGCGCTTCGGCACGACGCTGCCCGCGACCATCGTCTCCCTGCGCGCGAAGAAGATGGGCGCGAGCGGCTTGTCGCTGATGAGCATCAAGGGCGAGCCACATTCGTTCTCGTTCACGACGGGCGGCGGTGGTCGTCGCGCAGGTCGTCGCGGTCGTCACGGCATGATGGCCGCGCCACCGCCACCCGCGCCCGAAGCGACCGCGACTCCTGCGGACGCTTCCGCTGCTCCCGCCGATGCTTCGGCGGCTCCGGCGGCGACACATGCGCGCCGTGGTGGCCGTCGTCGCGGCTCGCGTCGCGGCAGCAACACGAACATGAACGGGAACATGGGCAACACGAACAACAGCAACACGCCGCCTCCGTCGAACTAAGGGCGGAAAGGCTGAAGGGCAGAGGCGGAAGTGAAGACCGCGTGCGGACTTTAGACTTGTCGCGCGGTCTTCACCTTCGCCTTTTCCTTTTTCGTCGCGCGAAATTTTTGAACTGATGAGAGAGAAGATCAAGATCGCCAGTGGGCAGGGCTTCTGGGGCGACCTGCTCGATGCGCCCGTCCGCCAAGTCGAGGGCGGTGAGATCGACTACCTGATGCTCGACTATCTCGCCGAAGTCACGATGTCGATCATGCAGAAGCAGCGCGCACGCGACCCGGGGGCCGGTTACGCGCGCGACTTCGTGCCCTTGATGCGCGAGATTCTGCCACGCTGCGTCGAAAAAAATATTCGCGTCACGGCGAACGCGGGCGGCGTCAACCCTCCGGCGTGCGCGGCGGCGGTCGCCGATGTAGCGCGCGAACTCGGTCTGTCTGGTCGCATGAAGATCGGGATCGTCATCGGCGACGACATCATGGAGCGCATCGACGAGTTTCTTTCGCGCGGCATAGAACTGCGCAACATGGACACAGGCGAGCCGCTTTCAAGCGTGCGCGCGTCGATCCAGAGCGCGAACGTCTATCTCGGCGCGCAGCCTCTGGTCGAAGCCCTTGCAGGCGGCGCGCAGGTCGTCATCACCGGCCGCGCGACCGATACAGGACTTACACTCGCGCCGCTCATACACGAGTTCGGCTGGCGCGCGGACGACTGGGACAGGCTCGCCGCCGGAACCATCGCGGGCCACATCATCGAATGCGGCGCGCAGGCTTCGGGCGGCAACTGCCAGTATGAGTGGGAATCAATTCCCGATCTCGCCAACGTCGGTTTCCCGATTGTTGAAGGCTCACCCGATGGCACGTTCGTCATCACGAAACACGATGGCACGGGCGGGCGCGTGAGCGTCCCCTCGATCAAGGAACAGCTTGTTTACGAGATGGGCGATCCGCACGAGTACATCACGCCCGATTGCGTCGCTGACTTCACATCGATCCAACTCGAAGACGCTGGTGCTGACCGCGTGCGCGTTCACGGCATTAAGGGCAAGCCCGCGACCGCGTTCTATAAAGTTTCGATCAGCTACTCCGCCGGATTCAAAGCCGTCGGCACGCTCGTCTATTCGTGGCCCGATGCATACGCCAAAGCGCGCGCCGCCGATCAGATACTACGCGCGCGACTCGAACGACTCGGTCTCAAATTCGATCTCATCCACACAGAGTTCGTCGGCGCAAACGCCACGCACGGCGCGCTCGCGGGCGAACCTGACCGGGACGCACCGGAAGTGCAGTTGCGCGTCGGCGTGCGCGGTTCGGATCGCGCTGACGTGGAGCGATTCACGAAAGAGATCGCGCCGCTCGTCCTGACCGGCCCTCCCGGCGTGACGGGCTTTGCGGGCGGTCGCCCGAAGGTCGAAGAGATCGTCGCCTACTGGCCCGCGCTCATCCCGAAGACGGAGATTGAAACGCGCGTGGAGGTGTTGGAAGTTTGAACGACGTGGCGAGATGGGAGAACGAGGGCGGCGCGGTGATAAAGCTTGACACGCGCCGACAGAAATCTTTATCGACGATGAAAGTACAACTGGTCAAACTCGCGCACGCGCGCTCCGGCGACAAGGGCGACACGGCGAACGTCGGGCTCATCGCGCTGCGCGACGAGTTTTACCCTCTGCTCGTCAGCGAAGTCACAGCCGAACGCGTCAAACATCACTTCGAGGGCATCTGCAAGGGCACAGTCGAACGCTTCGAGCTGCCGAACATCAAGGCTCTCAACTTCCTGCTGCACGAATCTCTGGGCGGCGGGGGCACGCTCTCTTTGATGACCGACGCGCAGGGGAAAACTCTTTCGACCGCGTTGCTCCGCATGGTGATCGAGATCGGCGATGACGAAGCGCGCTCGCTCGGTCTACAATGATTTAGCTATTACGAAACAATATGACTGAGCATTGTGCAATCTGTGGCTGCAACCTGCACCGAACGGCAGGCACTTACGCGCGTCCCACCAGCGAAGGGCGCAGTCACGCAACAAGACATCACTATGTTGCGGAACGCTTTTTCGGACGCTCCGCGAATCGTCGGGGCACGTATAGAGAAAAGGTGTTTCCGACCTGCCCTTGGAGTTGCGAAGGGCAAAGCGGAGTTTTCTGTTATGAGTGTCACGAGGAGTTGCTACACAACCCTGTTCTGCTACCAGAAGACATTGAGCGGTTTGCCTTGCTCGTAAAGCAACGAGGTTTAAGTGAGAAGAAGAAGAGTCCCAACCGTTCAAAGCTCGGAGGCAGAATAGAGTTGCTGCATGAAGTGTTGGCTCGCGGTCTTGAGTCCATCGCTAAGGAGCAAAAGAAACGCAGCCGCTAAGTATGAGTGAACCAGCCATCCGGCACGGCTACGCGCAGGTGGGCGACGTGCGCTTGCACTACGCAGAATCAGGCGAGGGCCACCGTCCACTCGTCCTGCTGCTGCACGGCTTCCCCGAATTCTGGTACTCGTGGCGTCATCAACTCGCCGCGCTCGGCGAACACTTTCACGTCGTCGCGCCAGATTTGCGCGGCTACAACTTGAGCGACAAGCCGGAGCGCGTCGAAGACTACAAGTTGTCGCATCTCGTTGACGACACGACGGGCCTCATCAGACATTTCGGCGCGCGCGAAGCTGCCATCGTCGGCCACGACTGGGGCGCAGGCGTCGCATGGGCGGTCGCGCGCTATCATCCCGAATACGTGAGTCGTCTGGCCGTCCTGCAAGTCCCCCCTTTTCGCGCGTGGTTCGATAACTTTAACTTACGACAGCTCGCGCGCAGTTGGTACATGCTCTTCTTCCAACTGCCTGTGCTTCCCGAACGACGCATCGCCGCGAACGACTTCGCGCAGCTCGCGCTGATGTTCAAGAAGACGGCGCGCGCGGGCACTTTCACCGACGCCGATATCGCGTTCTACAAAGAGGCCCTCAAGCGTCGTGGCGTGTCGAGCGACGTGACTGCTCTGACCGCCGGCATCAACTACTATCGAGCGAATGTCTTTTCGATGATCTCTGATCGGCTTGGCAACGGAGCACGCATCTACTCGACCTCGCCCACGCTCTTCATCTACGGCGAGCGCGACGCCTTCGTCGTCCCCGAAACCGTGCGCGACGTTGGCTCATACGTCTCTGCTTCGTTCCGCGAAGTGCGACTCGCGCGTGCGGGCCACTGGGTACAGCAGGAGTATCCGAACGAGGTCAACGCCGCGCTGCTCAGTTTTCTCTCGGAAGGCGACACGACGCGGGCCGGAGTTTGATAACGTCACGCAGTTTGAGATCACACGCCTGTCTGTGATGAAAGAGAAGCCTGTCATCTATTCGGTCGAGGGCGCGGTCGGACTCGTCACGCTGAACCGACCGGAGAAGCGCAACGCGCTCAACGACGCACTCATCGCTGATCTGAAAGATGCGTTGCGCGCGGCGGACGCAGACGATGCGGTGCGCGTCGTCGTCTTAACGGGCGCGGGCGCGGACTTTTGCTCCGGCGCGGACCTCTCCGCGCTGCAAAAAATTTCCGAAGCATCGATTGACGAAAATCTCGAAGACGCGCGCACGCTCGCCGATCTCCTCGCGCTCATACGTCGCGTGCGCGTGCCCGTCGTCGCGGCGGTGCGCGGACGGGCCCTCGCGGGCGGCTGCGGTCTCGCCACAGCGTGCGACATCGTGCTCGCCGCACGCACGGCTCGTTTCGGTTACCCGGAAGTGAAGATCGGCTTCGTGCCCGCGATGGTCATGGCGATCCTGCGCCGCAACGTCTCGGAGAAGCGCGCCTTCGAGCTGGCAACACGCGGCACAGAGATCGGCGCGGAAGAGGCCGAGCGCATCGGTCTCGTCAATCGCGTGTTTGACGATGAAGAGTTTGAGTCGGAGGTTGAGAAATACGTCGCGGGCTTCGAGCGCGTCAGTCTCTCCGCCGTCACGCTCACGAAGCGACTGCTCTATCAGATGGACGGCTTAACCTTCGACGCCGCGCTCGCGGCGGGCGTTGATGTTAATGCCATCGCCCGCATGACCGACGACTGCCAGCAGGGCATCGCGCGCTTCCTCAAGAAAAATTGACGCGCGATCTCGATCTACGTCGCGTTGATCAGAAGCGCTTACATCACACGACAGTTCAACGTGAAGAAGGGAGACTTGCGCGCGCAAGTTCCAACGCGCATTCGAGTGCGTGATCGCCGATGCGATTTACCAAACCGATTTCGAAAGCCTCGTCGCTCGTCAGTCGTCGCGCCGTCGCGAAGAGTTCGAGCGCGCGTGTCACGCCGATGAGTCGCGGCAGTCTTTGCGTGCCGCCCCAGCCGGTGATGATGCCGAGACGCGCGCCGGGGTGTGCGAAGGTGGCCCTAGGTGATGCGACGCGCAGGTCGCAGGCGAGCGCGAGATCGAGACCGCCGCCCATGCAGTAGCCGTTGATGGCGGCGATGGTGAGTTGCGGTGCGTCGGCGATCTTTTGCATGAGACGTTGGCCGCGTCGTGCAAACTCGTGCGCTGTGTTGTGCGTGAGTAGTTGTAGCTCGCGGATGTTTGCGCCGGAGGCGAACACGTCGCCCATGCCTGTGAAGATGAGCGCGCGGAGATCGACGCGGGTTGAGAGCGCAGAGACGACGGCATCGAGTTCTTCGAGTGTAGAGATTGAAAGTGGATTGCGTTCGGTGGGCCGGTTGAGACGTATGACGGCGAGCGAGTCGCGTTCTTCGACAACGATGAGAGTTTGAGAGTCGGAAGCGTGAGACTCCAAGTGCGACTGTCGTTCGTCGTTGTTCATGTACGCGGCTGGACGTTGGCGCGCAGGAACTTGACGATGTCCTCGGTCGAAGTGCCGGGCGGGAAGACTTCGGAGACGCCCTGCTCCTTGAGGCGCGCGATATCTTCTTTCGGGATGATGCCGCCGACGACGACGAGACAATCATCCATCCCGCGCTCGCGCAAAAGATCGACGATGCGCGGGCAGAGCGTGTTGTGCGCGCCGCTCAAGATCGAAACGCCGACCGCATCAACGTCCTCCTGCGAAGCGGCGGCGGCGATCATCTCCGGCGTCTGCCGCAGACCCGTGTAGATGACTTCCATCCCTGCGTCGCGCAGTGCGCGCGCGATGACCTTCGCCCCACGATCATGACCGTCGAGACCGGGCTTGGCGACGAGAACGCGAATCTTGCGAGATTGATCCATTGACACATTGGAGCATTGACTCATTGATCAAATGGGAAAATGAATCAATGAATCGATGAGTAAATTTTTAGAACGCAGGCTCTTCGTAGATGCCGTAAACGTCGCGCAGGGCAGAGCAGATTTCGCCGAGCGTAGCGTAGGCTCGGACGGCTTCGATAGTTGCAGGCATGGTGTTGTCACCAACGCGCGCGGCTTTACGGAGTCGGTCGAGCGAGTTGACGACCGCGCCTGAGTCGCGTCGCGTGCGAGTCTGATCGAGGCGTTCGATCTGATGATCGCGCACGCCTTCGTCGATGACGAGGAGATCGTACTTCGCATCGTCATCCTCCATCGCGTACTTGTTAACGCCGACGATTGTTTGCTCGCCGCGCTCGACGGCCTTCTGATATTGGTAAGCCGACTCCTGAATCTCGCGTTGCGGGAAGCCCTTCTCGATCGATTCGACCATGCCGCCCATCGCGTCGATCTTCGAGAAGTAGTCGAGCGCGCCGTCTTCCATCTTCTTCGTCAGCGATTCGAGGAAGTATGAGCCGCCGAGCGGATCGACAGTGTTCACGACGCCCGTCTCCTCCGCGATGATCTGCTGCGTGCGAAGAGCAATGAGCGCAGCCTTGTCGCTGGGCAGCGCGAGCGCTTCGTCGTAGGCGTCTGTGTGAAGTGATTGCGTGCCGCCGAGAACTCCGGCGAGAGCTTGAATGGCGACGCGGACGATGTTGTTCAAGGGCTGCTGTACTGTGAGCGAGACGCCTGCGGTCTGCGTGTGGAAGCGCAGTTGCCACGTGCGCGGGTTCTTTGCGCCGAAACGCTCGACCATCACGCGCGACCAGATGCGTCGCGCCGCACGATACTTGGCGATCTCCTCGAAGAAGTCGTTGTGCGCGTTGAAGAAGAAACTTATGCGCGGAACGAACTCGTCAACATCAAGTCCGGCATCGACGCCCCACTGCACGTACTCGATGCCGTCGCGAAGCGTGAACGCGAGTTCTTGCAGCGCGGTCGCGCCCGCCTCGCGAATGTGATAGCCGCTCACAGAGATCGGGTTGTACTTCGGGACGTGCTTCGTGCAGAACTCGAACGTATCGACGACCAACTTCATCGCGGGCCGGATCGGATAAATCCATTCCTTCTGCGCGATGTACTCCTTGAGGATGTCGTTCTGAAGCGTGCCGGAAATTTTGCTGAAGTTCGCGCCCTGCTTCTCCGCGACGACCAAGTACATCGCGAGCAGAACGCTCGCGGGCGCGTTGATCGTCTGCGAGACCGTGACCTGTTCGAGTGGAATGCCGTCGAAGAGAACTTCCATGTCGGCGAGCGATGAGACGGCGACGCCGCACTTGCCGACTTCTCCTTCGGAGAGAGGCGAGTCTGCGTCGTAACCCATCAGCGTCGGAAGATCGTAGGCGACTGAGAGTCCGGTCTGGCCCTGCGCCATCAAAAATTTGAAACGCCGGTTGGTCTCTTCGGGCGTGCTGAAGCCGGCGAACTGTCGCATCGTCCAGAGCTTGCCGCGATAGCCGGTCGGGTGTATGCCGCGCGTGTAGGGGAACTCACCGGGGAAAGCGGTGTCGCGCTCGATGTCGATGTCGGCTGTGTCCGCAGGCGTATAGAGTCGTTCGACGGAATCGAGCGAGACGGTCTCGAACTTCTGTTTGCGCTCCGGCGACTTCCTGAGCGCGGGCTCAAGCGTCTGCTGCTCCCAACGTTCGGCGGCGGCCTGTTCGGGCGTCACGATCTCTTTGACTTCGGGCATGGCTCTCTCGTCCCTCTCGCAAGCGAGACGCGCGCTCGCGTCAGAAAAATTTAAGACGTGATAAGCAGAGTTCGATATTAATTGACGACCACAGGGGTGTCAACCAAATGACTTTGGCGAGTTTGCGTGTTAAGCGGGAGGGGAAATGCGCGGCTGCCCTCGGTCAGGGACAACCGCGCGTGATCAGGCAGGGGCGATCAAAGGGTAGCGGCGGACTGGCGGCGACTTGCGGACGACCGGAGGAACTGAAAATGATTTCGACCATGTGAAAAGTGCTGTCAAGGGCCATTACGTCAATCGACCGAATGCCCTTTCGACTATTCGACCGGAATCACGATCTCGTTAGCGCGCACCATGTTCAATCGCGTGCGTGCCGCCGACTCGATGGCGCGCGGGTCTTTGCGCAGTCGCTCGACCTCGCGGCGCAACGACTCGTTCGAATTGCGCAAAGTCTGCACGTCAGTGCTCATCTGCGAGTAATGTTGTCCGGCTGTCTGCATCTGCGCGTGCGTGCGCATTGTCACCGTTGCGCAGAGCGCGAAAGTGGCGAGCATGATCATCGTAAAGACGACCCACGAAGGGATGACGCCTCCGCGTCGTCGTACTTCGGCGCGCGTGCCGACCAACTCACGCGAAAGCTCGACGGCGGTAGCGGGAAAAGTGAGTCCGCGCGAGGCGGGGCGTTGCGCGGCAAGCCGCGAATCAGTCCAGTAAGAATTTTCGACCTTGTTCAAGCAGCACCTCCAAGTCATCTGCGGATTCCGACTCCGCGTAAATTCGCACCAGCGGCTCCGTGCCCGAAGGGCGCAGCAGCAGCCATGAGCCGTCTTCAAACAAAAACTTCACGCCGTCCATACGGTTGACGCTTGCGACGCGCCGCCCGCCGAACTCCTTCGGCTCACGCCCCAACCTCTCCGGCAGCGAGGCGACTATGTCCGGCGTCAGACGCACGCCGATCCTCTTCGATTCGAGGCGACCTACACGCGAGTAAAGCTGTTCTAATTGCTCCGTTAAACTCGCGCCGCGCACCGCTACTGCCTCTGCGGCAAGAAGGCAAGCCAAGATGCCGTCCTTCTCCGGATAGTGTCCGCGTATGGAGAGTCCTGCCGACTCTTCGCCGCCGAGGATAATCTTGTCCTCGTTGATTAACTCGCCGATGAATTTGAAACCGACCGGAGTCTCGTAAACCGGCAAACCACGCGATGCGGCGACGCGATCAACCAAGTGAGAGGTCGCGACCGAACGCGCGACGCCGAGCGTCCAGCCGCGCGTCTCCGCAAGGTAATCGAAGAGCAGTGGAATGAGCCTGTTCGGGACGATGAATGTACCATCGCGATCAATCACCCCAAAGCGATCTCCATCGCCATCGGTCGCGAGCCCAAGAACGCAGCCACGCCGCTTCATGGCTTCACGCAAATCATCCAAGTGTTCATCATCCGGTTCAGGCGAGCGACCACCGAACAGCACGTCGCGCCAATCATGAACCGTCTCAACCTCTAGACCTTTATCCCGCAGAGCTTTATCGAGATATCCGCGACCTGTGCCCCAGAGCGGGTCGTAGGCATAGCTGCCGCCCGCCTTTGCAATCTCGTCGAAATTGACCTTGCTCTGTAGATCACTGAGATAAGCCGGGAGCGGATCGTGAATCTCAACGCCGCTCACACCATCCATCTGCGTACTCTCAAGGACTTGCGCGTCCGCGGCATTAGCATTAATCAGGTCTTCAATCTTTCTCGTAATCTCTGGGAGTGCTGGTGCTCCGTCCGCCGTCGAGAACTTCATCCCATTGTATTCAGGTGGATTGTGAGAAGCAGTAAAGTTAATCCCACCAACAGCTCGGAGCGAACGTATGGTATATGAGATAGTTGGGGTCGGGGTCGGTCGGTTACAGAAGATTGCCCCGAATCCATACGCGGTAATAGAGTTAACGCACTGCTCCGCGAACTTCTCCCCGAGGAATCGTGTGTCAAAACTAACGACGAGTTTGTCTCCGTCTTTTACCTCGGTTGACCGTAAGTAGCTGCAAATGGCTTGAGTTACGCTATTCACGTTCGCGAACGTGAACTCGCCCGCGATAACTGCTCTCCAGCCTGAAGTTCCGAACTTGATCGCCATTTGGGGGAAGCTCTTTAGGTCATCAACCAAGTTCAGATCAGTTGCTCTCCGACTGAACTTCTAAGCCATTGCGTTTTAGTAGGCTTATAGCTTTGTCACAAAAATCTGGCGACAAAGTGGCCGGAATTTAGCACGCTATTAGTATGCTGTAAAGACTTATATTTGCAACGATTTATGCAGCTAAGTTCAATATTTACTTGAGGTAGCGGAATATTAAGCGCTTAAGATGGCGAACAACGGGCGAACGAAAATCCGCTAGTTGGGCAATGCCTTACCAGTCTCTACTGAGACAAGGGGATAGCGAGGGCGATGCATAGTTCACAGGTGTGGAAAATCATCAACTCGTCGTTCTCTTGCTACTAAGTCTGAAGAGTAAGGTTGGTATGAGCGTTGCAATAACATCAGATGTCTGCCCGCAGGTGTCTTGAATAAATTCAACGTTGGAGAGAGGAGCTAAGGAGATGGGTCTGTTTGATAAAATGTTCGGGGGTGGGGCTTCCGAGGCTGAGAAACAGCCGGACGCACAAAAGCGTTTTGAGGAGTTGAGGCAAAAATACCAGACGGTTCTGAACGTTGCCGATCAGGAACACGTTCAGTTCCAGAACCTGCACGTGCAGGATAACAAGCTGTTCATACGTGGCATCGCCCCTTCAGAGGAGGCGAAGAACAAGTTCTGGGATCAGATCAAACTTGTCAACCCGAGTGGTGACGACATTACTGCCGACATCAGCGTCTCCGATCAGCAGGCGCAGGCTGCATCGGTCGGCGGCGGAAGCCAGAACGCCCAGACTTACACGGTTAAGTCGGGCGACACGCTCTCCAAGATCAGCAAGCAGTTCTACGGGGATACGAACGAGTATATGCGTATCTTCTACGCCAACCGCGACAAGCTGAAAGACCCCGACAAGATTCAGGTCGGACAAGAGCTTAAGGTTCCGTCCGAGAACGCCTAGTCAATTTCGGCGGGCTCGATAATCGACGCGGGAGTCGTCTGTAAGTCGGATGACTCCCGCGTCGAACTTTTTGCGCAATTCTCAAGCACAAGTCATCGCCCTCACACCTTTAGTCAATATATTGCGGAACACTTTGCTTGAAATTCAGCGAGCTTCGGAATACTCGCAGATAGTTTTATTGACAGGTCGTTGTCGGAATGCATAGACTGATTTCGGTTCGCGTCGAAGTGCCAGAAGGGTTCTTCGGCACGGCGTCCTGCCCCGGCCACTCCTCTCTGAAGACATCTTGCCTCTAGCCTCCTCCACAAGTATTCGCCGCAGCGTGCGGGTGCGCGTCTGCATTCAATCGTTTTAGGTGAGCGAACCTGACGGGGATTGTTGTTCTTATGGCAGTGTCACAGCTTTCGTCGGTAGCAGAGAATGGGAACAGGGAGGGTGAGGGGCTCAAGCTGCCGCTTGTCTCGATGGTCAGTGCTCTGTGTCGCGCGGCGGCGACCGGCACGGACTTGCTCTACGACGTGATGCTCAAGGTCGCACTGATGATCGACGCGACAGCACAGACCTATGGGCTTGCCACCTTCGCGCAGAACGTCGGCGGTCAGCCGCGACTCAAATGGGTCGAAGGACTCGATCAGGAAGAGATCGCCGCGGCTGAAGCACACGTCAATTCGGTTCTGTCGGCGGCGGCAATCGAGACGCCGAAGACGCAAGAGGGCGACCGCGCTATCTGCCTCGTGATGGCTGCGGTGAGCGCGCACAGGGAAGGTGTGGCGATCTACGGTCGCTTCGTGCGTCCGCTCAGCGAGAGACAGGCGGGCGAGTTACGATTGCTTACAGAGGTCGCACAACTCGCACACGCGCACGCACGTCTGCGCGAAGAGACACAGCCGACGCGCGCGCAGGAGAGGAGTGCGACGATTCTTGCGGCTTCTGCCACGCTCCCCGGCATGATCTTCGTGAGTCGCCGTATGTCTGATCTGGCCCGCGCGGTCGAGCGCGTGAAAGATTCTGATTCGACCGTCTTGATCACAGGCGAGTCCGGCACGGGCAAGGAACTCATCGCGCGTGCCGTCCATCGACTCAGCCGCCGCTCCGCCGCGCCCTTCATCCCGTTCAACTGTACTGCCGCGCCCGCCGATCTGATCGAGAGCCTGCTCTTCGGTCATCGCAAGGGATCGTTCACGGGCGCGCACGCCGATCACGAGGGACTCGTGCGCGCGGCCGAAGGCGGCACGCTCTTCCTCGACGAGATCGGCGATCTGCCGCTCGCACTCCAGCCGAAGCTGTTGCGCTTTCTGCAAGAGGGCGAGGTGCACACGCTCGGCGAGAAGTCGCCGCGCAAGGTGAATGTGCGCGTCGTCGCCGCCACGCACAAAGATTTGGAGCGCGAGGCAAGCGAGGGCCACTTCCGAGAAGACCTCTACTATCGCGTCGCTGCGCTGACTCTCGAAGTGCCGCCGCTTCGTGAGCGGCCCGAAGACACCGCCGCGCTCATCTCCCACTTCCTCACTCACTACGCGCGCCGCAACGACCGGGCCGTCGCAGGCATCACTGCCGAGGCGATCCGCGTGCTGCAAAATCACGCGTGGCACGGCAACGTCCGCGAACTCGCCGCGGAGATCGAGCGGCTCGTGCTCTACACCGACGAGGGCCAAGCGATCACCGCCGCCGACATCAACCCGCGCATCCGATCCGCGCAGCGCGCCGCGACCACGACCGAGGAAGAGGGCCAGTCGCCCGTGCCGCTCGAAAATATGCTCGACGACTTTGAGCGTCGCGTGATCACAGAGGCGTTGAAGCTGCACGACTACAACGTCGCGCGCGCCGCCACCGCGCTTGGCCTCGGCTCACGACAGACTCTCTACAAGAAGCTCAAACGGCTCGCCATCAACGTCGGCGATTTCCTACAGGACGATAGCCAGCCCGGATTGCAGCTGCGCTCTTAAGCGTCTCAACAGAGATCGGGTTCGAGATGGAACTGCCGACGAGGATCGCACCGCACGCACTGGATAGAGCGGAGCCGCGTCGCGCAGTTACGAACGAATCGATCACAACTATTTTCTCGTCGCGTAATCTCGTCGTCTTCGTCTTGCTCGCGTCGATCTTCACGATGACTGCGGGCGCGATCACCGATCCAGACTTCTGGTGGCATCTGCGCACCGGCCAGCTCATCTGCGAGACACACGTCGTCCCGCGCGCCGACGTGTTCTCATTTACGGCGCAAGGCACAGAGTGGGTCACGCACGAGTGGTTGACCGAAGTCGTCATGTACGCGACCTATCGCGCGGCGGGCTGGGGTGGCCTCGTCACACTCTTCTCTCTCGTGATGACCGCCGCGCTGTGGCTCGCTGAGCGACGCGCAATCAAGCGCGACGCACACCAACTCGTCGCGTGTGCGACGACGCTGCTTGCCGCGCTCGCCACGATGCCGATCTGGGGCGTGCGCCCACAGATGATCTCGTTCCTCTTCACGAGCGTCTTCGTCTTCGTGCTCGACGACTACATGCGGAGCGACGAGACATGTGACGAACTCGCGCATCTCGATCAAGCGACTTTACTCGCCAAGCGTGCGCCGTGGCTGCTCGTGCCGCTCATGCTCGTCTGGGTGAACACGCACGCGGGCTTCGCGCTTGGGCTCGCGCTCGTTGCGCTGGCGTGCGCGGGAGTTGCGCTCGATGAGTTGTCGGATCGAAACGAGAAGCCGCGTCGCGTTCGCGAAGGTCGCGCGTGGGCCCGCGCGCGTCCTCTGTGTTTGATATTCGTCGCGTGCGTAGCGGTCGTGCCTTTGAATCCGAGTGGCCCCCGCCTGTTCTCTTACCCGTTCGAGACGCTCGACTCGCGCTCGATGCAATACATCATCGAATGGCTCTCGCCGAACTTCCACCAACCGAACGCGCAAGCCTTCGCGTTATTGTTGCTGGCAACATGCGTCGCGCTCGCGCTCTCGCCGAAGCGCGCGCGACCGTCGGACTTGCTGCTCTTGTCGGTCGCGGCTTACGCCTCTCTGCGCGCGTGGCGCAACATCCCTTTCTTCGCGCTCGTCGCTGCGCCTCTGCTCGCCGAACACTCGTGGAGTTTCATCAAGAACATTCGCACCTCGCATCGTGACGAAGCGGCTGAGACGGCGCGGCGCGAAGTCGCTTCGGTTGGCGCGGCCGGTGCGCGTCCGGCGGCGAGCCTCATCTTGAACTTCGTTGCACTCGTCTGTGTGCCGCTCGGTCTGTGCGCGTTGAGGGTGTCGAGTGCAACGAGCAATCAACCTGCGGTTGAGGCGGAGAAGTATCCGGCGGCGGCGGTCGAATTCTTGCGCGGGCGGCCCACGTCGGGCCATCTCTTCAATGCTTATGGATGGGGCGGCTATCTCGTGTGGAAGCTCTACCCCGAAAGGCTCGTCTTCATCGACGGGCGCGCGGACGTTTATGGCGATGCGCTGCTCGAAGAATACCTGCGCGCGGAGGGCGGCGAACCGAACTGGCGTGCGACGCTCGACAAGTATCGCATCGGCGTTGTGATGATCCGGCCCGACGCCGCGCTCGCAAGCCTGCTCGTCGAAGACGCAGGTTGGGAAAAAGTTTATGAAGATAGGCAGGCCGTGATCTTCTTCAAGCGTTGAGCATCAACTCATGCGAGGAAGCGAAGAGACCGCGACTTGCATCGCGGTCTCTTCGCTTTCGCGTGGTTAGCAATCTTGGGAGCCGGTGCAGTTTAAGGTTTAGCCTGCCCTGTCGCTCCGTAGGAGCGAAATATTTATAGCTTAGCAGCGCGCACACGCAGCAAGTTCCGTAGGAGCGATATGTAATCGTGTCGCCCCTAACGGGGCTCTTGAGAAATTATGTTGACGACCAATACTATAAACATCGAGTCCCTACGCGACTAACAACCTCGAATTCCTATAAGTCAATCAAGCCACATTCGACTGACAACACGAGTCACCCGCCGTTCAAATGCGCGCGTGCGTCGTCAACCACGGGCGACAAGCGGTTAAGTCCGTGCGCGTGTAGATGTTGATCCGCAAAGTCGATTGCTGTCGCACGCGTCGCGTCGTGCGAGCTGTCGCCGCAAGGTAACAAGACGAAGGGGCCGGATCGTTGTCGGGCCAGCGTAATGCTGGCCTTTTTCGCGTGCGCGTGTGGTGGCACGGGCTTTGTTATGTATCGAGCCGAGTCCGAGCGAAGCGAGAGGACGGGGTGGCAACCGCGAATCGCTTTGTGAGCCGGACACGAACAGCAGGTCAGAAAAAATTTCGCAGAAGGAGCAACAAGAAAATGTTCAAGAAATTCATGCAGGACGAGACGGGTTTGGAATTGTCGGAGTACGCGGTGGCGGCGGCCCTCGTCGCGCTCGCAGTCATCACGGCGTTCACCACGCTGGGCACGAACATCGGGGCGAAGATCACGAACCTCGCCGCCAAGATCGGCACCTAGTCGCACGCGAGCACTCACCCCAACGACACCCAACGTGAAGGAGCACGACGATGATTAAGCGATTCCTCAAAGACGAGACCGGGCTGGAGCTTTCCGAGTACGCGGTGGCGGCTGCGCTCGTCGCTCTGGCGGTGATCACCGCGTTCACCACGCTCGGCACGAACATCGGCTCGAAGATTAACAACCTCGCCACGAAGATTCCCGCGACGCCGTAACGGTTGCGTGCGCGAGACATCTGAGGTGAGAGGAGACAGGGAAGATGATCAAGAGGTTCCTCAAGGACGAGACCGGGCTGGAGTTGTCGGAGTACGCGGTGGCGGCGGCGTTGGTGGCCCTCGCAGTCATCACCGCGTTCACCACGCTGGGGACGAACATCGGGACGAAGATCAACGATCTCGCCACGAAGATCGCGCCCTGACCAGAAGACGATTCGTGGGAAGGCGCGCACCTAGACGGACGCCACCGCACGGGCGAAAGCCAAAGGGCGCGCTCTTCCCACGCTTCAAACAACTTGAGACGGAAGCAGTACGAGTCAACGACCACATCACGAGTTTGACCAACGCACGACGAGTTCGACAAACGCACGTTTGAACTTTCAGTCGCACTTTAACCCTTTCGATTTTTCATCCGCATAGAAATTCTTTTCGGAGTCTTCGCTAAACGCAAATGCTCGACGCTCTTAACATCGCCACTTACGCGCTGCTCGTACCCTTGGCGGCGCTCATCACTTATTACGACTCGCGCTATCGACGCATCCCGAACGCCTTCGTGCTCGCGACGCTCTTGGGTGGCCTCTTGGTCAACACACTTTTCCACGGCATCGCGGGCGTGTGGGCCAGCGCTGGTGGTTGTCTCTTGGCGTTCGTCTTGATGTTCATGCTGCATGTCTTCGGCGCGATGGGCGCGGGCGACGTGAAGCTATTCGCGGCCATCGGCTCGGTCGTCGGCTCGGCCCTCGTGCTCCCGACCTTCGCGGTCGTCGTGTTGACGGGCGGCGCGCTCGCCGTCTTGCAGATGATTAGAAGTGGACTTGTCAAAGAGACGTTGTGGCGCGTGGCGCAGATTTTCGTGGGCCTCCTGCCCGGCTGGCAGATGCCGAAATTTGCCGTGCCGACGGAGAAGCGACACACGATCCCTTATGGCGTGGCGATCACTTTCGGCAGCTTGATCTCGCTCGCCATCTTTCGCGCGTGACACGGCGCGCTCGATTCGATTCCGGTTCGCACCTCTGAAGGAGGCTTTCAGAAGATGAGAAATAAACGTTTCGTCATCGTGCTCGGCGGCGCAATCGTCTTTGGTCTGGTCGCGGCTCTCTCTGTGAGCAAGTATCTGTCGAGCGCGCAGGCTTACACGAAGAACCTGAACAGCGTGGTCGTCGCGAAGGTGGCCATCAACCCCGGCGAGAAACTGATCGCGGAGCAACTTGAGACCGTGCAGTTCCCGCGCGGCGCGTCGCCAGACGGCGTCTTCGAGTCGCCGGAAAAATTGATCGGTCGAGTCGCCGTTGTCGCGGTCGCCGCGCGCGAGCCGATCACGGATTACAAGCTCGCGCCGGAAGGATCGACGGGTGGCCTCTCGGCGATGATCCCGGAAGGCTATCGCGCGATGACCGTCAAGGTTGACGACGTGGTGGGAGTCTCAGGCTTCATCATGCCGGGCGCGCTCGTCGATGTCGTGGTCGTTATCAACCCGGCGGAGAACACGCAGCAAGACCCGATCTCGAAGATCGTCTTGCAGAACATCAAGGTGCTCGCCAACGGGCAGAACATGGACAAGCCGAAGTCGGAGCGCGAGCCGGAAAGCGTTAAGGCTGTGACGCTGCAAGTGCTGCCCGAACAGGCTGAGAAACTCGCGCTCGCTTCAACTGAGGGCAAGCTGCAGCTCGTGATGCGTAACGCCGTCGATCAAGGCGACGAGCAGACCGAAGGCGTCAACAAGCGACGCTTGCTCGGCGGCGAGCACGCCGCGCCCGTTCCCGATCCGGGCACGATGAAGAGCGAGCAATCGAAGTCCGCACAACCCATCGCACGTCGCGCAGCGCATGTCGCGCCCGTGAAAGAAGAGAAGCCCGCGACGGCCGCCGCGCCCGTCCCCGCGCCCACGCCGCGCCACTCCGTCGAAGTCTTCGAGGGTGGGAAGAAGCGCAGCGTGGACTTCCCCCAATAGCAATCAGCGTTCAGCAGTCAGCAATCAGACGGAACAGGGCCGGTTGCTGCTTCGCTGAAAGCTGATCGTTGAATTGCTGGCTGACTGCTGAACGCTGATTGCTAATTGCTACAAAGGAGCTTGAATCATGAAGACGACACGCAACCTAACCCCCCTGATCACCGCGCTCATCTGCGCCGCGCTGCTCGGCATCACCACTGCGGCGCATGGACAGCAGGCGACATCTGTCAGCGCATCCTTCGTTGACGCGCCGAAGGAATCGATTGCGATCAACGTGCTCGTCGGCCAGTCGCGCGTCATCAACTTCGACCGCAAGATCGGTCGCTTCTCGGTCTCGAACCCGGACGTGGCGGAGGCCGTTCTGGTCGCGCCCGATCAAGTCTTGGTCAATGGCAAGGCTTTCGGTCAGGTCAACTTCATCGCGTGGGAGAAGGACACGGGCAAGTTCGTCGTCTTCGACGTGTTCGTCCGCGCCAATCTCTCGCTCATCGATTCGCAGATGAGGGCCCTCTTTCCGAAAGACGACATCCGCTTGAGTCAGGCGAACGGCTCGGTCGTGCTCTCCGGCAGCGTGAAGAGCCCTGCGACTTCCGTGCAGGCGGAGCAGGTCGTGAAGGCTGCGGGCTTCCAGACGGTGAATATGCTCACGTCGCCGGTGGGCGAGCGCGCGCAGGTGCAGTTGCAAGTGCGCGTCGCGGAAGTGAGTCGCACGAAGGCCAGAGAGTTGGCCCCGTCCTATGGCTTGGCGAACGGCACGTCGGTCGGCTATCTGAACTCCGGCAACTCGCCGACGAGCATCACGCAGTCAACCGTCAGCAGCCTCGGCTCTTCTTATCTCGCCTCGCTCGCGCCGCCGCTTAATCTTCTGCTCGGCAACGGCACGTCCGGCTTGACGGGCTACCTGCGCGCGCTGAAAAGCGTCGGCGCGATCCGCTCACTCGCAGAGCCGAACTTGATCGCGATGGATGGGCAGGAGGCGAGCTTCCTCGCGGGTGGCGAGTTTCCCGTGCCCATCGTGCAGAGCGGCGGCGAGAAGGCCTCCGTCTCCATCGTGTGGAAGGAGTATGGCGTGCGCCTCAACTTCAAGCCGACGATCATCGACGAGGATCACATCCGGCTCGAACTCGAACCCGAAGTTTCGACGATTGACTTCGCCAACGGTGTGAAGTTTGAAGGCTTCTTGATCCCCGCTTTGAAGACTCGTCGCGCGAAGACCGGCGTCGAGCTGCGCGACGGCCAGTCGTTCGCGCTCGCGGGCCTGTTGGATAACAACGAGACGAACACGTTCTCGAAAGTTCCGGGCATCGGCGACATTCCCGTGCTTGGCAATCTCTTCAAGTCGAAGTCGTTCTCGAAGGATGAGACCGAGTTGATGTTCTTCGTCACGGCGCAGGTCGTGAAGCCGGTGAATCGCGACGACCTGCCGCAGATGAAGGGCCTCGATGGCCTGCGCGGCGCGTCGCCCCTCGGCGTCGAGCCCAAAGGCGAAGGCATCAAGGGCGCGAGCGGCTACTCAATCGGCGGCGCGACAGCGACAACCAACGCGGCGACGACGAACGCTGCGACGACGAACAACGAAGTGGCCCCCGCAGCGCAGCCCACGAAGGACACAGTAAAGGACGCGCCCAAGTCGGATGCGACGAAGACCGACGCAACGAAGGCTGATGCAACGAAGAGTGACGACACGCATTCAACCGCGCAGCTTCCCATGCGAGGCGCAACGCATGATCTCCTTTCAACTCTTCCAAGTGTCGCGCGCGTCGCGCCGCCGCCGAACCGGTAACGGGTTCGGGCGCGTGTGAAACAGGCGGGGTTCGGGCGCGCGGCTCGCCCCGCCAAGAATCTACGGAGTGATCCGGTTGTGAACGAAGCGAGAGGGAGGCGGGCGATGAGACTCTTAGACGCGAATCAAAAGATGCGACGAAGCGAACGCGGCTCTGTCCTCATCATCAGCGCATTCGGGATGCTCACGCTGCTGCTCGCCACGGGCTTGTGCGTTGACATCAGCCACTTCTATCTCGTCAAGACCGAGTTGCAGAACGCGACCGATGCGGCGGCCCTCGCCGGAGCTTCCGCACTCAACCAGCACGCGAGCGGCATCACGAAAGCGCGCGACCGGGCCATCGCATCGATGAACGCTTACGAGTTCAACAAGACGCCGCTCGCGCTCACAGCCGCCAATGTTCGTTACGCCGTCAACCTCTCGGACTTTGATTCAGGCAGCGGCATGGACGAGGCTTCAGCGCAAGGCGCGGCGACGAACATACGCTTCGTCAAAGTCATAACACCACCTGAGCCTGTCAACGTCTTCTTCGCCTCCGTCATCAACGGCTTCGGCAACTCGCGTGATCTTCAAGCGAGCGCCGTGGCCGGTCGCTCCGTCAATCTCAACGTCTTCTGCGACTGGATTCCTCTGACCGTCATTCTCGACGATGCGGACACGATCCTTCAACCCGGTCAGGTCTATACGATCCGCGCCGACTCAGGCTCGTTCGTCAGCCCCGGCAACTATCACATCCTCGCCGTCGATGGATCGGGCGGGCAGGACGTTGAGACGGGCACAGGCGGCGGCGTGCATCTCTGCAAAGAGCCGGGCGACACTTATCCGGTTGACACCAAGCCGGGCATCACCGCAGGCAAGGTACGCACCGGTATCAACTCGCGCTTCGACGACTACGGCGGCAGCCAACTCGATCCGGCCCTCTACCCGCCCGACAAGAACGTCAAGTCGAACATCTCCTACGTCGATTACTCCGGCGCGTCGCCCTCCGATCCGAGTCGCTTTCAGGCCCCGACGCACGCGGGCGTCGATAGTCGCCGCCTCGTCATCATCCCGCTCGTCAAGAAGAGCGAGTTCGATACGGGACGCGGCGTGGTGCGCTTCACGCGCTTCGGTCTCTTCTTCCTGCGCACGCCTGTCAGCAATGGATCGGGCGGCGACTTTCAGGCGGAGTACGTGCAGGAGACTCTGGTGGTGGGAAGCGGCGGCTTCGATCCGAACGCGACGAATCCCAGCGTGCAGATGACGATCCCCGTGCTCTACAGATAAGACGCCGAGCGAAAGTAGAAGACGGATGAAAGCGTTGATGAAGAGACTATCGACACGGCGGCGACTCTCCCGCTTTGCGCGGCGCGAGCGAGGCTCGCAGCTCGTCGAGTTGTCAATCGTGCTCCCCGTCATGTTGATGACGCTCGCCTCCATCGCAGAGTTCGGCAACTTCTTCTACACCTACACGACGCTCGCCAAAGCGACGCGCGGCGGCGCGCGCTACCTCGTGAGCAGGCCCTACAGCGCGACGGAGCAAACGAAAGCCGCGAGCCTTGCTGTGTACGGAGACGCAAACGCCAACTGTCTCGGCACGCCCGTCCTCGCCGGTCTCACGTGCGCCAACATGAGCGTCACGAGCGCGGGCGGCGCGCTCGGCTATCCCGACCGCGTCAGCGTCCGCGTCATCAACTACACCTATCAACCGCTCTTCGATCTCGGCAAGCTGACCAACAAAACTATCACGCTCAAAGTTCCCGTCAGTCCGAGCACGACGATGAAGTACCTGCTGTTTTGACGACGAACTTACTTACTACTCTGAATCGCAACTTTGAAGATGAGACACGAACGCACAGACGAGAGACGCGATGGCCGCAACGAACGCAACATGCGCGATCGTCGCGGCGAGCGCGGCGCAGCGTTGGTCGAGTTCGCTATCGGCGCAACCGTTTTCCTCACCGTCATGTTCGGCGTCATCGAGTTCGGTCTGCTTCTCTGGACACACAACGCACTCACCGATGCCGCACGACGCGGCGCGCGCTATGCCGTCACACATCAGCAGAGTCAGATGTCGGACGTGCAGAACGTCGTCATCTACGGCGACGCGATCCCACAGACAGGCGCGAAGCCACTCGTCGCGAATCTCTCCCCCGCCAACGTCGCCGTCGCCTACAACTCTTTCAGCGTCGGCGCGGGCCGCGTCACCGTCAGCATTGAGAACTTTGACTACAACTTCGTCGTCCCACTCGTCGGCGTGAAGCTGCGACTGCCGCGCTATCAGACCACGCTCACAGGCGAGAGCGCAGGCTACGCGCCGCCGCCGATCTGATACGCGCGCTCGACAACTCTGAGACGCACGCTCTGAAATTTGAGATGTGAAATCTGAACTCTGAAATCCGATCACGCTCTCACGTCGAACACCGAGCACGAACACCGACACGACACGAGCACACACGACACGCCATGCAACCGCTAAACTTCATCATCCTGAGCGACGGTCTCGACTCGCTGAAAGAGTTGCGCGGCGCGCTCGGCAGCCGCGAGGAGACGCGCCTGCTCGTCGCGGGCGACGATGCCGAACAGGTCTTCCCCGAAATCATCCGGCTCAAGCCCGACGCCGTCATCATCGCGCTCGGCGCACAACCCGAAGCAGTTCTGCGCTTCGTCGAGCGCGTCGCCGCAGAGTGCCCGCGCACGGCCATCGTCTGCGCCTCGCGCGATGCCTCGCCCGATCTCATCCTGCGCTCGCTTCGCGCGGGCGCGCGCGATTTCCTGCGGCTGCCCGTCAAAGACGAAGAGTTTCGTACTGTGCTCGCGCGCACCTCTGAGTTCTGCGGCGCGCTCGCGGAAGCGCCGAAGAGACGCGGGCGCGTCGTCAGCGTCTTCTCCTCGAAAGGCGGCTGCGGCACTTCATTCATCGCAACGAATCTCGCGGTGGCAACGCAGGCTTCGACGGTGCTCGTCGATCTCAACTTGCAGGCGGGCGACCTCGCGCTCTTCCTCGGCGTTGAGCCGAAGTATTCCATCGCCGATCTCGTAGAGCACCGCGCGCGCATCGACGACGCGCTCTTGAAGAGCTATCTCGCGCCGCACAGCTCCACGCTCTCGCTCCTCTCCGCGCCGCGCGAGGCCGATCTCGCCGATGACATCGAGCCCGAACACATCTTCGAGGTCATACAGATTTTGCGCGAGCGTTTCGACTATGTCGTCATCGATCCGCAGCACACCTTCGACGCGATCACGCTCGCTGCGCTCGATCAGTCCGACGAGATCGTGCTCGTCTTGACGCTCGACATCCCCGCGATCCGCAGCACGCAACGGGCCCTGCAAATCTTCGACCGCCTCGGCTACCCGCGCCACAAAATTCGCATCGTCGTCAATCGCTGGTCGAAGCAGATCGAGCTGGACATCAAGACGGTCGAGCGATTCTTAGGCGAGCGCGTCGTCGGCTACGTCGAGAGCGACTACAACACTGCGGTCAACTCGATCAACTTGGGCCAGCCGCTCGTCGAGTCTGATCCCACGTCGCGTATCGCCACCGAGATTCGACAGATCGCAGCGAGCGTTACTGGCGCGACCGCGCCCGCGAACGCCAATGAGCCGCGCCGCTCCGTCTGGCAATCCATCTTCGGTCGCCCCGTTGGCAAGTCCTCGACCAGCGATCTCAAGGCGCGCATCAACAAGGGCAACGCGGCGGCGGCGGTCTGAAATTTGAAATGACGAATCTGAGATTTCAGACTTCAAACAGGGAAGCAAACCAAACATCATGTCACTACGCGAACGACTTGTGAGAGAGACCGCACAGCAGCCCGTGCCGATGATCGCGCGCGGGGCCGGTGCGGCGACGGGCGACGACGAGCAGGCGAACACGCGCCACTCTTTTCAGGAGATGAAGTCGCGACTGCACCGCGCGATCATCAACCGGATGGATTTGACCAAGCTCGGTCAGCTCGATCCCGATCAGCTCCACGCGGAGGTGGCCCGCCTCGCCGAGAACCTGCTCGCCATCGAGAACATGCCGCTCTCCGGCGCGGATCGCGAGCGTCTGGTCGAAGAGGTTCGTCACGAGCTGTTCGGCTTGGGGCCACTCGAACCGTTGCTCGCTGATCCTGCCGTGTGCGACATCCTCGTCAACGATCCGCAGAACATCTACATCGAGCGTCACGGCAAGATCGAGCGCACGGACGTGACGTTCAAAGACTCGGAGCACTTGATGCGCGTCATCGAGCGCATCGTCTCTTCCGTCGGTCGCCGCATCGACGAGTCTTCGCCGATGGTCGATGCGCGACTGAAAGACGGCTCGCGCGTCAACGCGATCATCCCGCCGCTCGCTCTGGATGGCCCCGTTCTCTCCATCCGACGCTTCGGCGCGGAGCCTTTGCGGATCGACAGGTTGATCGAGTACGGCGCGATCACGAAAGACATCGCAGAGATGTTTCAGATGTGCGTCCACGCGCGCCTCAACGTCCTCATCTCCGGCGGCACGGGCGCAGGGAAAACGACTCTCTTGAACGCGCTCTCCGCCTATATCCCCGTCGAGCAGCGCATCATCACGATTGAAGACTCGGCGGAGTTGCAGTTGCAGCAGCCGCACGTCGTCCGACTCGAAACTCGCCCGCCGAACATCGAAGGTCGCGGCGAAGTCACGCAGCGCGATCTCGTCAAGAACGCTCTGCGTATGCGCCCCGACCGCATCGTCATCGGCGAGGTTCGCGGCGGCGAAGCCATCGACATGTTGCAGGCGATGAACACCGGCCACGATGGCTCGCTCACGACGATTCACGCCAACACGCCGCGCGACGCTATCGCACGACTCGAAACCATGATCCAGATGACCGGAATGCGACTCTCTGATCGCGCCATGCGACAACAGATCGCCTCCGCGCTCGACCTCGTCATTCAGGTGGCCCGACTCTCCGATGGCACGCGCCGCGTCACCTCCATCTCCGAGATCACAGGCATGGAAGGTGAGACGATCACGATGCAGGAGATTTTCCAGTTCGAGCGAAAAGGTGTGGACAAAGACGGCAAAGTCATCGGCCGCTTCCGGCCCACAGGCGTCCGGCCCCGCTTCGCCGAGCGACTCAAGCAGTATGGGATGCAGTTGCCGCGCGCATTCTTTGAAGAGTAGCAATCAGCCGTCAGCAGTCAGCCGGACAACAAAAGCTGATCTGCTTGGCTGACTACTGACTACTGATTGCTGATTGCTGGTGAAACCAATGATTCCATTTGTCGTCTTCATCTTCTGTCTGTTCCTGACCTACGCGATCTACCTCGTGGCGACGCGCGGGTCGGAGAAGCGTCGGCAGCGTCTGAACCAACGTCTGTCCGAGGCGTTGATGCGCTCGATGGACGTGGCGGACGCCGAGGTGCAACTCGCGCGCAGCGAGTTGATGAGCGAGATTCCGATGATGAATCGCGCGCTCATGCACGTGCCCATCGCTGCGCGGCTTCGTCTGATGATCGATCAGGCAGACTTGCAGATCACCGTCACGCGACTGCTCATGTTCTCGTTGATGGCCGGCATGATCGCCGCGCTCGCCGCATCCGTTTTGACGGTTTCGCTCGCGCTTATCATCTTCGTCGGGCTTGCCGCCGCGAGCGTGCCCGTCCTTCACGTCTGGTGGATGCGTCGCAAGCGTCTCAACAAATTTCTCGAACACTTGCCCGACGCGCTTGAGTTGATGAGTCGCGCGCTGCAAGCCGGTCACGCCTTCGCGGAGTCGCTGCATATGATCTCGACGGAGATGCCGGAGCCGATAGCGACAGAGTTTCGCAAGACCTACGAGGAGCAGAATCTCGGTCTCTCCCTCAAGCTGGCCCTCGAAAATCTCACGCAGCGCATCCCGCTCTTAGACCTGCGCCTGTGTGTCACGGCGATCATGATCCAGCGCGAAACGGGCGGTAACCTCGCGGAGATTTTGGAGAAGGTGGCCCACACGATCCGCGAGCGTTTTCGCATCATGGAAGACTTGAAGACTTTGACGACCAGCTCGCGCATGTCCGCATGGATTCTGTGCGGGCTGCCGATCTTCGTCGCCTGCACCGTCACGTTCATGAACCCCGACTACATGAGCGTGCTCTGGAAAGACCCGCGCGGCCACAACCTGATCGCTATCGCCCTCGGCTTGCAACTCACGGGGATGCTCGTCGTGCGCAAGATTCTGAATATCAAAATTTGAAGTAGTCAGCCGTCAGCATTCAGCGATCAGCCGGGAGGCTTCGCTTGCTGAGTGCTGAGTGCTGAATGCCCGGTGCTGCTTATGATTTTCATCATCACCCTATCCATCTTCGTCTGCGTCACGCTGCTTGGACTCGGCGCGTACTGGACGCTGTTTCGACCGGCGAGCGCGGCGACCGAGCGTCTGCGCCGCATGGGTGGCCTTGAAGGCGCGAGCGCATCGGGCGTCGCAATCGCGCACGCACCGGACGACACAGGCGTCGCCGCTTTCGCCGGACGAGTCGCCGCGCCGTTTGCGAAGCTCGCGCCGCCGTCTGCGGCAGAGGCACAGAAACTTCAGAAACAGTTGATGCAGGCTGGCTATCGCGCGCCCTCCGCGCCCGTCACGTTTCGCGCGATCCACTTCGCGGCGATGTTGGGCCTCCCCGGCGCGGTCGCGCTCACGTGCGCGCTCATCGCACGCCCGCTCGACAGCGCCTTGACGTGGATACTGCTCGCCTTCTGCGCGGGCTTCTTCCTGCCGCGCTACGTCTTGAAGAAACTGATCAAGCGGCGACAGCAGCTCGTGCAGTGGGGCTTGGCGGACGCGCTCGATCTGATGGTCGTCTCCATCGAGGCCGGTCTCGGTTTGAACGCAGCGATCATCAAAGTCGCCGACGAACTAAAAGACGTGCATCGCGACATCAGCGAAGAGTTTGAGTTGACGAACCTTGAGATTCGCGTCGGACGCGAGCGCGACGAGGCTCTGCGTAACCTCGCCGAGCGCACCGGAGTTGACGATCTACGCAGCCTTGTCGCGATGCTCATTCAGGCGGATCGCTTCGGCACATCCATCGCGCGCGCCGTGCGCGTCTATTCAGATTCGCTTCGCACGAAGCGCAGGCAGCGCGCGGAGCAGGCGGCCCAGAAGGCTGCGGTGAAACTCCTGTTCCCGCTCTCGTGCTTTCTCTTCCCGACGCTCTTCATCGCGATCTTAGGGCCCGCCGCGCTTAATCTCATCGACAGTTTCGCCAAGATGTGAGGGAGGTCTAAAGATTTCGCTATGCACAAACAGAACACGCTCATGCGCAATCGCACCGTCAACGCTTTTCTCATCGCCTTCGCCGTCGTCTTTATCGTCACAGCGTTTTGGAGCGCGACGACGACGAACCCTGACGGCGACGACGCGGCGAACGTCGTCGCGGCTGATGGCTCGCGCGTCGGCGCATCCGATGATCAAACGACGACCGACGGCGCGAAGAAGAAGGGCAATCGCTTTGCGCGCTTCTTCAAAGCTCCGCTCAAAGCCGTCGGCAAACTCTTCGGCGGCGACGACAATCGTATTCAGCATCTCTCCGAAAAAGACGCCGCGCGTTTTGAGAGCGCACCCGCGATGCGCGTCGAAGATGCACGCACCACCGCATCGAAGATCGCGGCAACGGGCGAGGGCGCAACCGCGCGCGAACACCTCGAACGCGGTCGCGCGTTGCTCGACGCAGGCGAGTTGAACGAAGCGATCACGGAGCTATCGCGCGCCGCCTCGCTCGATCCGAAACTCTCGCGGGCGTATGGCCTGCTCGCCGTCGCCTACGACCGCAAGGGCCTCAAAGATCGCGCGCGCGAATCCTTCGAGCGTGCCGCCGATGGCTCGCACGATGCGCAGGCTCTGAACAACGTCGGCTACTGGCTCTACGAGAACGGCAACTATCGCGCGTCGGTCGAGAAGTTGAAGCGCGCTGTAAAGTACGCGCCCGAAGACGAGCGCATCCTCAACAATCTCGCGCTCGCAGAGGCGCGTCTCGGCAAGTTCGACGATGCTTATCGAAACTTCGCACGCGCGCGCGGCGACTACGAGGGCCACCTCAACACCGCCGCGCTCGCCGAACGCACGGGTCGCGACTCCGCAGCCATCGAGCACTACGAAGCCGCACGCAGGATTCAACCCAACTCGGAAGTCGCGCTGCGTCGCCTCGCCGATCTCTACGGGCACAACGGTCAAACAGAGAACGCCGCGCGGGCCCGACAGGAACTAGAAGGCGCACAAGCTCTCGCGGCAAGGGAATAATCGTAGGGGCTGAACTGATCCGTGCCCACTATAAACGCACACGACATTGAAGGGCTCAGGTGAAAGACTGATGACTCAAACAAGCATTCTCTCTCGTCTGGAAGTCGAGACAATGGGGCCACCCGTGCCGGAAGAGTTGGCCGAGACGGACGTGTCCGAAGGCTTCCTGTGCGATCTGGCGTTGAAAGTCGTCGCGGGATTGCCGGAGCCGACGACGGCGAACGTCACCGAGCGCATACATCTGCCGCGCGCTCTCGTCGAAGAGTTGTTGCAGAAGCTCTATCGCGAGAAGTTGATCGAAGTGAAAGTGCAGGCGGCGATGGGCGCGACGCGCTACGGGATGCTCGACCGAGGCTGGGACAGTCTTACGCGCGCGCGCCTCTTCTGCGGCTATGATGGCCCTGCTCCGGTCTCGCTCGCCGACTACGCGCACATGATGCGTCTGCAAGCCGTGCCTTCGCGCCCGGCGACGATGGACACGCTGCGCGCGGCGTTTCGCGATCTCGTCCTGCCCGATTCGCTCATGCAGACGATGGGCTGCGTCGTGAACTCGCGTCGCTCGCTCTTCCTTTCAGGCCCTGCGGGCACGGGCAAGACGGCGGTCGCCGAGCGCATCAACGCGGCTCTGCCCGGCGCGATCTGGATTCCTTACGCGATTGAGATCGACGGACAGGTTATACGCATCTTCGACTCGCACAACCACCGGCCCGTCGCTGCGGAAGCAGTGCCCGCCGAATACGACCGGCGTTGGATTTTAGTCGAGCGGCCACTTGTCATCGTTGGCGGCGAGTTGACACTTGAGAACGCGGATTTAACGTGGAGCGAGGCGGCCCGTTTTTACGAAGCGCCGTTTCAGATGAAGTCCAACGGCGGCACGCTCGTCATCGACGACTTCGGGCGACAGCGCGTCGCGCCCACAGAGTTGTTGAATCGCTGGATCGTGCCACTGGAGCGTCGCGTCGATTATTTGACGCTGCACACGGGCAAGAAGATCGAAGTGCCCTTCGAGCAGCTCGTCGTCTTCTCGACGAATCTCGACGAGAAGGATTTAGTTGACGAGGCCTTCTTGCGGCGCATGGGCTATCGCGCGAAGGTCGAGCCGCCGACGCCCGCCGCCTACTCGGAAATCTTTCGTCGCGCGGCGAACACGCGCGGGCTTCGCGTCGATCAAACGGTGCTCGACTACGTCTTGAACAACTACATGATCTCGCACCGGCAGATGAAATCGTGCGAGCCGCGCGATCTGCTCGAACGCGTCATCGACATCTGTCTCTTCGAGGGCCGGCCGTTGGAGTTGACGCCGAAGACGATTGACGCCGCGTGGCGCAACTACTTCGGCACATCGCACGGCTTCTCGGTCGAGCCCGAACGCCGCGCGCAGACCGGCGAGCTGCGGGCCCCCGTGTCTGAACGTAGCCACACCTCGGAGTTGATCAATGCCGAACCGCTCTCGATCTAACACGCGCCTGCTCGAACTGAGTTGCGCGCGCGGCGCATTCCATGCAGCGCGCAGGGCTTCGTGCGTCGCGCTCTTCCTCTTCGTCTTCGCCACGCTCGCCGTCGCCGACCGCGTCTATTTGAAAGACGGCACGAGCATCGAGGCGGATGAAGCGTGGGACGATCCGCAAGGCGTCTGGTACAGGCAGGGCGGCGTGACGTACTTGATAGATCACAGCCGCGTGAAGGCAATCGAACACGCGAAGTTGCACGACGCTGATGCGAAGTCGCACAACGCGAAGGCAGATGATGACGTGAAAGGGTCGGAAACTTCGCAGGCCCCGAAGATCGTCGCTGCGAGCTTCAAGACGAACGATGTGATCGCAGCCGCATCATCGTCCACAACTACGCGCGCTGGTGAATCAGTCGCACGTGTGGATGCGCAGGCGCAGCAGAGCGTAACGATCTATCTGAAGGACGGTGCGAGCTTCGAGGTTGACGAGGTGTCGGAGACGGACGAGGGAGCTTGGTACAAGCGCGGCAATCTCTCGATCTTCATCGCGCGCGAGCGCATCGAACGCATCGAGCGAGAGAGGCCACAAGCCGTCGGCGAGGGCCAGTCGCAAGTCGCTGCGCGTCGTGAGAGGCGTTGGACGACGGGCAGCACGCATCTCGATCAGTTGATCCGACAGAACGGCGCGCGACACGGAGTCGATCCGTATTTGATCTTTCTCGTCATGGAACAGGAGTCGCACTTCAACTCGCGCGCGGTGAGCCCGACGGGCGCGCGCGGCTTGATGCAGCTTATGCCGGGCACAGCCGCGCGCTTCGGCGTGCGCAACTCGCACGATCCGGCCCAGAACATCGCGGGCGGCACGCGCTTCCTTAAACAGTTGCTCGGCAGGTTCAACAATCGCGTCGATCTCGTGCTCGCGAGTTATAATGCGGGTGAGGGCAGCGTCGTGAAGTTTGGCTACCGCGTGCCGCCTTACCGCGAGACGCGCAACTACGTGCGCAAGATCGGCAGTCGCTACGGCAGCAGTCTCAGCCTCGCGCACGCGCCCGTTGCCGCCGCGAAAAGTGAAACCGCCTCGACCGAAAAGCCACAGCCCCATTGACGGAGAATTCGATGAGCCTCATCAGAAAAAGATTCACCGCCGCTAATTCAGCGTCAAGACCCTGTTCATCAGGTGGCCCGACGAAGTTCGCGCTCGCGACTCTATTGACGCTCGTCTTCGTCGCCGGAGTCGCCGCGCAGACGCGAGACGCGCGCGGGGCCGGGCAGTCGGAATCCGAGAGCGATGCGACACTGACGAACGTCGCCATCATCAAGCTCGCACGCGCGAAGTTTAGCGACAAGATGATCGTCGCCATCATACGCACGCGTCCGGCGAAGTTCGATCTCTCGCCCGAACGCCTGATCGAGTTGAAGAAGAACGGTGTGAGCGAGCGCGTCATCCTCGCGATGTTGGAGCGCGGCGGCGCATCTCAACTCGCCGACGCGCAACTCACACGCGATTCGGATGACGACGCCTTCTTTGATGGTCTCGACAACTCGCGGCGCAAGCCGGACGCCAACGCTCAGACAGGCCGGAACAATCCGAACGAGACCGACATCTTCGGCTCATCCGGCGGCGCGAGCGGCGAGACGCGAACGAACGGAATGGCCGGTGGCGCATCTGGCGCAACGCAGACGACCGGCAGCGCGACCGTCCACATCATCCGACCGCAGGAGCAGAGCGGCGCACCGGCGAAGCTCGAACGCACGCCGACGCTTAACAATCATTCGATCATCGATCTCGTCGAGGCAGGCTTCTCCGAAGGCACGATCATTCGTCGCATCGAGAACTCGCCCGCCGAGTTCGATCTCTCTGCGGCAAAACTCGCGGAGCTGCGCAAGCGTCGCGTCACCGAACCCATCATCAATGCCATGCGCGCTGCGATGGCCGGCGACGCGCCCGCGTCTAGTATGACTCCACGACCGGAGCTTTAGAAGATCGAATCAATCGACGCGCTTCATGTCATTCACTCTCACCAATGCGAACGCTGAACGACCACGTGTGAAGTCGTTCGCTGCGCGAGTGCTGTTCGTCTGCATGCTCATCATTGCAGTCGCGCTTGCGCACGCACTGTTATCGACGCGCGCATCGGCCCAAGTCCCTCAGCAGCAGAAGAGCGCGAGCGCATCGTCGCAAGGCGCGCAGGAGATCGGCGACGATGAGGTCATCACCGTCACGACTTCGGAAGTTCTGCTGCCTGTGACTGTGCGCGATGCGGAAGGGAGGCTCGCGACGAATCTGGCGCGCGAGAATTTCCGCGTGTGGGAGGAGGGGCGCGAGCAGCCTCTGAGCGATCTGCGTCTGCGGCGCGTGCCCGTTGATGTGCTGCTGATGATCGACGCTTCTTCTTCGGCGGCGAGCAGCCTCGAAGACTTTCAACGCGCCGTCGAAGAGTTCTCATCGCGACTCGCGGAAGATGATCGCGTCGCGCTCTTGAAGTTCGACGACCGCGTCGAGTTGTTGCAGGACTGGACGACGAGTCGCGTGCAACTGCGACGTGCGCTGCGTCGCGTCACGACGGGGACGTTTACGCATTTCAACGACGCCCTCCGACTCTCTGCGCGCGAGCTGTTCAAGGATGCGCGAAGACGCCACGCTGTGGTCGTCCTCTCGGACGGCATCGACAACGGCAGCGTCTCCGCGTCCGCGCAGACGGCGTTGCGCGCGCTGCTCGAAGCGGGCGCGGGCGTCTATTGCATCTCGAACACGGAGATCGAGCGCGCGGAGAAGCGCACGGAACTCGACAAGTTGCTCGACGCGCCGCCCTCAGCATTAAAGTTCAACCAACTGCGCATCGAAGACCTCTCCGAGTCGTTGCGCGTGCTCGACGCGAGCGAGCACAACCTCGATGCGTTGACCGCAGCGACCGGCGGACGCCTCTACAAGCCCGCTAGTTTCGACGGGCTCGATAAAATTTACGCGGAGGTCGCCGAAGAGTTGCGCAGCCAGTACGCGCTCTACTACACGCCGCTCGACAAGGCGCACGACGGCAGATTCCGTCGCGTCGAGGTTCGCGTTAGTGATGCGACCATGCGCGTGTCTGCGCGCGTCGGCTACTTTGCGCCGCGCGGCTGAGTCGCAATCCACAAACCGATCCCGAAAGTTTTAATTCCAATCACCCTCCGCTTCTCCTTAAGTCGCAAGTCGCGAGGATTAGCCTTGCGAATCGCGCCGGTAGCTTCGGTCTAATCTCTGGCACTGCGCTTGACTCTCTACGAATCAGAGGTCGCTGCGCGTATCGTAATCGGGCGAATCGCGGCGTCCCAGTTCACACGGAGGAACAGACATGGACGCAATTACGCTGCTGAAGAACGATCACGAAAAGGTTTCAGGCATCTTCTCGAAACTCGACGAGACGACCGAGCGCGCAGAGAAGACGCGCACGGAGTTGTTCGCACAACTCAAGCAGGAACTCGACGTGCACGCGCATATCGAAGAGACGATCTTCTATCCCGCGATCAAGAACGAAGCCGAGACGCGCGACATCACGCTCGAAGGCTTCGAGGAGCATCACGTCATCAAGATGCTGCTCAAGGAGCTTGCAGGGATGCCGGTCGAGACCGAGCAGTGGACGGCGAAGCTGAAGGTACTCAAAGAGAACGTCGAGCATCACGTCGAAGAGGAAGAGGGCGAGATGTTCAAGAGTACGCGCGAAGTTCTGAGTAAAGAGCAGATCGAAGACCTCGGCACGCGCATGGAGGCGGAGAAGCAGCGACAACTGCAACAGAAGTCCGCTTCGGCTTGAGGCGCGCACAGGTAACTATCAGCGTGCTACTAGACGCTTGATCGTGCGAGTCGCTTCGCACGACACGACACATCGCGACGGTATTCAAAGACCCGATGCTGGTCTAACGTCCGGCGTCGGGTCTTCGTCTGCGTGCCTTAAGTCGCTAGAGATGAGAGAATCTTTGCGGCTAGAATGCAGTGCTAGATAATTGGCTCCGTCATAGCAAGAATCTCTGCAAACCCCTTTGGGAGTGATGACTGCTGTGTCATAAGAGAGTGATGTGATAGAGTAAAGGCTCGGATTGGGGTCATAGGGGCACACGCCTTGCCAAATCGAACTTAATGGGGCTTGGCGACACGTCTCAGTGATTTCGTTCTAGTCGTAGTCATTATCAAATAGCCGGTTAAGTCTAGTTATTTTCCCATTTAAGTTTTGACGGTGAAGATGGCACGCTCATTGCTCATCTGAGTTGACTGTCTATTCTGACGGGCAAATCCACAGGAAGATGTTGGCTGAAAATCGTGGTGCGAATTTGTTCGAGAGTTGCCCGGTAACAACGTCTGTCTGTGTGCATAGCTCTGGCGAGACCTATCGAGAAGAGAAGAAGGAAAGATGAAACCGATCAAACACGTCGAGAAGGGGCTGACCGTCGCCGCCGCCGGTCTGTTCAATAGCATCCAGTTTTTCAACAAGTACAGACCGAGCGAGACTTTTACGCCGAAGTGGTCTGACAAGCCGCTGCTCAAGTCGTGGCAGAAGACGAAGCCGCCGCTCGGCTTCCCGCGCACGACCGATTCGCTCTGCCCGAAGTGCGTCATAGAGGCGCGCACGAAAATTTTGAGCGCCGACGTGATCGATCCTGCCATTTTGATCAACGAGAAGGTGGGCGAGATCAAGGCGACCATCATCGAGCGCGACGGCGAGATTTGGATGATCAAGGATTGTCCCACGCACGGCCACTTCGAGGACATCATGGCGATGGACTCGAAGTTCCTCGCGCATATCGAGAAGATGTTCCCCGGTCGAGACATTCAAGCGCACAACGACAAGGGCCTGCACGATCACGGTTCTTCGTCGATCAAGTTCGGTCGCGGATCAGTTCTGACGATTGACCTGACGAATCGCTGCAACATGATGTGCGACCCGTGCTTCATGGACGCCAATCAGGTCGGCTTCGTCCACGAGCTATCGTTCGACGAGATCAAGGATATTCTCGACAAGGCGATCTCGATCAAGCCGCGCCGCCAGATGTCCGTACAGTTCTCCGGCGGCGAGCCGACGATCTCGCCCTACTTCCTCGACTCGGTTCGCTACTCGCGCAAGGTCGGATACAACTCCGTGCAGGCGGCGACGAACGGCATCGAGTTCGCGAAGTCGAAAGAGTTCTGTCGCGAAGCTGCCGAGGCAGGCTTGCGTTACGCTTACCTTCAGTTCGACGGCATCGGCAACGATGCCAACTCGCATCGACAGGTCGGCAACCTCTTCGACGTGAAGCTGCGCGCGATTGATAACCTGCACGAAGCGGGCGTCGAGATCGTTTTGGTCATCACGCTCGTCAACAACATCAACAACGATCAGGTCGGCTCGGTCATCCGCTTCGCGCTCGACAATCCGAAGAAGATCGCGTTCCTCTCCTTCCAGCCCGTCTCCTTCACGGGTCGCGATGAAGAGATCACGGATGAGCGTCGCATGGCGCAACGCTACACCCTGTCGCACCTCGCGCACGACGTTAAAAATCAGGTCGGCATCACAGAGCCGACGCGCGATTGGTTTCCGCTCTCTCTGATGGGCGCGTTCGCGGACTTTGCAGACCTCGCGCATGGGCCGGACGCCGAGTGGGGTCAGGTTTCGTGCGGTTGCCACCCGAACTGCGGTGTGGGCACAGCCGTGATGATCGACAAGGAGACGAAGGAGATGGCCCCCGTCCCGGAGTTCTTGAACATCCCCGGACTCGTCGGCGACATGCGCGGCATCACGGACGCGGGTCGTGGCAAGTGGATGTCGAACATGATGATGGGTCTGGCCCTCTTGAAGCACTACCAGCCGTACAAGGCTCCTTCGCAGTTCTCGCTCTACGAGTTGTTCAAGAAGTTCGACAAGTCGTTCGGCTTGACGGGCAAGCAGTACGGCCGCGTGGACGGCGAACGCAAGAAGGAAGACATCGAAGCGCGTCGCTCGGATCGTTGGAACTTCCTCTTCATCGCCGGAATGTGGTTTCAAGATTTGTTCAACTACGATTTCCGCCGCACCGAGATGTGCATCATTCCTTACGGCACGCAGGAGGGCGAGATTTCGTTCTGCGCCTATAACACGGGCATCGGCTGGCGCAACATCATCGAGCAGATGCACCAGAACGCGACCGTCGCCAAGTGGTATCAGGAGAACGGGCGTCACGAGATTTTCGCGCGCGGCAAAGAGGTTAGTCTCGACTACGCTTCGCCGGTCAGTCTCAAGCTGAACGAGACGGACATTCAACGCCCGAATCGCCCGGAGATGGCGGGCCCCAAGACCGCCGCAGAGGAAGCGGCGATGATGCGGAAGCTCTATCAGGAGATGGTGCTGAAGAAGAAACTCGGCGCGGACGTGGAGAAGAACATGCCCGTTCAGATCAAGGGCCTCACTCGTACCAAGAAAGAGGCGGCGAGCGTCTAACGCTTCGTCCTCGCGCTAACGATCAAACGAGAGCCCCGCGACGTGAAGAACGCGCGGGGCTTTCGCTTGCCGCAATGCTTCTTCCCAAGTGCGTCGAAAACTTTCGGGCTGTGCGCTTGCCAACGCGCGCGGCGATAAGGTGTAATGAAGTCCGGTTGAACTTGCGATGACGAAGATACTTGTAACGAACGACGACGGCATCAACTCCGACGGGCTCATCAAGCTCGAAGAGGCGATGAAAGAGTTGGGCGACGTGTATGTCGTCGCACCGGCCTCTGAGATGAGCGGCGCGTCGCATAGTCTGACACTCTCTCGCCCGTTGCGCATACATCAGATCGACGAGCGTCACTGGACGGTCGATGGCACGCCGACCGACTGCGTCACGCTCGCGCTCAACACCATCCTCAAGCCTGAACAGATGCCCAACCTCTGCGTCTCCGGCATCAACATGGGCGGCAATCTCGGCGACGACGCAACCTATTCAGGCACGGTCGCGGGCGCGCTCGAAGCAACGATCTTAGGCATCCCCGGTCTGGCCTTCAGTCTCGTCGGCAACGAACATTTCGACTTCACTTACGCCGCGCGCTTCGCTACCGCAGCAGTCCGCAAAGTCCTGAAGGAGGGCCTGCCCGAAGGGACGCTTCTCAACTTTAACTTCCCCGCAGGGCCGGTCAAAGGCGTGCGCGTAACGACGCAAGGTATCAAGCACGCGACATCCGTCATCACCGCAGGCGTCGATCCGCGCGGCAAACCTTACTACTGGATCGGTCAGAAGATTTTGCAGGACTTGAACGCCGATGGCACGGACTATTACGCCGTGCGACAGGGCTACGTCTCTGTCACGCCGATGCGCACCGATATGACGAATCACAGCGCGCTCGACGTGATTGCAGGCTGGAACGAAATGAACAGCGACGCCCCGAACGCGACGGTCGGCGAATCACCTGCGCTCGAACACGCGTGAGCAAGAGTCTGCTCATCGGCTTGTTCATACATCGATCATTCTCTTCTTTGCGTCTTTGCGCCTTTGCGTGAAACTGGTTCTCACGCAAAGGCGAGAGAGCTTCATCTTCCTTAGTCGTCATCGGAGTCTTTCCATTTTGCTTCCCCCGCCAGCCCCCGCCGGGCAGATGTCGCAGTACCAACGACAGCGCGAGCGCATGGTCGAACACCTGCGCGAACATCATCGCATCCGCGACGAGAGGGTCTTGCGCGCGATGGGAGACGTGCCGCGCCACTTCTTCGTCCCCGAAGCATTACAGTCGAATGCCTACGGCGATCACGCGCTGCCGATCTCGGCGAATCAAACGATCTCTCAACCCTACATCGTCGCGCGCATGACGGAGCTGCTCGAAGTTAATGCCGACAGTAAAGTTTTGGAGATCGGCGCAGGGTCAGGCTATCAAACGGCTGTGCTCGCGCGCGTCGCTGGCAGCGTCCTCGCCATCGAGCGCATCGGCGAACTCGCGCGCGAGGCGCAGAAGCGCATACGCGAACTCGGCATCTACAACGCGACCATCAAATGTTTCGACGGCACGCTCGGCTGGGACGCACACGCTCCCTACGACGCCATACTCGCCGCCGCAGGTGGCCCCAACGTGCCCGATTCGCTGCTCGCGCAACTGAAAGTCGGTGGCCGTCTCGTCATGCCTGTCGGCCACAGCCGCGACTCGCAACGGCTCGTGCGCGTCGTTCGCAGCGACAAAGATTTCAAGCACGAGGATCACGGCGCGTGCGCGTTCGTGCCGCTCATCGGTCGTTATGGATGGACGAATGAATAGTTCAAAGTTGCAAGTTCAAGGTTCAAAGTTAATGACGCTCTTCAAACTTTGAACCTTGAACTTGCAACTTTGAACTTGAATTTGAACGGGGTGAAAGATTGATCGCGAGAATCATCGAGATACTTTCGGGCTTCATCGTGGCGACGATCTCTGCGCTCGGCTATGGCGGCGTGATGTTGTTGATGGCGATTGAGTCTGCGTGCGTGCCTCTGCCGTCAGAGATCATCATGCCGTTCGCGGGCTATCTCGTTTACACGGGACGCTTCAACTTGTGGGCGGTGGGCGTGGCGGGCGCGGTCGGGTGCGTCGTCGGCTCGCTCGTCGCATATTGGGTCGGCTCGAAGGGTGGGCGACCGTTGATCGAGAAGTATGGCAAGTACATACTCGTCTCGACGCACGATCTCGATCTCGCGGATCGCTGGTTCGCGCGCTACGGCGAGGCGATTGTTTTCTTCAGCCGTCTGCTGCCGGTCGTGCGGACGTTTATCGCTTTTCCGGCGGGCGTGGCGCGGATGAACCTAACGCGCTTCGTCGCCTACACGTTCCTCGGCTCGCTGCCGTGGTGCATCGGGCTTGCCTACGTCGGGCAAGTGCTCGGCAAAGAGTGGGACAAGAACGACGCGCTCAAGACTTGGTTCCATCGCTTCGACTTCGTGATCGGCATCGTCATCATCGCCGCAGTCGTCTGGTGGGTGTGGCGACACGTCAAACTCGCGCGCGAGTTTGACAGTAAGGCAGTGCGCCCATAGAATGACTTCGACCTTCGGGGCGTGGCTCAGCCTGGTAGAGCGCTCGGTTCGGGACCGAGAGGTCGGAGGTTCGAATCCTCTCGCCCCGATTCAAAAATTTTGGAATCGATTCAGCCGTCGGCAACGACGGCTGTTCGTCTTTTTAGGGCTCAAGCGAGAGACGCTTCGATAGAATCGATTCGTGATAAACGTCCGTGGATGGCATTTGGATTGAGAATTGCAAGGGGTATGTTATAGTCTCCGCACGACCAAAAAAGTTCTTTTGAGAATTCAACACCGACATCGGGAAGAGCATAATCACCTTCTCCTTGTGCCGTCTGCTGTGTTCCCCACACGCGACCGCAACATGAGGAGAGTTACCGATGTCCGTCCAACCTCGCCAGCAGAGTGAAAATCGCATCCTCGCTGCCCTGCCCGCAGAAGATTACGAACGCCTCGTCCCTTATCTCAAGCCCGTCAACCTCCCGCGCGGGCAAGTTCTCTACTATACGGGCGACCCGATAGAGCAGGTCTATTTCCCCTTCAGATCGATGGTGTCGATAGTCTCGCGGCTCTCGGACGGCGCGAACGTCGAGGTCGGCGTCACGGGCTTCGAGGGCATGGTGGGACTCAACTTCATGCTCGGCTCTGAGAAGTCGCCTTACGAGTGCATGGTGCAGATTCCTGATGGCGGAATGCAGTGCAGGGCAGACGTGATCAAGGCTGAGTTCAAGCGCGGAGGCGCACTGCAAGACCGGCTGCATCGCTTCACGCAATCGCTCCTCGTGCTGGCCTCGCAAGCCGCCGCGTGCAATCGCGCACACTTGGTCGGCGAGCGTCTCGCACGCTGGCTGCTGATGAGCTACGACCGTTGCATGTGCGAGGACTTGCCTCTGACGCACGAGTTCCTCTCGATGATGCTCGGCGTCAGGAGGGCCGGTGTGACGGAAGCGGCCATCATCCTGCAAACCGAAGGGCTCATCAAGTACAACCGTGGGCACATCACCATCATGGACAGGGATGGGTTGGAAGATTTCGCGTGCGAGTGCTACGGGATAGTTAAGGCGGAGTTTGATAGTCTGATGAATTAGAAGAAGCCGCCGCCTGCCGAACGACTCTCCGGCCCTCTTCAACTCAGTGCATGGCCCGCGCGACGCGTGCGGACAGGCACGGGCGGGCGACTGCGCGCGAGCAGCGACTCGATCAGATTTTCGAGTTGGTCGTAATCGACGGGCTTGAGCACGTAGTCGTCGCAGCCGGCGGCTATCGCCACCGGACGATGTTGCGACGGAGGATAAGCCGAGAGCGCGATGATAGGCACGAGGCGCACGCGCGTTTCAGGGTGCTGTCGGATGAAGCGCGTCGCTGCCAGCCCGTTGAGCAAGGGCATCTTCAAGTCCATCAAGATCAGATCGGGCTTCTCGCGCACCGCAATCTCTACAGTCTCCTGCCCGTTCGACGCCTCGACCACTTTGTAGCCGCGCAGCTCAAGCAGGCTCTTCATCACGAAGCGATTATCTTCGTTGTCTTCGGCGACGAGGATCAGAGACGGTTCCTTGTCTAGAATGACTTTCATCAGTTCCACCTTTTGTGAGAGACGCCCCGTGTTGCACGACGGCACGCTCGAACGAGCGCGCGCGCGTCAGCCACGTCGAAAAGGTTTGCAAACCCAAACTTCAGAGGAAGAAAAAAGCGGGGACACGCACGACGCGCCTGTTAAGTTGTTTGTGCAGTCCCCGCGAAGGAGTCTGATACTCCCAAGTTTGTGTGCGAATGTTAAGACGATTCGTCGTCGGTGTCTGTCCGTTTGAGTACGCCGCCCAACGCGTTTTTGCAGCTTGTGCGAGCGTCCTCACCGATCCCGAATTGGACGGATTTGCCAACAAAAATGCCACAAATTTAGTACGACCACGGACAGACTTGTGTTGCCGCGATCAGTAAACTGCTACGCATAGACTTGGAGACTACAACTGAATAGGGCTGTGCGCTAAAAAGGTTTTCGATGACGGTAAGCACATCGAAAAAGTCGCCACTGTAAATCATTCGACAGTCGCGAAAGAACGAGCAAGGGGTGGGTCGAAGAAAGGTGAGCGCGGCGACTGCTTCGCACACCTTTCTTTTTCGGTCGTGGCGGAAAATTTTAACGAACGCGCAATGAGCTTCTTGGATAAAAATTCTGTTGAACGAACGATTGAATGGGGCGTCTGTTCGGCAAATAAAAAACATGACACGGTGAATGTTTTGTCGTTCATATTTAGTACAAATTAACTTCAAGGAAGAGGCTGTATTTCCGCTCGACGGAGCCGCTGACGGTAAGGCTTCACCCTCATTTCTCAGGGATAAACGCGGAAACAGGCACAGCCGCAATTAAAGCCTCCGGCAAGGCACAAGGCTTGCTCGAAGCACTTCGGAGAGAAATTTTCTCGTCCGGTTCTCTGGCTACTGAGCAGTTTCAGTCGTCTCCAATTTTCCGATTCGCACGATGCGTGAAGGACGCGTGGAATCATTTTCGCGGTGGTTATCATTGTCAGTATAAGAGGGAGAAGGGAACATGAAGGGAAGCTACACAGAGATCAAACAGCGCGTTAACGGCAATGGTCAACTAGACTCGCAGAGTCTGAAAGAAGGCATGGAAAAGATCGACTCACTACAGGATCGCGCGATACACACGACGCGCGACACAGCAAACTCGACCGGCGATAATTTCGACGCGGACTTGATCTGTCTCTCGCACCTGCGTTGGGACTTCGTCTATCAGCGACCACAGCATCTACTCAGTCGCTGTGCCAAAGAGCGTCGCGTCTTCTTCGTCGAGGAGCCGATCTATGGCGAGGGCCCCTTGCGTCTCGACGTGAGCCAACGCGAAGAGAATCTCTACGTCGTCGTGCCGCACCTGCCCAAAGGCTTGCTCAGCGAAGTCTCCGTCGAAGCGATCCAGCAAGTGTCGATTGATCGACTCATCGGCGAACACGCGATCACCGACTACGTGCTCTGGTACTACACGCCGATGGCCCTCGGCTGGACGCGCCACCTCTCTCCGCTTGCAACCGTCTTCGACTGCATGGACGAACTCTCTGCCTTCAAGTTCGCGCCGCGCTCTCTGCGCGAGCGAGAGGCTGAGCTGTTGCGCCGCGCCGACGTGGTCTTCACCGGCGGACAGAGTCTCTACGAGGCGAAGAAAGATAAGCACGCGAACATCCACGCCTTCCCCTCGTCAATCGACCGCGCGCATTTCGCGCAGGCGCGTGCTGTCGTGGAAGAGCCTGCGGATCAGTCGGCCGTCCCGCATCCGCGCATGGGCTTCTTCGGCGTCGTCGATGAACGGTTCGACACGCAGCTCCTCGATCAGATCGCGGAAGCGCGACCCGATTGGCAACTCGTCATCATTGGGCCGGTCGTCAAGATCGATGAGAACGATCTGCCGCGCCGCGCGAACATACACTACCTCGGCGGCAAGAGTTACAAGGAGCTGCCGCGCTACATCGCGGGTTGGGACGTGGCGGCCCTCTTCTTTGCGCGCAACGAGCACACGCGCTTCATCAGTCCGACGAAGACGCCCGAATATCTCGCGGCGGGCAAGCCCGTCGTCTCCACTTCGATTCAAGACGTGGTGAGACCTTACGGCGAACTCGGCTTGGTGCGTATCGCCGACGATGCAGCCTCGTTCATCAGGGCCGCCGCGGAGATCGGCATGGACGATCATGTCTCAGACGCCGCGTGGCTCGCGCACGTTGACGAACACCTCGCGAAAAACTCTTGGGACATGACGTGGGCGCGCATGGCTTCGCACATCGGCGACGTGGTCGCCAAGCGACGCGCCGCCTCGCGACGCAAGACCGCGCTCTCGACCGTGCCTGCGACGAGGGCCACCGTGCCGCACGCGGCGCGCGTCGCCGCGACCGCAGCAGGCAGCAGTTTTTCCGCCACCGATTAATGAGGGAGAGAAGTTAAGATGTTCGACTACCTCATCGTCGGCGCGGGCTACGCCGGAAGTGTGCTCGCCGAAAGGCTCGCGCGCGAGGCGGGCAAGCGTGTGCTCGTCTGCGACCGCAGACCGCACATCGCGGGCAACGCCTACGATCATTACAACGATGCAGGTCTGCTCGTGCACAAGTACGGGCCCCACATCTTCCACACCAACTCGCGCGAGGTCTTCGAGTACCTCTCGCAATTCACCGAATGGCGACAGTACCAGCATCGCGTGCTCGCATCGGTTGATGGACAACTGCTTCCGATCCCGATCAACCTCGACACGATCAATCGCTACTACGGACTCAACCTGACTTCGTTCGAGGTGGAAGACTTTCTCGCGAAGATGGCCGAGCCGCGTGAGCAGATCAAGACGAGTGAAGATGTCGTTGTCAGTCGCGTCGGGCGCGAGTTGTACGAAAAATTCTTCCGCAACTACACGCGCAAGCAGTGGGGGCTCGATCCTTCGGAGCTTGATTCGTCCGTCACGGCGCGAGTGCCGATCAGAACCAACCGCGATGATCGTTACTTCACGGACTCTTATCAGGCGATGCCGAAGCACGGCTACACGCGTATGTTCGAGAACATGCTCGATCACCCGAACATCAAGTTCATGCTGAACACGGACTATCGCGACATCGAGCGCGTCATCCCTTACAAGGAGATGATCTACACCGGCCCCGTCGATGAGTTCTTCGACTTCCGGCACGGCAAGCTCCCCTATCGCTCGCTCGAATTCAAGCACGAGACGCACGACGTTGATACTTATCAATCCGCGCCGGTCGTCAACTACCCGAACGACTATCTCTACACGCGCATCACCGAGTTCAAATATCTGACGGGGCAGGAGCACAGGCAGACGAGCATCGTTTACGAGTTCCCGCGCGCCGAGGGCGATCCTTATTACCCCGTGCCGCGCCCCGAAAACGCCGAGCTATACGCGAAGTACAAGACGCTTGCGGATGAGACGAAGGGCGTGCACTTCGTCGGGCGGCTCGCCACTTACAAGTACTACAACATGGATCAAGTCGTCGCGCAGGCCCTCACGGTTTACAAGAAGATCAACGGCTCGCGCGACGCGGCGATCAAGTAGGATCGACCGCGACAAGGGGAAAGTTTTATGAGCCGAGGGGCAAGTCTCCCCGCCTCGGGGCTCGAGCTGTGGGGTGGAGTCGAGTGCACGGTTAACCGTGTCGGCGAACGCTACTTCGATCAGCTCGAACGTGGCGGCCACGCGGCGCGCGCAAGCGATCTCGATCTCTTCGCCGCGCTTGGCGTGCGCGCCCTGCGCTATCCCGTGCTGTGGGAGCGCATCGCGCCGGACGGCGTCGCGCGCGCCGACTGGAGATGGCCCGACGAGCGTTTGAATCGTCTGCGCGAACTCAACGTGCGCCCCGTCGTCGGTCTCACCCATCACGGATCGGGCCCTCGCCACACGAGCCTCGCCGATCCATCGTTCCCGCATCAACTCGCCGAGTATGCACGCGCCGTCGCGCGTCGTTACCCGTGGATCGAAGACTACACGCCGGTCAACGAGCCGCTTACCACCGCGCGCTTCAGTGGTCTCTACGGTCACTGGTATCCGCACGGGCGCGATGATCTAACCTTTTTGCGCACGCTGCTCACGCAGTGCCGCGCTGTCATACTCTCGATGCGCGCCGTGCGTGAGATGAATCCGCGCGCGCGACTCGTGCAGACTGAAGACCTCGGCAAGACATTCTCGACGCGCACGCTTCGCTATCAGGCGGAGTTTGAGAACGAGCGTCGCTGGCTCTCGCTCGATCTCCTCTGCGGGCGCGTCACGCGCGAGCACGCGCTCTGGGACTACCTCGTTTGGGCCGGTGTCAGCAGTGATGAGTTGCTCTGGTTCAGCGACAACGCCTGCCCGCCCGACCTCGTCGGCGTCAACCACTACCTGACGAGCGAGCGATTCCTAGACGAGCGAACGAGCCGCTACCACGACCGCGCGCCCGGCGGAAACGGTCGCCACGTTTACGTGGATGTCGAGGCTGTGCGCGTCTGTGCCGAAGGCACGGCAGGCCCGCGTGCTCTGCTCGCCGAGGCTTGGGGCCGGTATGGATTGCCGCTCGCCGTCACAGAAGTTCACCTCGGCTGCACGCGCGAAGAGCAACTGCGTTGGCTCAAGGAGGTGTGGGACGCGGCGAAGGGCCTGCGCGACGAGAACGTTGACGTGCGCGCCGTCACCGCGTGGTCTCTGCTCGGAGCGTTCGATTGGAACAGCCTGCTCACGCGCGACGAGAACTTCTACGAGCCGGGCGTCTTCGACGTGCGCTCGAAGCAACCGCGCCCGACAGCGTTGGCGCGCATGGCGCGCGATCTCGCCGCCGGGCGTGAACACGATCACCCCGCGCTCGATTCGCCCGGTTGGTGGCGTCGGCTGGATCGACTGCTCTACCCGGCGGTGCGCCGCAGTAGTAGTGGTAGTGCGCGCAAAGAGGTGGCCCGCGAAAGGGAGTTCGACGTGGATACAAAACACTCGGCGCGCACGCTCGTCATCGCCGGCGCGACCGGCACGCTCGGTCGCGCCTTCGCGCGGCTGTGCGAAGTACGAGGTCTCTCGTATCACCTACTCTCGCGCGCCGAGATGGACATCGCCGACCGCGCCTCGGTCGAGACTGCGCTTGCGCGCTTGCGCCCGTGGGCGGTCGTCAACGCGGCGGGCTACGTGCGCGTTGACGATGCGGAGCGCGACATCGAACGCTGCCAGCGCGAGAACGTCGTGGGGGCCGGTGTGCTCGCAGAGGCGTGCGCCGCGCTCGACGCTGCACTCGTCACCTTCTCCTCCGATCTCGTCTTCGACGGCGCGAAGGCTGCGCCCTATGTCGAATCCGACGCCGTCTCGCCCCTGAATGTTTACGGGAGGAGCAAAGCTGATGCCGAACGGCGTGTGCTTGAAGCGCACCCGCGCTCGCTCGTCGTTCGCACGAGCGCGTTCTTCGGCCCTTGGGACGATTACAACTTCGCGACACTCCTGCTGCGCACGCTCGCCTCCGGTCGTCCCTTCCCGGCCGCAAGCGACTCGGTCGTTTCGCCGACCTACCTGCCCGATCTCGTCCACGCGTGCCTCGATCTACTCATCGATGGCGAGTCGGGCATCTGGCACTTGGCGAACGAGGGCGCGTTGACGTGGGTTGAGTTCGCTCGCTCTCTAGCACAGCGCGCGGGGTTCGATGCGAATCTCGTCGAAGCGCGACCGGCGACATCGTTGCGGCTCGCCGCCGCGCGTCCCATCTTCAGTGCGCTCACGAGTGAGCGCGGTCTGCTCCTCCCTCCGCTCGAAACGGCGATGGCGTGCTATCTGCGCGAGTCCGTCGCGCCCGCCGCGCCGCAGTCCTCCCACTTCCAACACAAGCGCACGGGCTGAAGCGCGACAGGCGGCACGGGGTTTGACTATTCATGTAAGAACGCAGATTAAATGGGTCGTTTTCCGGACGGGTCGGCGCGCGTAGTCGCATTGCCGTGTCCGGAAAATGGCTTGCCTGAAGAAAGGGAGAGAAGTAATGGCATCAAACGAACAGGCTTTAACGCAAACCGGCGGCGACACGCGCGTGGAAGAACTCGCGCGGAAGCAGGACGTGAATGTCGGCGAGACTGAGCGGTGGATTTCGACCATCGGCGGCGGCGCGCTTGCGCTCTATGGACTGACGCGCGGAAGTTTGCCGGGTGTGGCGCTCGCACTCGTCGGCGCGAGCCTCGTCTATCGCGGCACGACGGGCCACTGCTACGCCTATCAAGCGGCGGGCATCGACACCACGGGCGCGGCGGAGGACGACAACCCGAACGTGAGCGTGAAGGGCGGTCGCGGCGTGAAGGTCGAGAAGAGTTTGACGATCAATCGACCGGCGGCTGAGCTATACAAGTTCTGGCGCAACTTCGAGAACCTGCCGCGCTTCATGAATCACCTCGAAGCGGTGAGGGTGACGGGCGACACGCGCTCGCACTGGGTGGCGAAGGGGCCCGCCGGATCAAGCGTCGAGTGGGACGCGGAGATTTACAACGAGAAAGAGAACGAGCTGATCGCTTGGCGCTCGCTCGAAGGCTCGCAGGTTGATAACGCTGGCTCGGTTCACTTCACGCCTGCGTCCGGTGGTCGTGGCACGGTGCTGCGCGTGTCGTTGAAGTACGATCCGCCCGCAGGGATTATTGGCGCGGCGGTCGCGCGTCTCTTCGGCGAGAGTCCCGCGCAGCAGATCGATGAAGACCTGCGCCGCTTCAAGCAGTTGATGGAGGCGGGCGAGGTGGCTACGACAACGGGCCAGTCTTCCGGTCGCGCTGCGTCCGCGAAGTAAGAGCGCGCTGAAAGTCTCGCAAAGGAAACGATCAGCATCGGTGTGCGTCCATGCGAGGACTGTTCAGAGTTCACGCTTTAGCGTGTTCAGTATCAGACAGCCTAAAAGCTGAACTCTGAACAAGACGCGCACGAGCGCGCATCTGTAATGTGAGGAGAGGCGACAATGATGAACAAACTATTGACGAGAAGATTGACGGCGCTGTGCCTGCCCGTGCTCTCAGCGATGCTCGCGTGGTCTTGCGCGGGCGGCGGCGACTCGAACGACTTCGCGAAGGACGCGGCGCAGGGTGGGATGGCGGAAGTTCTGCTCGGTCGGCTCGCGGCGGAACACGCGGCGTCGCCGGCCGTGCGCGAGTTCGGCCAACAGATGGTCGCCGATCACTCGAAGGCGAACGCAGAGATGATGCAGCTTGCGGGGCGCAAGAACTTGCAACTCCCGACCGAAGTTAAATCCGATCAGAAATCGGAGCAGGAGAAACTCTCGAAACTCTCCGGCGCGGACTTCGATAAAGAGTACGTCGATTACATGGTGAAGGATCACGAAGAGGATGTCGCCGAGTTTCAGAAGCAATTGCAGTCGGGCGGCGACGCCGAGATCAAAGCCTTCGCCACGAAGACGCTTCCGGTCATACAGCATCACTTGCAGATGATCAAAGAGATCAAGTCGAAGATGTAAAGACGACGCGCGCGCTACGTGGGATAAGGAAAGGAAAAGTCGAATGGCAGAGCAGGAGAGAGACAAGCAGCAGCAATCGGATGGTCAAGGCGACTCGGCGGGCGATCCCGGGCGCACGCCGGGCAAGGCTGAGGGCGACGAGCAAACCGCCGACGAAGACTTGCAGAGGCAGAGCGGCGGCTCTTCGTAAAACTAGAGAGGCGACCGGCGAACAAAGTCAGACTTTCCTGCGGTCGCACACGTCTTAAGGCTCGCATGGAAGCGGCCCGGCTCAAAGGAGCGGGTGAGCTTTCTCGCGAGCCTTTCTATTTGTGAAGAGACAGGTCAGTGGCAGGGCGTTGCTGACACGCGTTCGTCAGCAAGCATCGTCCACGACGCGACATTAAACTTTACGACGGGGCGGCGCGCTTGCTATATTATTCTTTACTTGCTCAACGGGCTCTGGCCCGCCCCACACGGCTACTGTTTCCTGATAACTGCCCCGACTCAAAACTCGGTCGAGTCTCTTCGAGAGACCTCTTCGGACGGTGACTTATGACTGATCACATCTTCCGCGCACAGGTCTTGCGCCCGCTCGTCGCGCTCGCCTTCGTCTTAACGTTTGTCGCCGCCGCGCGCTCCGCACCCATCATCATCACCGATAACAACTCGACGCGCGCCGTCGCCGTCGATGCGTTGACGAAGATGCGCGATCCCTTCCAGATCACTGCGCCCGGCCAACTCAACGCCGATCACCGCACGCGCGTCGTCTTCTTCGTCTTGAACCTCGACCTGCTCGCGGGCGAGGACGCACGCGCACTCTCTGTGGACGCCGAGGACGGAGCAGGGAACAAGTATGAGTTGAAGGCCGAAGACGTGCGCGACGTGCCGAACTTTGCGCCGATCAAACAGGTCACTGTGTTGATCGATCCGTCGATGGACAACGTCGGCGACGTGCTCGTGCGCGTCAACCTGCACGGCGTCGCCTCGAACCGCGCGCGCATCAGCATGGGACGTGTGACTGCTGCTCCGTCTGACGATGCGGGCGTTACTCCGCAGCCCGCGCCTCTCGTCCCGCCCGCGCCGACGCCGACACCTGCGCCTAATCCATTCACGGGTGCGGCGTCTGCGGCTGACACGGTGCGCTTCCTCGAACAGGCTTCGTGGGGGCCCACAACTTCCGAGGTCGCGCGCGTGCAGGCGATGGGCCTGCGCCCCTACATCAACGAGCAGTTCAGCGCGCCCTTCATCTTCCCCGCCGATCAGTATGGCGCGGCGAACTATCCAGACCTGACGTTGATGCCCTCGGACAATACGCAGGGCTGCCCGCAGACCGTCACCGATCTGCGCAACGCCTGCCTGCGCGATAACTACACGATGTTTCCTTTGCAGGCCCAGTTCTTCCGCAACGCGATCAACTTCAAACCGCAGTCGGATCAGTTGCGACAGAGAGTCGCGTGGGCGTTGCATCAGATCATGGTCGAGTCCGGGCGCGACATCAATCAGCCTTCGTGGATGGCCTACTACCTACAGATTCTCGACCGCGATGCCTTCGGCAACTTCCGCACGCTCTTGCAGGACATCACGCTCAATCCCGGCATGGGCCGCTACCTCGACACCGTCGGCAACAGCAAGACCGCGCCGAATGAGAACTACGCGCGCGAGATCATGCAGCTCTTCTCCGTCGGCCTCTATCAACTGAACACCGACGGAACATACAAGCTCGACGCGCAGGGCAATCTCATCCCGACCTACGATCAAACGACCGTGACGCAATTCGCGCGCGTCTTCACCGGACTCAACTTCGCCGCCGCGCCCGTGGGCACGCAGGGCGTCGTCAACTACAAAGACCCGATGATCGTGCGCGAGACGAATCACGACACGAACCCGAAGACGCTTCTGAACGGTGCGACGATCCCCGGCTCTCAGACGACGATGGCGGACATCAACGCCGGACTCGACAACATCTTTAACCACCCGAACGTCGGGCCCTTCATCGGCAAGCAGTTGATCCAGCATCTGGTGACGAGCAACCCGTCGCCCGCCTACGTCGAGCGCGTCGCGCGCGTCTTCAACAACGACTGCGACGCGCTGTATGCAGAAGGGTGCACGGGTGGGCGCGGCGAGATGAAGGCGGTGGTGCGTGCGATCCTGCTAGACCCCGAAGCGCGCGGCGATGTGAAGACCGATCCCAAGTACGGACGCTTGCGCGAGCCCGTGCAGCTCATCAACAACGTGCTGCGCGCCTACAACGCCTCGGCTTTTCACAACCCGTTAGTTTCGAGCGACGGCGTGATCGGCTTCACCACGCCGCTCGGCGATCTCCCCGGCTCGCTCGATCAGTCCGTCTTCCTTCCCACGACGGTCTTCAGTTACTACACGCCGTCTTACTCCGTGCCCGGCACGAAGCTGCTCGGGCCGGCCTTCGAGATTCTCTCGACCTCGACGACGCTGCGCCGCGCCAACGTCATCAACACGCTGCTCTATCAGAGCATCCCGAACTTCTCCTCTTCGGGAGCGACCGAGGGCACGCAGCTCAATCTCGACGCCTACGAAGCGATGGCGAACAACCCCGCGCAGATGGTTGACGCCTTCGACTTCCTCCTGCTGCACGGCACGATGAGCGCCGCGATGAAGACGCAGATCATCAACGCCGTCAATTCCGTTCCCACGACCGACGCCAACTATCAACGCAAGCGCGCGCGCACCGCCGCTTATCTGGTCGCCACTTCGCCGCAGTATCAGGTTCAGAGGTAACGAACGTCATGTCACGAACGCGCAGAGACTTTCTTAAACAGACCGGCTGCGCCGCGCTCGGCGCGAGTGCGCTCGCCGCAGGCATACAGGACTTCGGCTTGGTGCGCGCCTTCGCGCAGTCAGGCGCGGCGGACTACAAGGCCCTCGTCTGCGTCTTCATGTCCGGCGGCAACGACGGCAACAACACGGTCGTCCCCGTTGACGCGACGCGCTTCGCACAGTACACGAACGCGCGAAGCGCGGCGGGGCTCGCGCTCCCCGCGCCCGGACAAGCAGGCGGCTTGCTCGCTATCAACCCTGCGAGCGGGGGCCAGTACGGACTTCATCCGAGCATGACGGAGATGCAGTCGCTCTTCACGCAGGGCAAAGCGGCGGTCGTCTGCAACACCGGCCCACTCGTCGAACCTTTGACGAAGGCCACTTATCAGAACGGCACAGGCAAGAAGCCGTTGCAACTCTTCTCGCATTCGGATCAGGTCAACGAGTGGTTCACCTCCGTCGCCAACGACAACAGTCAGACGGGCTGGGGCGGTCGCACGGCGGATCGCATCGCGCCATTGAACGGTGCGGCCACCTTCCCGCAGATGGTCTCGATTGCGGGCGTCAACCTCTTTGTCACGGGACAGTCAACGCGCCCGCTTGCCGTCGGCGATTCGAGCACGCCGCTCGGTAGCGTGCTCCCCTTGAACAGCGCCATCAACTTCGACGGCATCACCTACACCGCCGCGCAAAACACCGCGCGTCGCAACGCATTCGATGCCATCCGGGCCCTCGTCGGCGGCGACGCCATGTTAACGAAAGCCTCTGCGGACGTGACGACCTCCGCACTTCAGACGAGCGCCGCACTCGGAAGCGCGAACCCGTCGATCACAACGACGTTCCCGAACACCTCGGTCGGTCGCCAACTCTTGCAGATCGCGCGACTCATCGCACTGCGCGACACGCTCTCGATGAAGCGACAGATCTTCTTCGTGCAGATCGGCGGCTTCGACACGCACAACAACCAGACGGCGGCAAACAGCCAGTCGTCTCTGCTCGCGCAGGTCAGTCAAGCGATCAACGCCTTCTACAACGCGACGGTTGAACTCGGCGTCGCAAGCAACGTCACGACCTTCACGCTCTCCGACTTCGGTCGCACGCTCCAGCCTGCGGGCGCGGGCGCGGGCGTCGGCTCGGATCACGCGTGGGGCAATCACCACTTCGTCGTCGGCGGCGCAGTGCGTGGCGGCGACTTCTACGGCGCATACCCGACGCTCGTCATGGGTGGCCCCGACGACACGGACACGGGCACGAACCCTCGCGGTCGCTGGATACCGACGACCTCCGTCGAGCAGTTTGCCGCGACGCTCTCGCTCTGGTATGGACTCTCCGTGAGCGATCTGCCGCTCGTCTTCCCGCTCATCGGTCGCTTCAACACGCCGAACCTCGGCTTCATGTCTTGACGTGATCGGTTGAAACGCAAACCGCGCATTCGAGGGCGCGGCATTCACAGGCAGTATGCGCGAATGTCGCGCCCTTATCATTGAAACATTCCGTCGGCCCAAAAGTTTTTATGCGTCGCATTCGTCTCATCAAACTCGCCGTCCTCGTCCTCTGCGTCGCGCTCGGCGCGGTCGCGCTCTTCACCGATGGCCCCGCCTCGCGTCGCGCCTACGCGCGCTCGACGGGCCCTGATCCCGGCTTCACCGGCGCGCCCGGCGAGTTCAAGTGCGATGAGTGCCACGTGCCGGATCAGGGCAGCGTCTTGCCCGGCACTATCTTCATCGGTGCGCCGCAGTCATACACGCCCGGTCAGACTTACCAGCTCACCTTCAGCGAATCGAACAGCAACCCCACACGCGTCCGTTGGGGCTTTCAAATGACCGCGCTCGATGACAACAGCAATCCGGCGGGCACGCTGCAACCTCTGAACGATGGCCTGACGCACGTCGTGACGGGCGCGGCGGTGAACCCCGCGCGACAGTACATTGAGCACACTTCGGCGGGCACGTTTCTCGGCCAGCAAAACGGCGCGAGCTGGAAGTTCAACTGGACTGCGCCCTCGACCAACGTGGGGCCCGTCACGCTCTACGTCGCGGGCAATCAGGCGAACGGCGATGGCAACACTTCCGGCGACAGCATCGCCTCATCCTTCGTCGTCATCCAGCCCGCCGCCGCCGCAGGCGACTTCAACGTCAACGTCGCGCCCTCTTCGCAGGTCATCATCCCCGGCGCAAGCGGCTCCTACACCGTCACCATCACGCCGACCAACGGCTTCACCGGCAATGTGAATTTGAGCGTCGCCGGATTGCCCACGGGCGCGAACGCGGTCTTCAGTCCGACCTTCGTCAACATCACCGATGCGAACGCGAAGACTTCCACGCTCACCGTAACGAACAACACTTCGACACCGCTCGGCAGCTTCAATCTTACGGTCAATGCCGTGTCGATCATCGGGCCACACGCAACCAGCGCAACGCTCGTCACTGGCCCTACCATGACCGATGCGAACCTGACCGTGCGACAGGTCGCGAGCGGATTTGATCAGCCCACGTCTCTGGCTTTCATCGGCAGCAACGACTTTCTAATCCTTGAGAAGGCCACCGGCAAAGTCCGTCGCGTGACGAACGGCGTCGCGCAGTCGTCGCCCGTCATCGATCTCGCCGTCAACAGTTTCTCCGAGCGCGGCTTGCTCGGCATCGCGCTGCATCCTAACTTCCCGACGAACCCGCGCATCTATCTCTACTGGACTGAAAGCTCCACGGGCGCGGACTCCGCGAACGGAACGGATGTGGCAACCCTCGCCAACCGCGTCGATAGTTTCTTGTGGAACGGCTCGACGCTCACGCTTGAAAAGAATCTGATCAAACTGCGCGCCTTCCAGCAGGACGGCGCGCAATCGGCGCGTGGCAATCACAACGGCGGCGTCATCCGCTTCGGGCCTGACGGCAAGCTCTACGTCGTCATCGGCGACAACGGTCGTCGCAGCAATTTGCAGAACCTCCGCTTCGGGCCCTCCGTCTCGCCAGATGGCCCCACGACCACCGATGATCAGTTCGGTGGCCCCGATCCAGACAACAATCATTTGACCGGCGTTGTCCTGCGACTGAACGACGACGGCACGACGCCGACCGACAATCCTTTCTTTAACGCGACGACCGCCTTGAGCGCGGAGGCTGCCGCGAACGTCAAAAAGGTTTTCGCCTACGGCATACGCAACACCTTTGGCTTGGCGTTCGATCCCGTGAGCGGCTATTTGTGGGAGGAAGAGAACGGCGACGACTCCTTCGACGAGATGAATCGCATCACGCCCGGCTTCGACGGCGGCTGGATTCAACTGATGGGGCCCTCTTCGCGTATCGCGCAGTTCAAGCAGATCGAGCAGACGTTCGCAGGCGGCTTGCAGCAGGATCGCTGGACGCCCGACCGCATCGCCGACACGCCCGCCGATGCGCTTGCGCGCCTCTTCGTCCTCCCCGGCTCGCACTATGCCGAGCCGCAGTTCAGTTGGAAGTACGCGCTGGCCCCTTCGCCCGTCGGCTTCGTGCGCGGGAGCGGTTTGGGGCCCACCTTCGAGGACGATCTGCTCGTCGGAGGCGGGCGCACCACGCTCGCGGGCGGCTATCTCTTCCGCTTCCACTTGACGCGCGACCGACGCGATCTCGATCTCTCTGCCGATCCGCGACTCTCTGATCGCGTCGCCGACAACGCGGCGAAGTTCGATCTCACGGAGAGCGAGACGCTGCTCGTCGGTCGCGACTTCGGCATCACGACCGACATCGAGACCGCGCCGAGCGGCAACGTCTTCGTCGTCTCAAACACCAACGGGGCCATCTACGAACTCTCCGCGCGAGCTAACACGATCCAGTTCTCTTCGGCGAGCTTCAACACATCAGAGGACGACACGGAGAACACGCCGCGCGCAACCATCACTGTGACGCGCACAGGCGATATCTCAGGCGCGGCTTCAGTCTCCTATCGCACTCTGGACGATCCCACTCCCGTGCGCTGCGACGTGGTGAGCGCCGCTGCCTTCGCGCGCTGCGACTACACGACGACAGTCGGCACGCTCACCTTCAACGCGGGCGAATCGTCGAAGACTTTCACCGTGCCGATCATCGACGACTCGTTCGTCGAGAGCGCCGAGCGATTCCCGGTGCAACTGTCGAACCCTTCGGGCGCAACTTTGGGCACGCCCTCGACCGCCATAGTAGTGATTGCCGACAACGACATCTTCTCGACCGCTAATCCGATCTTCAACACAGACTTCTTCGTTCGTCAGCAGTACCTCGACTTCTTATCGAGAGAGCCGGAAGCGGGCCAGCCGTGGTCGAACGTTTTAAACAACTGTCGCGCTGGTGATACGAGTTGTGATCGCATCTCGGTCTCTTCAAACTTTTTCCGCTCACTGGAATTTCAGCTCAAGGGCTTCTTCGTTTATCGCTTCTACAAGCTCGCGCTGAATCGTCAGCCGCTCTACGCTGAGATCGTCGTTGACATGGCGAGCGTGACGGGCACGACGACCGCCGAGTTGCAGTCGAAGAAGGCGGCCTTCACTAATGAGTTTGCGCAGCGACAGGAGTTCAAGAATTTGTACGACGCGACGACCAATCAACAGTTCGTCGATACGTTGATGAACCGCTACGGCATCGCGCAGATCACGACGCCCGATCCGGCGACGCCCGACGGCACGACGAAGGTCACGCTCACGCGCGCAGAACTTGTTAATCAACTCAACCAGCAATCGCTCACGCGCGCGCAAGTCTTGCGCGCCATCGCAGATAGTGATCAGGTAAGCGCGACGGAGTTCAACCCAGCCTTCGTCGCCATGCAATACTTCGGTTATCTGCGTCGCGATCCTGACACCGGCGGCTACAATGCTTGGCTGCAAACCATCAACGCAAACCCGAACGACTTCCGCTCGATGGTCAACGGCTTCGTCAACTCGCAAGAGTATCGACTCCGCTTCGGTCAGCCGTGAGCCGACACTGAATCGCACATTCTTAAACAGAGCGGGCGCGAACGATCAACTCGATCATTCGCGCCCGCGCTTGTTTCACGTCACGCTTTTGATGTCTTACATCGACGCCGCGCGACCTCTCTTAATGTTCATCATATAGATCAGCGCACGCCGAGGAGCAGCAGCGCGGAACGCTCAGAAGGCTCGCCGCCGCGCGCTTGCCATTCGCGATACGTCGTCAACTCTTCGTCGCGGACGGGCCGGTTGCCGAGTCGCGCGGCGGGCGTCTTCTCAAGCGCGTGTTCGGTGAGCGCGAGGTGAGGGGCCCGCACGGTGAGTCGTGTTGCGTCGAGCAGGGCGGCTTCGGCGGTCTCCACGTCGGGAAACAAATCTTCGTAGGCGAGCAGATGCCAGACAGTGCCTGCGTCAGTCTCACCGAGGGCGAGGACGCGCAGCAGCCCGTAGCCGCTTTCAAGTTGGAAGATGAGATCATCGCCCGGCGCGAAGGGTAGAGTCATTGCGAATGCGACCCGCGTTGAAAGTTTTTTTGACGTGCGCGGAAAGGTTAGCATAGGCGCGCGTCGGCGTGCGCGTCGCAAGCGAAAGACGCTGGAAAGATTCTCGCGCGACGGTTAGTATTAGCCGTCCAGCTTGCATTTCACGCGTGGGGTAAGTTGTGAGCGAAGGCGATGCGGAGAAGGACTACTACGAGATGCTCGGCGCGAGCGATGATGCGCCGCGCGAGGAGATCGGTCGGCGCTACAAGCGACTGGCCGCAGAGCATCATCCGGATCGTGGCGGCAGCGAAGAGCAGATGAAGGAGTTGAACGAAGCCTATCGCGTCCTCGGCGACAACGCGACGCGCGAGGCTTACGACGTGCGCCGTCGCGTGCGCGCCGAGCAGGGGCCGAGCGATGATTTATCAGATGAAAAGTTGGAGGGCGTGATAGTCGCGGAAGATTGGTTCGCGCATGATGGGTTCACGCCCGCATCATCGCGCGCGGCGAGGGCCGATGCGGTGTGGGGTCGCGTAGTGGGCGCACTGCTGATGATCTTCTTGGGACTCGTGTTGTTGCTGCTCGTGCGCACGCATTACGTCGTCTTCCTCTTTCCGCTCGCGCTGCTTGCGGCTGCGCTCGTCTTCTTCGGCGTCTGGATGGCCCACGCGGCGATGGTTTACGCGCGCGAGGGACTTGAGGCTTCACACTTCGCGCGCCGCTTCGTCTGGGCGCAGGAGATCGTCTTCTGGTCTTCTGTGGCGGGCGGCCTCTGCGGAGTGTATATGCTCTGCACGGCGTTCTAAGGCGCGATAAATTTATGAGTTTGTCGGGACTCGATCTGATCTTTCTCGAAGTCGATAGCTTGCAGGACTCTGTCGAGTTCTACCGCGACGCGCTGGGCTTCTCGCTCGTCTCGATGAGCGAACAGAGCGACCCGTCGCTCGCGACTTTGCGCGCGGGCCCTCTGCGTTTGACGCTCGCCGAGCAGCCGCCCGCGATGGGGCGACGCGGGCGCGGCGTGCACTTCTTCTTCGGCATCGCCGACGTTGACGCATTCTTCGAACGACTGCGCGCACACGGCTACGAGATCGCGCCGCCGACGGACGAAGGTTGGGGAGGCCGTTTCGTCACGCTCGAAGACCCGGATCGATATCGTCTCTTCTTCGTCACATGGCACGATGCGGCGAACGCGAGCGCGCATGATCTCACCGGCCCACGCGATCAACTCAACGACAACTGAAACTGTTTTGCCCGCGCGTGAGATGAGTTAATTGATCTCTCTCACGGTGTAGCTCGCGGCGAAGCCCTGCGCGCGCAACTCTGCGAGATACTGCCCGGCCCCCTCGCGCGTGTCGAAGAGTCTGGTTTGCACGCAATACCACGCGCGCTTCGAGTTCTGTTCGGTGACGACGCGCGCCTCGAAGCCCGCCGCCTGAAGTTTTCGCGCCAACTCCTGCGCCTCTTCTTCAGCCCTGTAAGACGCGAGCTGAAGCGTGAACTTCGCCGACGATTGATCGGCTGCACTCGCGTCCGGCTTGATCTTCTCTCTCGCGTTAGCGAATGAAACTTCGACGGCGTTCGACGAAGGCTGTGCGTCAACGACCGGATCGGCAGCGGCGGTGTTGACGCTCACAAGCGAATCAGTTTGCGACGCGCGCGTGTCTGAGATGGGTGCGGGCTTCGCATCGGCCATCTCTATCGTTGTCTGCGCCCGCGCGCTCGTCTCATCGGCGAGAGAGTCTTCGCCTTCGTTATTCGATGGCCCGACGCGACGCGCGCCGATGGCGCGGTTGGTCGCTTGATTCTGCAAGTGGGAGAGTGCGGCGTCTTGCGTCGTGAGAGCGCGGGGCGCAAGCAATAGGTCGCAGAGGGCCACGAGGAGGACGAAAGCGCAGCCAGCGAGCAGCAGGCGTAGGGGCGAGAGGTTCAACAGACGTGCGCCGAGGCGATACTTGTCTTCGGCTGTGAATGCGGAAGCCTGCGCGCGGCGCAACGCCTCGCCCGCATCGTCGAGATCGAGCACGACGCAGGTTGGCTCTGAAGTCGTCATGCTGTGCGGCTCGCGCGTTGGCTGCGCGGCGTGTTGATCGGTCGAAGTCTTCTCGCAGATGATGCTGACGCGGAAGGGCGAGCCGCAACGCGCACAGGCAACTTGCACGGGCGCGTCGGAGAGAGAGGCAGCGTCGAGCAGGCTCTTCCGGTCGCAGTTGGGACAGGTGACTCGCATGGTGACTCCTGAATTTTCGCGAAAGTGAGAGCGTGGTGATGTGTGTGAAAGCTCTCGGAGGGTTAATGTGTGCGGGGCCGGGCCGGTGGCTCAAGTCTTCATAAGGACGCGTGCGCGCCGCAGCCACATGAAAATAGTAGAGCAGTGGGGCATAGCGCGGCAAGGTAAAAGTTGAAAGCTCCGGCTCGCGGCAGTCCGGTCAGAGTTAGTGAGAGCGTTCAATCAGAGTGACGTTGACAGGGCAGAGTGACCGCGTGCGGCGTGACCGGAGCGTGCGACAACAGGCGTTTCAGCGCGAAAAAAAGGATGTTGACCAATGTGCGCTCTGGCACTTAAATTGTAAGTAAGTCGTGCGGCTCTCGCGCACGCCCCCTCCAACAGCTCTTGAGCCCGCGCCCCCACCTTTGAAAGACTTCCTCATCGTAAAAATTCGAGAGGCGCTTTCAACTCTTAGATGATCACTTCCAACTGCTACAACCTGAGCCGCCTCTTGCGGTGGGCTCTCTATGCGCTCGGGGCGTGCGCGCTTGGTTCTTCGGCTCTGCGCCTGCCGCTCGCGCGCGTCGATGTCCCATTCCTGCTGCTCGCGCTCGTCGCCGTCAACGTCGGCACGCGTCTGCGCGCGCGCATTCCCGGCACGGAGGAGTTTGTCTCGCACGCAGACACGCTGCTCGTGCTCGTCATGCTGCTCTACGGCGGCGAATGGGCGGTGATGCTCGCCGCCGCCGCCGCGCTCTGCTCTTCTTTCTCGACGCGCCGCTCGGCTTCTGAGACGGTGGCGAACACCGCCGCCGCCACAGCCGCGACGTTCCTCGCCGTGTGGTCGCTGCGCCTCTCGTTTGGAGGTGTGAATCTCACGCAGACACTTTCAATGCCCGCGCTCGTCGCCGCGCTCTGCCTCATTACGGCGATACAGGTGGCCCTGCGCGTGGCTGTCGGGTGCGGCGCGCAGGATGTTGATGATCGCGCAAGCTGGCGCGCACGCGCGCGCATCTGTGCGTGGGCTTTCGTCGCTTATGGCGCGGTCAATGGCGCGGCGTTCGTCATCGCAAAGCTGGTCGAGTTCGTCGGCTTCTACGGCGCGTTCGCTTTCACGCTCGCCTGCGCCTTCGTTCACTTCGCGCTCGGCGTCTATCTCAAGGGCCTGCACGACTCGGTGTCGCGTGCGCGCCAGATCGAGCGGCGCGTGGCCGTGTTACGTGAGAGCGAGGTGCTCTTCCGCAGCGCGTTCGATCACGCGGCAATCGGCATGGCGCTCGTCTCAGCGAATGGGCAGTGGCTACAGGTGAATCGCTCGCTGTGCGAGATACTCGGCTACTCGGAGGCGGAGCTGCTGACGATGAACTTCCAGCAGATCACGCACACGGACGATCTCGGCAACGTGCTTGCCAACATCAAGGAGTTGATTCGCGGTCGCATCCCTGTCTTCCACGTCGAGAAGCGGCTCGTGCACAAACAGGGCCACACGGTCTGGGTGCTGTGCAGCGTCTCACGCGTGAAGGGCGAGGAGACGAAGCACGTCCACCTCATCTTCCAGACGCAGGACATCACGGATCGCAAGCGCGCCGAGGAGCGACTCTTACATGACGCCTTCCACGATGCTTTGACGGGGCTGCCGAATCGCTCGCTCTTCATCGACCACTTGAAGCTCGCCATTGCGCGCCGCCAGCGAAATCTCGAACAGAACTTCGCCGTTATCTTCCTCGATCTCGATCGCTTCAAGGTCATCAACGACAGCCTCGGCCACATGATCGGCGATCAACTCCTCGTCGGCATCGCGCGCCGTCTTGAGTTGTGCCTCCGGCCCGGCGACACCGTCGCACGCGTCGGCGGCGACGAGTTCACGATCCTGCTCGAAGGCGTCAAGGACGAAGCGGAAGCGATCCTCGTCGCCGAGCGCATTCAGAAAGAGTTGTCGCAGCCGTTTTACTTGAGCGGTCGCGAGGTCTTTACCACCGCTTCAATCGGCATCGCGCCCGGCTCGACCGACTACGCGCTGCCGGAAGAAGTCTTGCGCGATTCAGACACGGCGATGTATCGCGCGAAATCGCTCGGCAAAGCGCGGCATGAAGTCTTCGACAAAGAGATGCACGCCGTCGCGATGAACCTCTTGCAGATGGAGACTGATCTGCGCGGCGCGTGCGAGCGCGGCGAGTTCTTCGTGCAGTATCAACCCATCGTCTCGCTCGACGACTTCGGCGTGCGCGGCTTCGAGGCCCTCGTGCGCTGGCAGCATCCGGAGCGCGGCGTCATCTCGCCGCTCGATTTCATCCCCGTCGCGGAAGAGTCGGGGCAGGTCATCGCTATTGGGCAGTGGGCGTTGCGCGAGGCGTGCCAGCAGATGCACGAGTGGCAGGTGCAGTTCCCATCCGATCCGCCGCTCTCCATCAGCGTGAATCTATCGAGCCGGCAGTTCACCGAGCCGAACTTGATCGAGCAGGTCAAACAGATTCTCGACGAGACGGGACTGGCCTCGCGCAGCTTGAAACTTGAGATCACCGAGTCGGTCGTCATGGAGAACATCGACACGGCGACCGAGATGCTTCGACAACTGCGCGGCTTGGGCGTGCAACTCTCCATCGACGACTTCGGCACGGGCTACTCGTCGCTCTCATACCTGCACCGCTTCCCGATTGACACTTTGAAAGTTGATCGCTCGTTCGTCATGCGTATGGCGGACAACAACGAGAACTCGGAGATCGTCCGCACGATCCTGATGCTCGCGCAGAACCTCGGCATGGATGTGGTCGCCGAAGGTGTGGAGACGCGCGAGCAGTTGGCCCTGCTGCGCAAGCTCGGCTGCGAGTACGGGCAGGGCTATCTTTTCTCGAAGCCAGTGGGCGCGGACGGCGCGGTGCAGATCGTCGCCGAGACGCGCGCGAGCATGGGGCAGAGAGAACAAGCAACGGCGGAGCCGATTGTGCTCGTCGCCTGAAACGGGAATTAACATGAGCGCCAACGACCGCAGGAACAAGCAGCGCGCACGCGTCCAGATCGACGCGAGCTGGGAAGGCCAGAGGGCACAGTGCGGCGGTCTCGTCGTTGACTTAAGCGAGACGGGTTGTTTCATCCTCACGTCCGACCGCGTCGCGCCCGGCGAAGTGGTGCGGCTCACACTCGATCCCTCGTCCGAACGCCGCGCGTACCTCTGGGGTGAGGTCGTCTATCAGGTGGCCGACATGGGCTTCGCGCTTCGCTTCGTTCACAAGCACGAGGCGGAAGAACTCTGGCACACGCGCCTCATCACACGCCTCCTCGAAGAGCACTGCGCGCTCGCCGGTGTTTGACGCGAAGGCAAAAGAGAATAAGCTCGCAAGAGGCGGCGCGGAGTTGAACGACTCCGCGCCGCCTCTCTCTTTGACTGTGGCGCGAGAACGGTTATGATCGCGCTCCGAACGAAGAGCAGTAAGGATTGACTCCCGACGATCCTCACACGCGCGAAACGTCGCTTTCGAGGAGTCATGCCATGCGCTACGTCGAGAACCCGCCGAACCCGTGGCTCTCTAATCATGTCGAATGGATCGGCGAGCCGCCCGAATCCAAACTCGAAGTCTTCGAGGAAGAGGCCACACGCACCATCATCAACAAGAACGACAGCCCCGACGTGGGCTTCGACTACTCGGTCAACGTCTATCGCGGCTGCCAGCACGCCTGCACCTACTGCTTCTCGCGCCCCACGCACGAGTATCTCGGCTTCGGCGCGGGCACAGACTTCGAGCGCAAGATCGTCGTCAAAGTTAACGCGCCGAAACTTCTGCGCGAAGAGATGTTAAAGCCCGCTTGGAAGGGCGACGAGTTAGTTTTTTCCTTCACCTCCGATCCATATCTTCCGCTCGAAGCTCACTACAAACTCACGCGCGCGTGTCTCGAAGTCTGCCTAGAGTTTCGCAATCCCGTCGGCATCGTCACCAAGTCCGCGCTCGTGCGACGCGACGCCGAACTCCTCGCTGCACTCGCGCGCGAAGCGTCAGCCGCAGTCTTCTTCACCATCGGCTTCACTGATAACAAGACCGCACGCGCCGTCGAGCCACACGCGCCATCAATCGACTCGCGCTTCCTTGCGATGGAAGAACTCGCGCGCGCCGGAGTCCCCGTCGGCATCGGCATCGCGCCCATCATTCCGGGCTTGAACGATCCGCACATCCCGCAACTCTTGAAGCGCGCGAAGGAAGCGGGCGCGCGCTACGCCTTCATCAACCTACTGAGACTTCCCGGCAGCGTCGCGCCCTACTTCGAGCAACGCCTGCGCGAAGAGATGCCCGACCGTGCGGATCGCGTCATGAATCGACTCCGCGAAGTGCGCGGCGGCAAGCTCAACGTCACAGAGTTTCACAAGCGCATGACGGGCGAAGGCGAATACTGGAAGATCATCCAACAGACCTTCCGCCTCCACGCGCGACGCCTCGGCTTCAACGAGCCACGCAACGTCGCAGACTTCGAGCCGCGCCGCACCTTCCGTCGCCCAACCTTACAAGCCTCGCTCTTCGACTGATGCATCGCCGGTCGGCGCGCAGGAAGGTCTTGACCTTCACGGCGTAAAGAATTACAACTCAGCCGTCCCCGATCAGTTCTCATTTCAGTCTTCGAGACGGAGGTCACGGCAATGGTCTCTATCGGCGATGTGATTCGCGATCGCGAACCCTACTTCGTGCGCGAGACGGCGACGGCACACGACGCGGCGCAATATATGTCAGAGCGCAACATCGGCGCGGTCTGCGTGCTCGACGCTGAGGGAAGATTGAGCGGTATCTTCTCGGAGCGCGACCTGCTGCGTCGCATCGTCTTGAAGAAAGCGGACGCGGGCGCAGTTCCGATTCGCGACGTGATGAGCGCCATCGATGTGGTGATCGATTGCGGCGACACTCCGCATCAGGCCCTCGAACGCATGGAGAAGTTCGGCACGCGCCACCTGCCCGTCGTCCGTGGCAATCGCTGGATCGGAATGCTCTCGATCCGCGACATCATGCGCGTCGAGCTATCAGAGCAGGGCGACGAGCTACGCCTGCTCCACGAGTACATCCAACACTAAACTGATTCAAAGTCGGGAGTCTGGAGTCACGAGTCTAAAGTCAAAAAGAGTTTTCCGCTTTTGACTCCGGACTCCGAGACTCCAGACTTTTATAGTGTGCGTGTAACTTTCGAGAGCGAGCGCGGTGAGTCGGGATCGAGTCCCTTGCAGTCGGCGAGGAGGGCGGCGAAGAGTTGCGCGGGGATGATGTAGGGGATCGGCGCGAGCAGCTCGTCGAGACCTGCGGGCATGAGGAGCGAGCGCGTGCATGAGGCAGCGATCTGCTCGTCCTCGGTGATGACGAGCGTATCGGCGCGAAGCTCGCGCAAACGTTTGACGAGCGAGCGCGTCGCTTCGCGCGTCACGCCCGGTTGCGCGAAGAGAATGACGGGGAAGTGACGCTCGACCATCGCGAGTGGCCCGTGTAGGAAGTCTGCGGACGAGAATCTTTCGGCGACGACATAGCACGTCTCCATCAACTTCAGGGCCATCTCGTAGGCGTTCGCGTACATCAACCCGCGCCCGACGACGACGCAATTCTCCATGAACAGGTAACGCTCGACCGTCTCTGCGACGACCGTGCGAAGCTCTAACGCGCTCTCCGCCCAGTCGGGTATCGAAGTGAAATCGATCCGGTCCGCTTCACGCGCGGCGAGCGCATCGGCGAGCATGTAGAAGTGGAGCATCTGGCCCGTGAAGGTCTTCGTCGCGGCCACTGATCGCTCGCGCCCGCCGTGCGTCAAGAGCGTCTCATCGACGAGGCTTGTCATCGAAGACTGCGGCTCGTTCGTGATGCCGACCGTGTACGCGCCGCCCGCACGCGCGTTCTCAAGCACGCGGTTGATGTCCTCACCCTCGCCCGACTGCGAGACGCCGACGACGAGCGCGCGCCGCAGATCGAGCCGCGCGCCGTAGAGCGTGTGCACCGAAGGCGCGGAGAGCGAGACGGGGATGCCGGTCTTGATCTCTAACAGGTAGCGACCGAAGAGCGACGCGTTGTCGCTCGACCCGCGCGCGACGAGCACGATCAGATCGATGCCTCGCGCGCGCAAAAATTTTCCGAGTCGCGCTACCTTCGCGCGCTCCTCCTCAATCGTCTTGCGTAGAGACGCGGGCTGCTCCGCGATCTCTTCGAGCATCAGCGACAACTACCGATCACCTCCGCGCGCACGCGCCGTTGCTATCCCTGAATGTTTCGGGTAAAAGCTCTCTGGCTATTCAACTACAAGCTACTGTCACCGCCCGTAACCAGAAATCATGTCGCACACTTTATCACGAAGCCTCTCGCATCGTCTGTCACTACTTGCGGCGGCGATGCTACTCATCGTCTGCGCTGCGCACGCGCAGACGATGAACACACGAGCGTCGAACGCGCCATCGCCTTCCACATCTTCGGACGCGATCCACATTATCCCGCAACCACGAAAGTTGACAGCGACGACGGGCCGCTTCGAGTTCACGCGCGACGCGCGGATCGCGCTCGCCGATCCGCGCTCAGAAGATGATCGCTTCGCCGCCGGAGACTTCATCGAAGACGCACGACGAAGCGCGAACCTCATTCTTCGCGTCGCCGCGCGGCGCGACCGCGCGACGATCATCATCGGCTCGCTCGACAACGCTACGGTTCAGTCCGCGCTCAAGCGCGCAGGCGTGGATGCGCCGTTGAATCTGAACGAAGAGGGCTATGTATTAAGCGTGACGCCGCGCGAGATCGTCGTCGCGGGCAAAACAACCGCAGGCACGTTCTACGGCGTGCAGACCTTGAAGCAACTCGTGCGCGGCGAGGGCCCGGAAGCGTTCGTGCCCGCGTTGAAGATCGTCGATTACCCGCAGATGCGCTGGCGCGGGATGTACGACGACATCAACAGGGGGCCCGTGCCGACGGTCGAATACGTCAAGCGACAGCTTCGCACCGAGGCGTCGTTCAAGCTCAACATGCACTCCTTCAACATGGAGAACATCGTGCGCTTCGAGTCGCACCCGCTCTTAGGGCCGGAAGGCGGCGCGCTCACGCCCACGGAGATTCGCGAGCTGGTCGCATACGCGCGCCGCTATCACGTCGAACTCGTGCCGCAGCAGCAGACCTTCGGACACCTGCACAAAGTTCTAACTTTCGAGAAGTATGCACCGCTCGCCGAAGTGCCTTACGGCGACGTGCTCTCGCCGCAACAGGAGGAGACTTACAAGCTCGTCGCCGACTGGTACAAGGAGTTGAACGAACTGTTCCCCGGTCGCTTCTTCCACATCGGCGAGGATGAAACTTTTGAACTCGGCGAGGGCCAGAGCCGCGAACAGGTGAGAGCGAAGGGAGTCGGCGCGGTTTACTTCGAGCACCTGCGCCGCGTGCGCGAGATTTTGAAGCCCTACAATCGTCGGCTCATGTTCTGGGGCGACATCGCCTTGAATCATCCCGATCTGATCAACAACGTGCCGAAAGAGATGATCGCGATGAACTGGTCTTACGGCGGTCGCGAAGATTTCAAGGCGCGCATCAAGCCGTTCAATGATGCCGGTCTCGATCAATTCGTCTGCCCCGGCGTGCAGACGTGGAATCAAATCTTCCCGAACGACGACACGGCCGTGAAGAACATCGTCAACTTCGTTCGCGACGGGCAAGAGGCGAATGCTCTGGGGATGCTCAACACCGAGTGGGACGACGACGGCGAGTCGCTCTACGAGACGGCTTGGTACGGCGTCGTCCTCGGCGCGGCGGCTTCTTGGCAGCAGGGCCAGTTGGACGTGCCGCGCTTCGAGCGCGACTTCGACTGGGCCTTCTTTCGCGCCGATGGCGACACGTTCGTCCGCTCGATCCGCTCACTCGGAAGTGTCAACACTTTGATGGGCATCGGCTCAAGCGATCAACTCTTCTGGCAAGAGCCTTTCACGCCCGCCTTCCAAGCGCAGGCGCGCAAGATGAACGAGAAGACGAAGCAGATGCGTCTCGCCGTCGAAGAGGTTGAAGAGGACTTGCGCGCCGAAGGCGACAGCGCGCGACGCAACCACGAGATGATCCCCGCGATGATCTTCGCCGCGCGTCGCTTCGATCACATGGGGCGGCGCATGGAAGTGGTCGAGCAGTTCAGTCGCGACTACTGGGCAGCGTATCTCAATCTCGGCGACCGCGTGAAAGTCGGCCGCCTGCGTCGCTATCACGGAGCGATCTACAACTCACTTCGCGAGATGGCCGAAGAGCTATCAATTCTTCGCGAGGGCTATCGTGAACAATGGCTCGCCGAGAACCGGCCCTACTGGCTCGCGAGCGTGCTCGCGCGCTACGATCACGCCGTTGCTACTTGGCTCGACAAGTCGAAGTCGGTCGAAGAGGCTCTGCGCGACTACGCCGACCACTCGACCTTGCCCAGCCCCGAAGAGTTCGGTCTCGGCACGCGCCCGCAGCCTTGATGGGCGACAGACACGCGAAGCGCGGCATGAGTTAAACAGCATGGACATGACGAACGCTGACGAGCGCGACGCGAAAGGCGAGAGCGGCGCGAAGGTGTCGGGTCGGCTCGTCTCGCTCGACGTGCTGCGCGGCGCGACCATCGCCGGGATGATCCTCGTCAACAACCCCGGCACTTGGAGTCACATCTACTGGCCCCTCGAACACGCGGAGTGGAGCGGGTGGACGCCGACCGATCTCATCTTCCCGTTCTTCCTCTTCATCGTCGGCATCTCGATCACGCTTGCGCTCGGTCGCCGCGTCGAGGATGGTGGAGAGAAGCGCGATCTGTATTTCAAGATCGTCCGCCGCTTCGTCTTGATCTACGCCTTCGGTTTCCTGCTCGCGACGTTTCCATTCGTTAAGACCGATCAAGTTGATTTCACGAACGGATTCGTGAGCGGCTTGAAGACGATCCCGCATGGCATGGCTGCGCTCCTCGCCGTCGTGCGGCTCTCAGGCGTGCTGCAACGCATCGCCTTCTGCTATCTCTTCGCCGCGCTCATCTTCGTTAAGACAACTTGGCGCACGCAAGCCGTCATCTGCGCCGTGTTGCTCGTCCTCTACTGCGTCGTGTTGACGAAAATCCCGACGCCGGGTTACGCCGTCGGCGATCTCTCGAAGCAGGGAAGCATCGCGTCGTTCGTTGATCGCAAACTACTCGGCAATCACATCTGGAAGGGCGGCGACCGTGTTTACGATCCGGAAGGAATCTTGAGCACCTTTCCGGCCATTGCGACGACGCTGCTCGGCGTGCTCGCGGGCCACTGGCTGCGAAGGCGTGTGAGCGACTACGAGAAGGTGGCCGGTCTCTTCGTCGCGGGCGCGGCGTGCGTCGTCGCGGGCTGGTGTTGGAATCCGTTCTTTCCGATCAACAAGGCGTTGTGGACGAGTTCATACGTGCTCTTCACCGCAGGGCTTGCGCTGCAACTGCTCGCCGTCTGTTACTGGCTCATCGACATCAAAGGCTACAAACGCTGGTCGCTCCCGTTCCGCGTCTTCGGCGTCAACGCGCTCGCCGTCTTCGTGCTCACGGGCCTCATGGCCCGCGTGATGACGATCAAGGAGTGGTGGAACTTCACGCGCACCGACGGCACGACGGGAGCGAACCTGCAAACGTTCATCTACCAGCGCGCCTTCGCCTCTTGGCTCTCGCCTTTGAACGCCTCGCTCGCCTTCGCCGTCTGCTTCGTTCTGCTCTGGCTCGGCTTGATGGCCCTCCTCTACAAGAAAAAAATCTACATCAAAGTTTAAGCGCGTCTGCAAAGTGTCGCGCTTCCGTTCGTGCCGCTATACTCATCTCCGATGAATGAGCGTTACAGCAGGCAGATTCTGTTCGCAGGGATCGGCGCGGAAGGCCAGCGACGCATCGGCGCAGCGAGCGCGCTCGTGATGGGGTGCGGCGCGCTCGGCTCGGCGCAGGTCGAGTCACTGGCCCGTGCGGGCGTCGGTCGCTTGCGCGTCGTAGATCGAGACTTCGTCGAAGAGTCGAACTTGCAGCGACAAACTTTGTTCACTGAACGCGACGCGCGCGAGCGACTGCCGAAAGCGGTCGCCGCCGCGCGACGCGTGAGTGAGATCAACTCCGAGATCGAGATCGACCCCATCGTCGCCGATGCGCGTCACGACAACATCGAGCGTTTCGTCGAGGGCTGCGACATCGTGCTCGACGGCACGGACAACTTCGCGACGCGCTATCTCTTGAACGATGCGTGCGTGAAGCACGATGTCCCGTGGATTTACGGCGCGGCGGTCGGCTCTTACGGCGTGACGATGACGGTGCGCCCGCACATCAGCCCTTGCCTGCGCTGCGTCTTCGAGGACGTGCCGCCCGCAGGCTCCGCCGAAACGTGCGACACGGCGGGGGTCATTCAACCGATCATCGCAATCGTCGCGGCGGTGCAGACGAGCGAAGCTCTCAAGCTGCTGACAGGCCACACGGACGACTTGCACGGCGCGCTCATGCAGTTCGACGTGTGGCGCAACGATTGGCGACGTATCAAGCTCGGCAAGCCTGCGCCCGAATGCCCGGCCTGCGCGCTCTCTCGCTACGAGACGCTTGAGGCCGAAGCGAAAGATTTCGCCGCCGTGCTCTGCGGTCGTAACGCCGTGCAGGTCTCGCCCGCACGCGCCTCCGATCTCGATCTCGCCGCGCTCGCCGAAAGGTTGCGCGTCGTCGGCGAGACGAAGGCGAACGAATATCTCGTGCGCCTGAGCACGAACGGTTACGAGTTGACGATCTTCAAAGACGCGCGCGCCATCATTCGCGGCACAGACGACCTTGCGATTGCGCGCTCGCTTTACGCGCGCTACGTCGGCAGTTGAAACGGGCGCAGCGCATGCTTCGCAAAAGACCGCGAGTTACGGCAACGCGGGCTTTCGGGTTATCATCACAAGGTCATCCCGGCTCACGCCCGATGCGCGCCCTTCGGCCCTCGTGCCCGCCGCGACAAATTCACACGGCATAATTTTCCTGAATGATCAAAAACACGTTCTCGTCCCGCGTCGTCGTCAAACTCTCACTCGTCATCACAATCGCTCTCGCTGCACTCTTCGTCGCGCCGCGCGCGCGCGCGGGTGGCCCTCAAGTGTGGGAGACCGACACGCGCGAGGAGCTTTTGAAAGGCGAAGCGCACGGCGTCTCCGTCACGGACACGGGCGCGCTCATGCTCGCGCCGCGCTTCACTAAAATCTTCGACACGGAGCAGGCTTACGTCTGGTCGAGCGCGGCGGACGCGCAGGGCAACATCTATCTCGGCACGGGCCACGACGGGCGCATCTATCGCGTTGGCGCAGACGGCAAAGGCTCACTATTTTACGACGCGCCTGAGTTGGACGTGACCGCGCTCGTCGTCGGACGAGACGGTGCGATCTACGCGGGCACTTCACCGGACGGAAAAGTTTATCGCATTACGACTGACGGGCACGCGGATGTCTATTTCGATCCGGCAGACAAGTACATCTGGTCGCTTGCCGTCATGCCGGACGGCGCGCTGGCTATCGGCACGGGCGACAAGGGAAAGATTTATCGCGTGCGCGCGGGCGGCGCGAAAGCGGAAGACTCGCTGCTCGCGGACATCAACGAGACGCACATCATCTCGCTCGCGGTTGATCGCGCGGGCAATCTCATCGCCGGAACCGATCCGGGCGGGCTCGTCTTGAGCATCTCGCCGCAGGGCAAACCGTTCGCGCTCTTCGACTCGCCGCTTCGCGAAATACACGCGCTCGCGCCCGCGCCCGACGGATCGATCTACGTGCTCGCTCTGAGCGATGCGGCTTCAAGCGCACGCACGCAGTCGGCCCCGACAACGACTTCAACTTCGTCATCCGGCACGAGTACGACGACCTCATCGGGAGGGACGGTCACATCGGTCGTCGTCGAAGAGGGCGGCAGTACGACGCAGAGCGGCGGCGGCCAGTCTTCGGCCCCTGCGCGTAGTCGCAATGAACTCTCGACGGCCCGCAGTGCGGTCTTTCGTCTCTCGGCGGAGGGCGGCGCGGACGTGGTGTGGAGTTCGCCGAACGTCACTGCATTTTCCGTCGCGCCCGCACCGCAAGGCGGCGTCATCATCGGCACGAATGACAAGGGGCGTATCTACTCCGTGACGGTTGATGGACGCGACACGCTGCTCGTGCAATCGACGGAGGATCAAATCTCAAACTTCATCGTGCGCGGCGCGGACGTGTTCGCTGCGTCGAGCAATCAGGGCAAATTGTTTCGCCTCGACTCTCAGCCTGCGGGTGAGGGCACATACGAGTCGCCGGTGCGCGATGCGAAGTTCAACGCCGCATGGGGACGCATCTGGTGGCGCGGTCGCGGCGCGGTCGAGTTGCAGACGCGTTCCGGCAACACCGAGAGGCCCGACGTGACTTGGAGCGATTGGAGTGAGCCTTATAAGTCTCCCGCAGGCGCGGCGATCACGAGCCCCCGCGCGCGCTTCATCCAGTGGAGGGCCACCTTGCGCGCGCCCACAGTAGCGAACGCAGAAGCCGCACGCGTTGAGGCTGTGAGCGTTGCTTACTTACCGCGCAACGTCGCGCCTGAGATTCTGTCGATCACGACGCTGCCCGTCGGTGTCGCGCTGTTGCCCGCGATACAGGTGCAGACCGATCCGAACGTCGAGGCTTCGGGGATCGATCCGTCGCTCTTCGGGCCCGTGCCGCAGATTCCGCCGCGTCGCGCGTATCAACGCGGCGCGGTTTCGCTTCAGTGGCAGGCGGAAGATCGCAACGGCGACTCGCTCGAATACTCGATCTACTATCGCGCTCTCGGTGAGAGCAGTTTCCGTCTGCTCAAGGATCGCTTGCGCGAGAACTTCTTCACGGTCGATTCCGCCGCGCTCGGCGATGGTCGCTACGTCTTCAAAGTCGTCGCCACGGACGCGCCCGACAACGCCGTCGGCGCAGCCCTCACGGGCGAGCGCACGAGCGAGCCACTGGACGTGGATAACACGCCGCCGACGGTGCGCGCTGTCGGAGAAGCGAAAGTCGCGAATGATCGCGTCACGCTGAGCTTCGTCGTCGAAGACACGGGCGGCGGCATGGTCAGGCGAGCGGACGTGAGCGTGGACGGCGGCGCGTGGCGCGCGGTCTTCCCAGATGATGGCATCGCCGATAGTCCGCGCGAGACCTTCACGCTCGATCTGCCATTGTCCGGCACGGGCGAACACACAATCGCGTTGCGCGGCTTCGACGCGAGCGGCAACATGGGCAACGCACGCGTGATCGTAAGAAAGTGAAGGAGCACCCGGCATCCATCAAAATTATTTCGCACCTGCGGAGGCGTGGGAATCATCCAATCGAATCTCAGCCGGAGCGTTGCGCTAAGCCATGAGATTTCGGCCCATCGGGGCTTTCAAGAGAGCCTGCGTGTCGCAGGGCGCACCATATACGATACGGTATGAGTAACGCAGTAAAGCGTGCGCGCGTGTCTCTGAGTTGTAAGCTGAAGGCAGTGCTGTCGGCGGTTGCCTGCACTGCTCCGCGTGGCATCGGTCTTGCTCAATACTTGAGCGAGACGAACGCGGTCTCTCTCTCCATTCCTCCCCGGCGCGTCTCGGAAAGAACACGAGGAGGTCGGAGCAAAAGCGATGAGAGCTTTACGAAATCTTCCAGCGTTGGCGTTGATGTGTTGCATGCTTCTGGCGGGCGCGCCGGTTGCGTCGTTCGGGCAGGGCAGGGACGATCACAAGAAAGACCCTCCGAAGGAGGAGAAGGTCGTGCCCAAAGAAGAGAAGCAGCCCAAGAACAACGACCAACAGCGCAACAACGATCAGCACAAGGATAACAACAGTAACAAGAGGCCACCTTTCTCCTTTTTTTGAGAGAGGCGCGCGCCGGCCCAAACGACGCGCTTGGCATACATGACAGAGGTGAGCGAGTTCCCCGCGCGACACTCGCTCACCTCTTTTTCATTGGACGCGCACGCATCTCTTTAGTCGCGCCGCGCTTTTTTCGAGTGGGGGGGCAAGGCATGAAGTCTCGCAGTTTGAAGAAGAGGCTGGCGACGTTCACAGTCGCCCTCGCGTGCATCGCATCTTTAACCAGCGCGTCGACGCGCATCGCATCGGCCCAACGCGGTTATCAACCGGCCCAACGCGGAGGCGGGATCGACCGCCGCGCCGAGGCGCAAGCAGAGACGTACACGGGCGACCGCTTCGGCTACGTTACGGAGACGCCGCGCGGCGCACACGTCGCCGCCGTCAGGCGTCCGTCCACGGAGATGCTGCGCGCTATCGACGACGGTCTCACTGATCTCTTCGCCGTCGCGCGCCGCAACGGCTATCGCTCATACCTGAACTACTCCGACTATACCGTCTTCATCGCGCGCGCCGACCGCACTAAAGACAGCACGGGCGCGTACTCGCCCGACATCGCCGTCGGCGCGGCGCAGTACGCGGGCAGCATCTACGACAAGGGCGGCTACGTCTATGCCGCAGGGATCGTCTCGTCTTACGAGCCGGGCGCGTTCGCCATCGCCGAGCACGAGCGCGACTGGCAGCGCGTCGCAAACGTGGTGCGCTACGAGGGCGAACACATCGTTCTCTATCACAACGACCGCCAACGCTTCCTCGCCACACGTGATCACTCGCACGGCGGCTCGCACCCGATACTCAAGTAACGCGGAAGTAAGAACGATGAACGAGGAACGATGAAGTAAAGATGGATCGTCTTTACTTCATCGTTCCTCGTTCATCGTTCCTACGTTTATTTGACGATCTTCGCCGTCATCACGAGGATAAACGCTTTGTCTCTCAAACCCGTCGTGCCGACGACCACCTTCTCGCCATCGCGCATACTCACGTCGCTGTGAATCTGCGCCGAGGCACCGTTTCCCGGCGGAGGCGAAATGATGAAGTTGAAGTTGCCGAGTTGAATCGACGCGCCGCCCGCGCTGTTGGGTATGAGTGCCAGAGAGTTTGCCTCGAAGGCGTAGTTGTAGATCAGCTTCTCCGCGCCCGCCGCGCTGACTTCCGCCGAGCCTCCCCCCTTGAGATAGCTGGGGTGGTAGCCCTGACTGTCGCGTGTGCGCTGCACGAGCGAGGTGAGCAGGTAATAGTTCTTGAAGCTGAGCGTGGACTGCAACTGGGCCACCACGTCGCGGAGTTCTGCGGGCAGTGGACTCATCCCGCTCTCCGTGTTCGATGCGATGAGGACGTGGATGCGCATCTCGATGTCCGGTCGCGCGGCTTCGGGCGTGTCGAGTCGCTTCAAGGCGTCCTCAATCGCCGCGATGTTTTCGGGAAAGTCGCGCACGGTGATCGTGCGAAACTCGTTGCTCGCCGAGACCTGCGCTCCCTTGAAGCCGCTCGTCAAAAGTTTGATCACCGAGACGAGATCATCGGGCGTGCGGTTGTGCACCTCGAAGATGCGATTCTTGAAGCCCGTGTTGGTGACGTAGCTGTCTGCGGGCGAAGGCGTCGGCTGCGACTGCTGAGCAGATGCGACGGCGCAGAGCGACAACATCAACAAGGGGAGCGCGAGCGCTTTGAGTCTCGACGTGAAGATGGCGACGGTTGGAAGTCTCTTCGTAAACATGATGCCTCCTAGTTTCTATCTACGTTCTCGTGATTGTCGTGATCAGGGCCCGGCCCTTCCGCCTTGCGTGGCGCGAGCCAGATGATGCGTATGTTCGGGTCTGCGGTCTGAATCTCGATGCGCGAAACTTCCGGCCCGCTCTGACTCTCGCCGCTCGCCGACTCAACTGCCGAAGGCACGCTCGCCGCCGACACGAGGGCCGGATCAAGCGACGCGCGTGGCACGACAGCGACTTCATCTCGAACGTGCTGCATCGTGCCTAATGTTGTCGGCATGTCGCGTCGTGTCTCCGTTTCAAGGCGCGACAGGCCCGCGTCGCGTCTAGCTTTTAAGAATAGAGCGCGCGATCCTGAATCGTCTCGTCTGCCATTACCCGGTTGCGAGTTGATCGAAGTCGTCGCGCGTTGCGGCGGCGACGGAGTGTTAACGGCAATCACTTCATTCCGCGAAGGATCGCTCTGGTCTTGCTGAGCGCGAGCGATCTCTTGCGGCATCGCACGCGTGTTGCGGCGCAGGTGTTGGAGCGCGACGAGGCACGCGAGGAGCAGGAGCGCGAAGGTCGTCGCGTATGCGAGGCGGCGACCGGAGAAGAGCGCGGCGATGAGCGACGGCGTCGAGGGCCTGCTCTGGTCGCGCGCGATCTCCGCAAGCACCGCGCTCCTGACGCCCGCGTAGAAGTCCGCACCGAACTCCGGCGGCGCGCAGGCTTCTGCGAACAGGCTGCGGCCCTCGTCGTACGCGGCGACGAGCGTGCTGCATCCGTCGCACGCGGCGACATGCGCGGCCACTTCGCGCGCGCGCGCGCCTTCGAGATCGCCTGCGGCGTAAAGCGGCAGCAGCTCAGACGCTTGTTCGCAGTTCAAAGTTTTCATCGCGTAGAGCCTCCTTCACGCAGCAGACGGTCGCAGTAGGTCTTGATCTTGGCGCGCGCCGAAGAGACCTGCGAGCGCACGGTGACGGGACGCGAGCCGAGCGCGCGCGCGACCTCTTCGGTCGAGAGACCTTCCAAGTCGCGCAGCACTATCGCGGCCCGTTCCTTCTCAGGCAGCGTCGCGAGCGCGCGGCGAATGAGCGTCAACTGCTGCGAACGCAGGGTGGCCCTTTCCGCATCGGGCGGCGTGCGCGCATCGCGTCTATCATCTCTCAGGTTTTCTCGCGTTGCTTGAGCGTCGCGATCAATTCCGGTCTCATCGAGTTGTTCGCCACCCGCGCGTCGCTTGCGCGCGAGGTCTCGGCAGACGTTGACAGTGATGCGGTAGAGCCAGCCGTGAAAGTCCTCGCCCTCGCGGAAGCGCGCGAGGTATTTATAGACGCGCAGGAAGACTTCTTGCGCCGCGTCGCGCGCATCGTCGCGATTGCCGAGCAGATGCCACGCCACGGAGACGACGCGCCGCTCGGTCAAAAGCATCAGACGCTCGAAGGCCAGTGCATTGCCCGCGCGTGCGAGGGAGATGAGAGCGGCGAAAGGATCAGCGCGCTCTTCTTCGCACGTGCGCGTGGGGAGTTCTTCCGCGCCGGTCAGAAAAATGTGTGCGATCTCGGCGGCCATTCGTCGTCCTCTCGAACGTCTTTCCATGAACCTCTACTCGCCTATCGCGAAAAACGTTGAAAACTTTTCCTCTCCTGACACGTCTAAGGACAGTGGGCGTTCCAACAGTTCGCGTGTAATGCGCGCGATTGCAGCATCCTGTAAACTCAAACGTCGCCCCGCGCATCGGCAAAAATAGCCTGACGATCACTTGATCAATGAAAGGAATAAGACCCGCGCCCGACGCGCCGGTCTTCGTAAATCGAACGATGGGAAGAAAGACGATCAAACTCGCGACGATGATCTGCTTCGTCGCATTTGCCTGTGGCGGTTGGGCCATCTCCTCGCGCGCGGCGCAACGCAGAAAGGCCACGACGGTCGTGCGCGGCGGCGCGGTTGACGCGCACGCGGTCTATAGTCGCAACTGCGCCAACTGCCACGGCGAAGACGGCGATGCCAAGACAGAGAAAGGCGAACTCTACGGCGCGACCAACTTCACAGACAAAAAATGGTGGGACAAGGAACAACCCACGGACGCGCGATTGCGTCGCGCGATCTCCGCAGGCAGGCGCGGCGGGATGCCCGCCTTCGGCAAGCGCATCTCTGCCGAAGAGATCAACGCCCTCGTTCCATACGTTCGCGGATTCAAAGGCAAGTAGGAAGTAGAAACGATGAAGGATGAACGATGAAGTGAAGTCGATCTGTTCTTACTTCATCATTCATCGTTCATTGTTCCTACTTGTTTTTCGAGGTTCATACTTTGGGCTTCCCACGCGCGAGCGGCATCTTGCTGCATCCGACAAGTCTGCCGGGCCGGTACGGCATCGGCGATCTCGGCGCGGAGGCCCGCGCGTTCGCGGACTTCCTCGCCGAAGCCGGCCAGACGCTCTGGCAAGTTCTCCCCTTAGGGCCCACCGGCTACGGCGACTCGCCCTACCAATGCTTCTCAAGCCTAGCCGGAAACAGTCTGCTCGTCTCGCCCGATCTGTTAGTTGAAGACGGACTGCTTGAGCGTCACGATCTTGAAGACGCGCCGCGCTTCTCAGTAGATCGCGTCGAGTTCGGTGAAGTGATCAAGTTCAAGCATCGACTGCTGCGACGCGCCTGCGAGAACTTTAAGCGCACTGCTCCGGTCGCGCTGCGCGCAGAGTTCGCCACGTTTCGTAAAAATGAGTCCGCGTGGCTCGAAGACTACGCGCTCTTCCGCGCGTTGAAGGATGAGCGCGGCGGCGCGTCTTGGAATGCTTGGGATCGAGAGATCGCGCGGCGTGAAGCGAATGCGCTCAAGGCGGCGTGCGAGCGTCTGCGCGAAGAGACGAACGCGCATGAGTTTTATCAGTTCCTCTTCTTCCGGCAGTGGGCCGCGCTGAAAGATTATTGCCGCGCGAAGCGGATCAAGATCATCGGCGACATCCCCGTCTTCGTCGCCTATGATTCGGCGGACGTGTGGGTGAATCGCACGCTCTTCAAGCTGAACGAGGACGGAAGTCCGCGCGTCATGGCCGGAGTGCCGCCGGATTATTTCAGTGCGACGGGCCAGCTCTGGGGCAATCCGCTCTACGATTGGGAACGCAAGCAGCAAGAAGTCGTCGCGTGGTGGATCGAGCGCATACGCGCGACGCTGCGACTGGTGGACGTTGTCCGCATGGATCACTTTCGCGGGTTCGCCGCGAGCTGGGAGATTCCGGCGGGCGACGAGACGGCCGTGCACGGTCGCTGGATTGAGTCGCCGGGCAGGGAACTGTTCGCGGCGATCAGGCGTGAGCTTGGGGAACTTCCGATCATCGCCGAAGACCTCGGCGTCATCACGCCAGACGTTGATGCATTGCGCGACGAGTTCGGCTTCCCCGGCATGAGAATCTTGCAGTTCGCCTTCGGCAGCGACGCGGAGAGCCGCGATCTGCCGCACAACTACCGCGCGAACGTCGTTGTTTACACCGGCACGCACGACAACGACACGACCGTCGGCTGGTTCAACTCAGTCACAGGCCATGACTCGACACGCGACGCGGCGCAAGTCGAGCGCGAGCGCAAATATTGTCTCGACTATCTCGACACGGACGGCGCGGAGATCAACTGGGACTTCATACGCGCTGCGCTTGCGTCCGTCGCCGACACGTCGATCATTCCGTTGCAAGACGTGCTCGGTTTAGATGGCCGCGCGCGCATGAATCTTCCCGCGAGCACGGCGGGCAACTGGAGCTGGCGTTTCGAGCGTGGCTCGCTGACGCAAGATGTGAGCGCGCGTTTGAGAGAACTGACCGAACTCTACGGGCGCAAGTCTAAAGCGAGAGGGGGTAGTTAGGCCCGCTCAATAACTCTCCTTCGTCGATGCCTTCGTCTCACGTCGAATCGGTAAGGCCCGAAACGTCAAAGCCCTCTTGTCTTCTTCACTCTGACTAATCCTACTGCGTTCATCGCGCGCGCGATCTCCGCGTTCCGCATGAACCAACGCCAGACGTTGCCGGTGCGTAGATTCTCCGCGCTCAGCAGCGTGATGCCGACGTTGATGCCGATCACGTCGGCGTCCACCCATCCCGTCGCAGGGTTGAAAGCGTCGGCGAAGCCGTAGCGCGCGTAGATGCGCTCGCCGTAGCGCGCGCGCATCTCGCGAAGCACAGGCACACAGATGTCCGGCGTGAACATGAGCGAGCCTCCGGCCGCGCTGGGCACGACCGTGCCGTCGATGGCCGCGTCGCGCGGAGGGCCACCCCACGCGACGTAGCCGCGCGCGCTATCGGAAGCCGTGATGCCCCAGACGTTCTCCGTGTAGCCGGGGAACTCTGTCGCGAGCGCGAGGCAGAACTGTTTGTGCGCGCGTGTCGCGGCGACGGAGTTCGCGAAGTAGTCTGTGAAGGGATACCAACTCTCGCGGCGACCGCGAAAATCAACCCACGCGTGCGAGTATTGATGAATGAAGAGGGGGCCACCTGTGATGTAGGTGTAGCCCGCGTAGGTGATGCGCTCGCGCCGCCATGCGAGCCACGCGCGCGGCGTGATGGGATGAGTGCGCGAGCCGATGGCGAGCAGATCGAGTATGAGGTGCTCACTGTAAGTGTCCCACATTGTTTTGAGGAAGCCGGTTTCTGGCCGCCAGCCGTGCGAGAGTCGTTTATTACGCGCGTTGAGCATCCACGGGAAGTCCACGCGGTCGTAAATCCGTGTCGCAAGGCGAGCGATCTCCGCATCGTCGTGAAAGGCGGCGCGCGCGGTGAGCACTCCGGCGAGCAGAAGCGCGGTGTCGATGGTCGAGACTTCACTGTTCCAACGGCGCGTGCCTGTGGCGGCGTCCGTCCAGTGGTAGAACCAGCCGTGGAACTGTTCGGCGCGTTCGGCGTAGAAGCGAAGTGTGGCCCTCACGCGCACGCGGGCTTGCTGCGGCTCGATCCATTTGCGTTCGGCGGCTATGCAGAGGGCCGTCAGACCGAAGCCCGTCGCCGCGCTGCTCGCGACGTGGTAATGATCGTCGCCGGGCGGATAGCTCGTGCCGTCCGTGTGCGCGCGGTCGAGGACGAGGCCTGTCTGCGGATCGGCTTGCTCCCAGAAGTAGAGGAAAGCGCGATGCGAGAGGTCTTCAAGCAGCGCGTCGTTTTCTGCGGAGAGTTTCGTAGGCGCGTGCGATGAATGCGCGGGCCCACTTGAAGGCGCGCGTAGCTGCGCGACGGAAGAGGCGTTCGACACCGAGAGCGAGAGGAGCAGCAGGGATGCGAGCAAGCGCGTGCTCGAACGGGAAGCGCGGCGCGAAGGAGAACGAGACGCAAGACGCAAAGGGAGTGATGTTCGGGCGCGTGTCGAAATCATCAGGCAGTCATCTTACAACGTTTCCGCGCGTGATCAGCTTACGAGCATTCGTCTCTCTCCGGCGTCGTCGCTTATCTTTCGACGACATCGAAGCTGGCTTCGAGTCCTCCGACGGAACTCGTGCCGACCGTGACTTTGAACGCACCGGGCTCGACCACGAAACGCATCGTGCGATCATAGAAGCCGAGTTCGGCGGGCGTGAGCGTGAATAAGACGCGGCGACGCTCGCCCGCGCGAAGCGTGACACGCTCGAAGCCTTTCAACTCGGCGACGGGCCGCGCAACGCTCGCCACCACGTCGCGCAAGTAGAGTTGCACAACTTCGTCGCCGCCGCGCGGGCCCGTGTTCTCGACATCGACGCTCACCGTCAAACGTTCGTCGCGCGTGATCCTCTGCGCGCTCAGTTGCAGATTCGAGAGCTTGAATGTCGTGTAGCTCAAGCCGTAGCCGAAGGGGTAGAGCGGCGTCCACGGCGCATCCAAGTATTTCGAGGTGTACTTGTTGCCCGCGTCCGGCGGGCGGCCCGTGTTCATGTGATTGTAGTAGAGCGGCTCTTGACCGACGGCGCGCGGGAACATGACGGGGAGCTTCGCGCCGGGATTCACATCGCCGAAGAGAACGTCTGAGATCGCATCGCCCGCCTCCGTGCCCGCGAACCACGTCTCAAGAATGGCGGGCGAATTCTCCGCGAGCCAGTTGATGATTAAAGGGCGGCCATTCATCAGGACGACGACGTAGGGCCTGCCCGTCGCGTGGATCGCTTGGATGAGTTCGAGCTGTCTGCCGGGCAGATCGAGCGACGTGCGTGAAGCCGCCTCGCCGCTCATCTCCGCGGTCTCGCCGACGGCGATGATGACGGCGTCCGCCTCGCGCGCGACGCGCACTGCTTCGTCAAAGGCGTTTACTCCAACGGGTGTGGTCGCGAGCCGCGCCGAAGTGGGATCGGGTGCGGCTGCGACGTTTGTGCCGCCCGCGTTCGTCGTCGCGTCGGGCGGCACGGCGTCGTAGTTGCCGGTCACGCCGCGTCCTTCAATCGCCACACCCTTCGCATATAAAATTTTAGTTTGCGGCGAGACTTTCGCCCTGATCCCTTGGAGCAGCGAGACGGTGTCTTCGACGCGGCCATCGCCCGTCCAAGGGCCTATCACCGCTTTCGGATCGTCGGCGAGGGGGCCCACGACGGCGAGCGTGCCAATGTTTTTATCGAGCGGCAGCACGTTGCGCTCGTTCTTCAAGAGCACCAGCGCGCGCGCGGCCAGTTCGCGCGCCGCCGCGCGGTGCTCGCTGTTCAATATCACCTTTCCTTCGAGCGTCTCGTCGGTGTAGGGCCGCTCGAAGAGTCCGAGCCGGAACTTGATGCGCAGCACGCGGCGCACGGCTTCATCGATCTGCGCAACGCTGAGTCTCTTTTCATCTAACAACGCTGCGCCGTGCTGGTTGTAGAGACGGCTGACCATCTCGACGTCAACGCCAGCAGAGAGAGCGAGCCGCGCCGCGTCTTTGCCGTCTGCGGCGACGCCGTGACGGATCAGTTCATCGACGGATGTGTAGTCGCTCACGACCACGCCATCGAACTTCCATTCGCCGCGCAGAACGTCTGTGAGCGTGAAAGGGTTCGCGGAAGCGGGCACGCCGTTGAGATCGTTGAAGCCGCTCATCAACGTACCGACGCCCGCATCGACTGCGGCTTTGAAGGGCGGCAAGTAAATTTCGCGAAGCGTGCGCTCGGAGAGATCGACTGTGTTGTAGTCGCGTCCGGCCTCTGCCCCACCGTAGGCGACAAAATGTTTGGCGCAGGCGACGATGCGATCCGCCGCGCTGTAGTCGTCGCCCTGAAAGCCGTGGACGCGCGCGCGCGCGAACGCCGCGCCTAAGAACGGGTCTTCGCCCGCGCCTTCGACGATCCGGCCCCAACGCGCGTCGCGCGCGATGTCAACCATCGGCGCGAACGTCCAACGCACGCCTGCGGCTGATGACTCTCGCGCAGCGATCTCGGCCGCGCGCTCGGCGGTTCGTGGATCGAAGCTCGCGGCTTCTCCCAAAGGCACGGGGAAGATCGTGCGATAGCCGTGGATCACGTCGAAGGCGAAGAGGTGCGGAATCTTGAGACGCGATTCGTTCATCGCGATGCGTTGCAACTCGTTCGTGCGCGCCGCGCCGCGCACGTTCAAGGTCGAGCCGAGGAGGCCACGACGGATCATGTCGAGATGTTCGGGGCGGAAGTTGCCGTTCGCTTCGCCGTCGAGTTGTTGAAGTTGACCGAGTTTCTCCGCGAGGGTCATGCGCGCGAGCAATGAATTGATCCGTCGCTCGATCTCCGCCTGTCGCAAGTTGAGGGCCGGTTGCCTCGTCGCGGAGTGTGGAGGCTGTGTCGCGGGACGCGTGTGCATGGTCTGCGACGGGGCGATGGAGGGAACAAGCAGGATGAGCGCGGCGAAGAGGGCACAGCGTCGTTGCGTGGCGCGTCGCGTCGTCTTGTGCATGGCGGGCGTTGGGCCTTTCTGGAAACGTGAGGGGCGCGAAACGCGTTCGACGGTCTTCTTCTGCCGCCGCACACGTTTCGCGCCCCGGAGTTGAACGCGCTTCTTAGAAGCGGAAGCGACCCTGCAACTCGATGACGCGCCCGGCGAGACCGCGCGGCGAGCGACCGAAGTTTGCGTCTTCAATGATCGCACCCGAATCGCCGAAGCCGATGGGCGCGAGGTTGAGCATATTGAAGACGTTGAAAGCATTGACGCGCACCTCGAAGCCCGCGCCTTCGCCCATGTGCAGCGCGCTCGGAACACCGAACGTCTTGGCGAGACTCGTGTCGATGTTGAAGTAGTGGGGCCCTCGGAACGAGTTGCGCCCGATGCCGGGGAAGCCGACAGTGCCGTTGGGCAGCGTCGCGACGGTGAAGTAGCGCGTGCCGCCGCCCGTGAAGTTGCTGCCGGTGATGAAGGCTTGATCCGACTGCGACGTGCCCGCGCCGCCGAGATAGCCGGTTGGACGCGCGGGGCAGAGCGTAGGGCCACCCGGCGTGCTGACGCAACGTCCGGTCTTCGGCGTAAACGGGAAGCCCGTGTGCGCCGTTGCGATGGCGCTCAGCGACCAGCCTCCAAATGCCTTGCGCGCGAAGCCCTCCCCGCGTTTGAAGAAGGGGAGATCGTAGAGACTCGACATGACGAAGTAGTGCTTCACGTCGAAATCGGAAGGCCCGCGCTCGGTGCGGTTGTCCTGCGGGAAGGTCTGGTTGGTGACAGAGCCGGGCCCCTCGTAGGAGAGCTGGTCGATGCTCTTGCTGTAGCGATAGTTGGCCGTGAGCTGCAAGCCGCGTGTGAAGCGGCGCGTCAGTTCGGCGTTCAGCGCGTTGAAGCTCGAGTTTACGTCGGGCTGCGGAACATAGACGGCGAAGAACGCAGGGTTGTTCGGGTAGAGGAAATTCTGGTTGACGAGACGAATCAACTTGTGGCCGGTGCTGCCCTGATAACCGATAGTTCCCGTCAGGCTGTAGGGCAGCGCGATCTGCGTTTCGAGCGAGTAGGCATAGACGTAAGAGTTCGGCGTGTTCTGCTGCGCGCCGTAAATCTCGACCGCGCCGACGCGCGGTGCGCCCGTCGCAGGATCGATGCCCTGCGCCAGCGCAGGATTAATCGGATAACTCAGGATCGAGTTGTTCGCGCCGAGCGCGTAGAGAATCTGCCCGCCGGCGAAGGGCGTGCTGAAGTCGTTGGACGCCGTGCCGCAGCAGATGTTGAAGCGTGCGAGGAAGGGCGGGTTGCCGCGCGTGTTCGAGAAGAGCACGTCGGGGATGCGATTGTAGTTGATGCCGAAGCCGCCGCGCACGACCATGCGATCCTGTTTGAAGAGACCGCCGAAGCCTTCGCGATGTGGACTGTAAGCGAAGCCGAGGCGCGGCGCGAAGTTATTGCGGTCGGGTTTGAAGAGTTGATCGGTGACGCCGACGCGCGCGTTCGCGAGCCCGTTCGAGCCGAAGATGATGTTGCTCAGTCGCCCACGCTTCTCCGTGAGCGGCGAAAAATATTCATAGCGCACGCCGAGATTGAGCGTCAGGTTGGGCCGGTACTTCCAGTCGTTCTGCGCGTAGGCGGCGTAGTAGTTGGTGCGGAAGTAGCGTTGCGCGTCGGCCGGCGCGCCCGTGCGCGGATCGGCGTTGATGCCCTCGAAGATCGGCGTGTCGTTGGCGAGATTGAAGAGACCGCTAAAGGAATAGACGGGGCGCGCGCCGCCGACGAGACTGTTGTTATCCTGCTCGCGACGCACCACGCCGCCGAACTTCCACGCCTGATTGCCCCAGACCTTGTTGAGTGTGTCGCTGAACTCGTAGGTGTTTTGCGCGAAGAGAGCGGGCGTCGTCTCTTCGCGGCGCGCGCCGAAGCGGATGCGGTCGAAGGGCAGGCCCTCGACCTCGATGCGCGGGATGCCGAAGTTGGTGCTCGCAGTGTCTCGCACTTGATTATCGGCGAAGCGCGTCAGGTTGAAGCGCGCCTCGTTGAGCATCGAGTTGGAGAGGACGCGATTGTAGGTCAGCGTCACCGCCGAGTTGAGCGGCTTGAAGGCGATGTCGGCGATGGGCCTTCCTTGCGCGGCGGCGTCGCTGCCGATGGTGTTCAGGCGCGTGAAGTAAGTGGAGAGGGCAAAGGAATCTTTGCCGCGATTGTAATCGATGCGCGTGTTGTACTGGTTACCGCGCGTGCTATTCGGCAGGGCGATCTGCGCGAACTGAATGTCGGGGATGCCGTCGAGCCCGCCGCCGCCGGGATTGCCGAGGCTGACATACTGACGAAGCGCGCCGGTGGGTGAGCCGATGTCGAGACCACCGTTGACGACCTGACAGGGCGGCCCGTTGAAGGTCGGGGCGCAACTCACAGGCAGCACGCCGATGATGCGCGGCTCGATGCCCGACGCGCCGAAGACGCGCGCCGTCACGCCGCCCGGTCGCAGATTCTGGACGAGCTGTCGATACTGTGCGGTCTCGACGAACGAGTTGACGGTGTCGCTGTTGCTCTGGCGCAAGCCCTCATAGGAGACGAAAAAGAAGAGACGGTTCTTGCCGCTATAGGTGGAAGGGCCACCTTCGCCGAAGCGCGGGAGGGACAGGGGGCCCCCGAAGCTGCCGCCGAACTGTCGCTGGAAATTGTTGACGCGCGTGGGCGGCGCGTTCGGCGCGGTTGGGTTCGCGCCGGGGCCACCATACTTGTTATAGGCGTTCAGCTTGGGCGAGTCGTATTTGAGAAACGCGCTGCCGTGAAAATCGTTAGTGCCATTCTGCGAGACGACCTTGATCTGTGCGCCGGAGTTTCGACCGTCCTCCGCCGAGTAGGTCGAGGAGAGCACGCGCACCTCTTTGACCGATTCCTGATTCGGCGTGACGACCGCCGCGCCGCCGAAGCCGAGACTGTTGACGCTCACACCATCGACGCTGAAGTTGTTGTTCGACAGACGCTGACCATTGGCTGTGATCGGGACTTGATTTTCGGTCTGGAAGATCGAGCTGTTGGAGCCGCCCGGGCCGGTCGTGTTCGGCAAGCCCACAGAGTTTCCGTTGCCGCCGCGCGCCCCGCTCCCAAAGACGCCGGGCGCAAGCCGCGCCAGCTCGTAAGGGTCGCGCCCGACCTGCGGTAGCTCCCTCACCTCACGCGTCGTGATGGCCTTCGAGACGTTGGCGTTCTCGGTTTCGAGTTGCGGCACGGCTGTCTCGTTGACCGTGACCGTCTCCGCGATGTCGCCCGTCGTGAGCACGAGATCGACGCCCTGCACCGCTTCGGCGTTGACGACCAAGCTCTCGACCACCTGCTTCTTGAAGCCCGCCTTCTCGGCGCTCAGCGTGTAGCTGCCGGGCGCGAGTTCGTTGAAGCGGTAGAAGCCGTCGTCGCTCGACGTGGTCGTCTGCGACTTGTTCGTCTCCTTGCTGGTGAGCGTCACGCTCGCGCCGGGCACGATGGCTCCGGTCGCGTCCTTGACAGTGCCTTGCACACCGGCGCGAAACTGCGCGTGCGCGGCGACGCAGCAGATGATAGCGAGCAGCGCGCAGACGGCGGCGCGGAGAGAAGCGTTGAGCAACTGACGCATGACGAGGCCTCCTTGGAGTTGTTGAAAGGCGTATCAAATAGCCGTTCGCGAGCGACGACACGTCGCCGTGCAGACGGGGTGACACGCAGAGTTTCGCGTTAAAAAGAGAACTGCGTCTTTCCGTCGGGGAAAGTTTTTCAAGTTATCGGGACGGCACGGGGATTTAGCTTGCAAGCAAGTTACCACCCGACACTGTAAATTTCAATGGTAATCTTCGCCGCGTCTTTGGTAAGCTAGGGCGCACTCGAAAAGAAAGTTCTAGCAGAGCCGGACGATCGTCGCGCTTGGGCCGAAGCCTCACCCATCCGCACGCCGCGAGTCGTCTCGCTCAAGGGGCCGGCAGACATCCACTACGTTTCGCGCCGTCGAGCGCGGAACATGACGAAGGAGCTTCCGTAGATGCGAGCAATCAAAACCCTGAGCGTCGCCGCACTTCTCGCGGCCCTACTCTTGTCGGCGTGCGTGAGCGGCGGCAACACCGGCCCAAACAACAACAGCAACGCGAATGCGACGGGCAACATGAACGCCGCTTCGTACACGCGCAAGACGAAGGGCGCGAACGAGAAGATCAAGATCGGCTTCGCGATGGACACGCTCAAGGAAGAGCGTTGGCAGCGCGACAAGGATTTGGTCGGCAAGCACGCGCAGGAGTCGGGCGCGGACGTGCAGATCGCCGTGGCAAACGGCGACGACAGTCTGCAACTCAATCAGGCGGAAGATATGCTGACGAAGGGCGTGGATGTTTTGATCGTCGCGCCGCATAACGGCGTCGCCGCCGCCGCCATCGTCGAGGCGGCCCATCGTCAAGGCGTGCCCGTCATCAGTTATGATCGTTTGATCCGCAACGCCGACGTTGATCTCTACGTCTCTTCGCAGGTCGTCAAGATCGGCGAGATGCAGGCGCAGTATCTCTTGGATCACGTCGGCAAGAAGCCCGCGAACTTCGTCGTCGTCGGCGGTGCGCCAACCGACAACAACGCGCTGTTGCTGCACGAGGGCCAGATGAACGTCTTGAAGCCCGCCGTTGATCGCGGCGACGTGAAGATCGTCAAGGACGAGTATGCGAAGGAGTGGCAAGCGACCGCAGCGCAGAACATCGTGGAGAACGCGCTGACACAATCGAACAACAAAGTGGACGCCGTGCTCGCCTCAAACGACGGCACGGCGCGCGGCGCGATCAGCGCGCTCGAAGAGCAAGGGCTCGCGAGCAAGGTGCTCGTCTCCGGTCAGGATGCAGACCTCGCCTCGCTCAAGTTGATCCTGCTCGGCAAGCAGACGATGACTGTCTATAAACCGATCAAGCCGCTCGCCGACGCTGCCGTTGATGCGGCCATCAAGCTCGCGCGCGGCGAAAAAGTTGAGACGCACGACAAGGTCAACAACGGCAAGTTCGACGTGCCTTCGATCCTTCTCGATCTCATCGCCGTCGATAAGAGCAACATCCCGACGACGGTCGTCAAGGACGGCTACCAGTCGCTTGAACGCATCTGCGAAGGCATCCCTGCGGACAAGTGTCCGAGGCAGTAAGTTTCAAGTTCAAAGTTCAAAGTTTCAAGTTCATAGTCGCTCGATCTTCCGCGTGAGGTTTGTGCATCTGTAACTTTGAACTTGAAACTCTAAACTTGTAACTTGACGATCAACCCAATGACGATCAACGACCGCGCTCCTTTTCTTGAGATGCGCGACATCACGAAGAGCTTCCCCGGTGTGCGCGCTCTGGACGGTGTGTCGTTCGAGTTGCGGCGCGGCGAGGTGCACGCGCTCGTCGGCGAGAACGGCGCGGGCAAATCGACGCTGATGAAGATACTCGGCGGCGTCTATCCGCACGGGACATACGGCGGCGAGATCGTGATCGAAGGCGTTGAGCAGAAATTCACGGGCGTGCGCGACGCCGAAGCGACAGGCATCGCGGTCATCTTCCAAGAGCTATCGCTCGTCAAGGAGATGACCGTCGGCGAGAACATCTTTCTCGGTCGCGAGCCGCGTCGCTTCGGCGTCGTGCGCTGGGATGAACTCTATCGACGCGCGACCGAGCTGCTCGAAGGCCTGCGCTTGAGAGTCGATCCGCGCACGCCCGTGCGAACCTTAGGCATCGGGCAACAACAACTCGTCGAGATCGCGAAAGCCCTGTCGCAGGACGCGCGCATACTTGTCTTGGACGAGCCGACAGCCGCGCTCACGGGCGCGGAAGTTGAGACGCTCTTTCGCATTCTCGAAGACTTACGCACGCGCGGCGTCGGCATGATCTACATCTCGCACAAGCTCGAAGAGGTCTTCCGCATCGCGGATCGCATCACTGTCCTGCGCGACGGTCGCACGGTCGGAACTAATGCGACGAAGGAGTGGACGGAAGGCACGGTCATCGCGCGCATGGTCGGGCGCGAAGTGGGCGACATCTTTCCCACGGTTGAGCACGAGCGCGGCGAGGTCGCATTTGAAGTGCGCAACGTTTCGGTCGAAGACCCGAACGTCGCGGGCAAGCGACTCGTGGACAATGTGAGCTTCAAGGTGCGGCGCGGTGAGGTATTAGGGATCGCGGGGCTGATGGGCGCGGGGCGCAGCGATCTCCTGATGGCCGTCTTCGGCGCGCACGCGGGTCGCACGTCGGGCGAGATTCTGATCGAAGGCAGACGCGTCGCGATCAAGAGCCCGCGCGATGCGATCCATTACGGTCTCGGCTTCGTCACGGAGGATCGCAAGCGGTTCGGACTCGTCCTCGATCAGACGATCTTGAATAACATGACGCTCGCGGGGCTCAAGAAACTTTCGGGCCGCTTCGTCACCGACACCGATGCCGAAGCATCCGCAGGCGCACACGCGATGAAAGAGTTACGCGTGAAAGCCAACTCGGTCTTCACCGTCGCGGGCACGCTCTCCGGCGGCAACCAGCAGAAGGTCGTGCTCGCCAAGTGGCTGCTCACAAATCCGCGCGTGCTCTTTCTTGATGAGCCGACGCGCGGCATCGACGTGGGCGCGAAGCAGGAGATTTATGCGCAGATCAATCGACTCGCAAGCGAGGGCCTAGCCATCGTCCTCGTCTCATCAGAGTTGCCGGAAGTGCTCGGACTATCAGATCGCGTCCTCGTGCTGCATGAAGGGAAGTTAACCGGCGAGTTCACGCGCGCAGAGGCGACACCGGAAAGCGTGATGGCTTGCGCCACGGGCCACACGCGCCGCGCAGCATAGACTATCGAGAAACTTTTATGAACGACTCAGCGAACGAACCCGTCGTCGAGAGGCCGCCTGTCGTCGCAGACGTTGCGCCGTCGCCCGCAGACGCGGAAGTTGTGAAGCAGACGCGCATCGGCGGCCTCAAGATTCCGACCGACGGGCTGCGCGCCTACACGATGCTTGGCGCGCTCCTCGTCATCTGGCTCGTCTTCCACTATGCGACCGATCAAATCTTCCTCTCGCCGCGCAACTTCTCGAACCTGATGCGACAGGCTTCGGTGACGGGCGTGCTCGCGGTCGGGATGCTGATGGTGATCGTCGCCGGTCAGATCGATCTCTCGGTCGGCTCGCTCGTCGGACTCGCGGGCGGCGCGGCGGCGATCATGCAAGGTTGGTACGGTTGGGGTCTCGCGCCATCGCTCGCCGCAGGCATCGCCGTCGGCGTTTGCATAGGCGCGTTGCACGGCACGCTGACGGCCTACCTGAATATCCCCGCTTTCATCGTCACGCTCGGGGGCCTCCTCGCGTGGCGCGGCGTGATCTTGGGTTGGAGCAAGGGCGAGACGATCCCCATCGGCGTCGCCGGTTTCAAGATGATCGGGCAGGACTACGTCGCGCCCGTTGTTGGTTGGGCCCTTGCTGGCGTCGCGGTCGCCGCGCTCGCGTGGACGACGATCAGGCGCGGGCAGGCGCGAGGGCGTTACGGGCTCGGCGCGTCGAAGCCTTTGACGACCGCGCTACGGATCATCATCCCTGCGCTGGTCATCATCGCGTTTGTGTGGATGATGAACTCATACGAGATCGCGCCCGGCAGATTCGCGGGCATCCCGATCCCGGTCTTCATCCTGCTCGCAGTCGCGCTTGCAGGCGCGTTCCTCACGCAGAACACGACCTTCGGTCGCTACCTCTACGCCATCGGCGGCAACCCCGATGCCGCGCGACTCTCCGGCATCAGCCTTCGCAAACACATCCTCGCGGTCTTCTGTCTGATGGGGGCCCTCTCCGGCGTCGCGGCGATCATCTTGACGGCGCGCGTCGGTAGCGGCTCGCCGGATGCGGGTGTGTTGTTGGAACTCGACGCGATTGCGGCGTGCGTCATCGGCGGGACTTCTCTGATGGGCGGGCGCGGCACGGTCTTCGGCGCGATCCTCGGCGCGCTCATCATGGCGAGCCTCGATAACGGGATGTCTCTGAAGAATGTCGAGCCCTACACGCAACAGATCGTCAAGGGCGCGATCCTCGTCGCCGCCGTCGGGCTCGACATGGCTGGACGCAGACGCGGTTAGCAGAAATCAGTCAAGAGGTACGTCATCCCATCTCCCACCATTCTTTAGATAAGAGACGGTCGCCTCACTAACGCCGTAGTAGCGAGCGATCTGATACTGGTAGATTTTGATCTTGCCGTCTGCTGCGGCGCGTAGCATCTTCCTTATTTCTCTAACCTGTCGTTGCGTCAGCTTCGCCTTGCCATTGTGCTCACCGCGCAGGCGCGTATTGCGACCCTTCCTCACCGAATCTTGAGAGTTCTGCTTCGGCGTGCCTTGCCGCAGGTGTCGCGGGTTGCAGCAACGCCTGTTGTCGCAGGAATGAAGCACGAGTAAGTCTGATCTGATTCGACCGTTCGACAGGAAGAAGGCGACTCTGTGTGCTTTGTATTCGGTGGAGCGAAAGCCACAGACACCGTATCCATTGGGGCGAAGAAAGCCCGTCCAGTTCCAGCAAGAGTTGCGACCGGCAGATGTATCCACGCGATGCCAGAAACGATTCTGCTCGATGAGCGACAGCTTCGGGATCGGTTTGGAGTTAAAGGTGAACATAGTTCGTGAGGGTTGTGAGCTAAAAATGCCCGCTGAAGGACTCGAACCTTCGACTTCACGCGTGTGAGGCGTGCGCTCTACCAACTGAGCTAAGCGGGCTGACTCAAAAAATTTGAGTGACGAAATCCTAACAAGCGAAGCGGGGAAGAATCAAGCGGCGCGCCGTGATTCTTCCCCGCAAAGATTTTTTAACTGTCGCTTGGCATCAACCGCCGCCGAGTGGCGGATCGTCGAGACCTGCGGGCTGCTGCTCACTGACGTGGATGGTGCTCGTGTTGGCGTCGATGTAGTAATACTGCCGCCCCGTCGCGTTGAAGCCGTCCGCCTTCTGCGGGTTGGCATTGACGACGAACATTGGGGGCTGGTTGCCGGACTTCGCCGTGACCTTCATCAGATAGGTGTAGCCCTCGACGACCGGCTGCTCGCCCGTGAAACGCTTGTCGAACGCGCCGTCGGCGATGAGTTGATCGAATGTGCCGTAGTTCGAGCGGTTGTGCGTGTTGTAGTAGGTGCGCTGCTCCGTGACGATGGTGTTCAAAGTCTTGATGGCCGCCGCCTGATTCGCCGAGCGCACGCTGTTCTGCCACGCGGGGATGCCGACGCCGACGAGGATGCCGATGATCGCGATAACGATCATCAACTCGATGAGCGAGAAGCCATGCTCGCCGCGTTGTCTCAAATCTTTCTTCATAACGTTTACCTCAAAAAGTCTCTCGACCGCTCGTGCCGGACTCTTACACGCGAGGAAGAGTGGGGAAGTTGCAAAAGGTCTTGCCCGCGCCGCAGTGAAAATGATCTCGCGACGACGAAAATTCTACTACACGCACAGGCTCTAAGCTACCGGACAGAGGTTAGATGCAGTTCGTGGATTTACGTTCCATTTCGGGAACTGCCGACCGTTGTGCGCGTCTAAAAGCCTGCGCGTGTGCTCTTCTTTGCGTCTCCAGCGTCTTTGCATGATTAAACCTCCTCACGCAAAGACGCAAAGCGTTAAACGTGCGGCAACGCAGCAAATCAGGTTAGAATGGCGATAAGGTTTCGGAGTTAACTGATGAGACGATTTTCTGCGACGGAGAGTGAAGACGAGCGCGTGGCGACTGTGGCGGCGGCGCGCATCGGCGAGTTGCAGCAGGCGATTGAGAGCGTCATCAAGGGCAAGTCGGAGGCTGTGCAGCTCTCGCTCGTCGCGCTCTTGGCGGGGGGCCACCTGCTCGTCGAAGACGTGCCGGGTGTGGGCAAGACCACGCTCGCACAGGCTCTCGCACGCGCGCTCGATTGCGCGTTCGCGCGCATCCAGTTCACGTCTGATCTCTTGCCCTCGGACGTGATCGGACTCTCGGTGTATGACGAAGGCGCGCGCTCCTTCGAGTTCAAGCAGGGCCCCATCTTCGCGAACGTCGTCCTCGCAGATGAGATCAATCGCACGACGCCGAAGACTCAATCGGCACTGCTCGAAGCGATGGGCGAGGGACACGTCACGGTCGAAGGGACGACATACAAACTGCCCGCGCCCTTCATCGTCATCGCCACGCAGAACCCCATCGAGCATCACGGCACGTACCCGCTCCCCGAATCGCAGCTCGACCGCTTCATGCTCCGCATACGCATCGGCTATCCCGCGTCCGACGTGGAGAAGGTGATCCTTCGCGACCGCGAGCACGGCGATCCGCTCGAAGATTTGCGCCCCGTCATGTCGGGCGCGGACATCGCGGAGCTTCAACGCGCCGTCGCAAGCGTGACGGTTGACGACTCGCTCGTTGACTACCTGATGCGGATCGTCTCTGCGACGAGGGATTCGGAGATGCTCGACCTCGGCGTCTCGCCGCGCGGCACGCTCGCGCTCTTCCGCGCCGCCCAAGCTCTCGCGCTCACAGAAGATCGCACCTACTGTGTGCCCGACGACATCAAGCGACTCGTCCTCCCCGTCTTCTCCCACCGCCTCGTCGTCAACTCGCGCTTCTCGTCTTCACTCCGCCGCAGCGAAGAGGCGGAAGCCGTCCTGCGCGAGATCATGAAGACGATCAGCGTGCCGATCTAACTAACGACTCACCAGTCGCATAAATACCAAAATGATGAAGGTCGCACCAGCTTTGATACTAATTTTGAGCTTCAGTGTTCCGGTCGCTGCTCAAGGTACAAACTATGAGTGCGACTTTTCGAGCTACAAGCCATTGGTTATTGATCACGCTCTGCTAAATGCTGCGATTAAGAAAGTGCAGCCTCAATATCCTGAAATTGCAAAAGCCGCTCATGTGGAAGGGGAAGTAAAAGTAAAAATCCTAGTTGATCGGAAGGGGAATGTTATTAAGGCTTGTACAACGCAAGGTCATAGTTTGTTGAGATTGGCGGCGGAAGAGGCGGCTCTCGAATGGAAGTTCAAATCGAATTTTGGTTTCTCAAGAAAAAGTAATTTGAAGAAGTGGCAATATATTCAATCGTGGATCGTCTTCACCTTTCATATGAATTAACGAAGGCAGTTGAGTGCTAACCAATGCTGCGCGCGTGGTGGAGATCGATCTTAGGGACGCTGCTGGTGCTCGGCGGGTTGGCGACTGCCGTGCTGACGTGGCTGGCGCGGCGCACGAATGATTGGGAGTTGACGCGCTGGGGCGCGATCCTGTCGCTCGTCTTCATCGCGCTCATCACGATCTTCGTCGTGCCGCCTCTAGTCAAACGAGTCGGCAGAGAGTCGCGCACCTTCGATCCCCCTTTGCAACTCACCACCGGCGGCACGATCTTCTGCGGCATCCTCCTTGTCGTCGCGCTCTCTGCTTACAACACCGGCAACAATCTACTCTTCCTCGTCTTCTCCGTCCTCGCCTCCACGCTCTTCGTCGCGTGGGCTGCGGCGCGCGCATCGCTTCGCGAACTCTCCGTCTCCGCGCGCTTCCCCGATCACATCTTCGCGGGCGAACCGGCCCCCGTCCTCGTCGGCGTGCGTAACGCGAAACGTCTGCTGCCCTCCTTCTCCGTCCTCGTCGAATGGCGACACCAACTCGAATGCGACGCGCGACCGAAACTCCTGCGACGACTCATGCGACGCGCTCGCTTCGACAAGCAACCGCTCGCCTACTTCATGCACGTGCCCCGCCGCACGCGCGCAGAGCAGCGCGTCGAGCAGGTCTTCTCGCGGCGCGGCCACGTCCTCGTCACAGGCTTCGAGCTATCGACGCGCTTCCCCTTCGGCTTCTTCCGCCTGCGAAGGCGGCTCAAAGCGCGCAACGTCGATCTCGTCATCTACCCGAAGCTCGAACCCGCGAGCGATGAGCTGCACCTGTTGCCGATGAACATGGGCCGCCACCTGAGCGCGCGACGCGGCGCGGGGCACGATCTACATTCCCTGCGCGAGTATCAACCGCAAGACGACGTGCGCCACATCGACTGGAAGGCCACCGCGCGCGCGCGCAATCTCGTCGTCCGCGAGTTCACCGCAGAGGACGAGCGACGCGTCCACATCGTTCTCGACACGCGCACGGGGAATGACGTGCGAGACGCAGCGACGAGATTCGAGCGTGGCGTCACGCTCGCCGCTTCACTCGTCTCACACTTCATCGACGAACGCGCGGAGGTGCGCCTCACACTCGGCGCGGATGTCGGCAGCTACGCCGCAGGTCGCGAACACCTCTACGCCTCGCTCCGTCGCCTTGCACTCGTCGCGCCCGACGCGCAGCCCCAAGCCGTCGCAATCAACGCAAAAGCGCAAGACTCACGCGCGAAGCCCGCGCCGGATTTCTGGGACGCAATCGCCCACGCCTCATCTTCGGCAGATGCCAACTACGTCATCCTCCTGACCACTGCCGCGCCCGGCACGATCCCCGCGCACCTCTGGCGACAATCGCACGTCATTTACCTTTGAAGGCGAAGAAAAGGGCGCGAAGATGGGCGGAAAAGATGGAAAATTTCGTGCCCGAGACGGAACTTTCACTCTCGGAGACGGAACTTTCAGTCTCGAAGACGGAACTTTCAGTCTCGGAGAGGGAACTTTCAGTCTCGGAGAGGGAACTTTCACTCTTTTAGAGGGGGAATTCCGTCTTTGAGACGAAACTTTCCCTCTCCGAGCATCAACGTTCAGTCTCAAAGACCCAATTTCCCCTCTAAAAGACGCAACTGTCCCTCCCGGAGACGGAACATTCCGTCTCCGCGCCTCGACGCCCGTGCTTCGAGCCTCAAGTCTCCACTACCGTCCCGCTCAGACGCCCAGAATCTCGTCCGCCGCTTGCCACCCGCTACGGATGCAGTCGGGCAGTCCCGCGCCTTCGTAGGCGTTGCCCGCGAGTTGGAGTGTGGGCAGGCGCGCGAGGCGTTCGCGTATGCGCGCGACGCGAGGGATGTGACCGACGGTGTACTGCGCCATCGAGCGCGGCCACTTCTCGACGTGCGCGAAGATGGGCGGCACGCTTATGCCGAGCAACGCGCGCAAATCTTCGCGCACGGCTGTCGTCATCGCGTCTTCGTCGAGCGCGAACATCTCAGGTTGCAGCGCGCCGCCGACGAAGGCGCGCAAAAGCGTGTGGCCTTCGGGCGCGCGACCGTCGAACTTGATGCTGCTGAAGGTGCAGGCGAGCGTCGAGCGTCGTTCGACGTAGGGCACGACGAAGCCGAAGCCATCGAGCTTGTGCGGAATACTAGCGCGACGATAAGCGAGGTTGACGGTGGCGGTCGAAGCATAAGGGATCGAATCTAACTCGGAGGCGAGCGAGGGATCGACGCCGCGCAGGAGTTGCGCCGAAGCGTATGCGGGGAGTGCGAGACAGACGGCGTCAGCAGTTAGAACTTCGCCGGACGCATCATCGCCGCTTGCTGTTTCTTCGTGCGCCCCTCTCACACTCGTATTCGTTGCGAGGCGCATTCGCCACGCGTGCGCGTGCGTGTCGAAGTCGATTGATTCGACGCGCGTGTTGAGTTGTAGAGACTCGCGTGGGAGCAGCGAGACGAGACGGTCTGTGAGAACTTGCGTGCCTTCGTCGAAAGAGAGAAAGAGACTGTAACGCGCGCCGCTCGTGCCGCGCTCAACTGTCAGTGCGCGTCGCCGCGCACTGAGCAACGCGCGCGTGACGCTGCCCGCGTTGCGCTCCATCTCGATGAAGCGTGGCATCGTCGCGCGCAGAGAGAGTTGTTCGGGGTCTGCCGTGTAGATGCCGCCGACGAGCGGCTGAGCGATGCGTTCGAGAGCAACGCGCCCGAAGCGTCGGCGGACGAACTGCGCGAGGCTTTCGTCTGTGTCCTCGTCCCTTTTGCGCGGCACGAACATCTCAACCGCGATGCGCGCCTTGCCGCGCCAGCCGATGAAGTCGGAGGTGAAGAAGGGAAGCAAGCGCGCGGGCGCGAGCAGTTGGAAACCTTCGGGCACGGGACGCAGCCGTCCGTCGCGCACGATGAAGGCGCGGCGGTGCTCCTCATTCGTGCCGATGAGATTTCGTTCGAGACCGATCTCGCGTGCGAGTGCGAGAGCTTCCGGCTTCTCGGAGAGAAAAGAGTCGGGGCCACCTTCGAGCAGGAAGCCTTCGCGTCTCTGTGTGCGCACCACGCCGCCCGCGCGCGGCGACGCTTCGAGAAGAATAACTTCGAGCGGGATTGAAGAAGACTGCGCGCGCGTGACGAGGCGATGAGCCGCCGCGAGACCACTGATGCCGCCGCCGATAACGACGACACGACGCGCCCTAGTTTGTTGCTGCTCGCTCATGCGGGATAGCAGTCGAGTCGCTGTTCGGCGCGGGCCGGATTGCACCAAGCAGACAACAATCAACCGCGCACGCGTCTTGGCGCGGGCCGTGTGCGCCGAGTGAGCGACGCGGAATGTTTGACGTGCGTTCGAGGATCAGTTCGCGGATCATGGAGACGAAGGCGGGATGCGTGCCGACGGTGGCGGCGCGGATCATGTTGAGTCCGATCTCTTTCGAGACCGCGCGCGCCTCCGTGTCGAGATCGTAGAGCACCTCCATGTGATCGGAGATGAAACCGACGGGTTGGACGACCGTATCGGTCGCGCCCCCGCCGCGAAGCGCGCGCAGGTGATCGCAGATGTCCGGCCCAAGCCACGGGTGCGCAGGCGATCCGCTACGACTCTGAAAAACTAAGTTCCAATCTCGCACGCCCGCGTGTTCGGCGACGAGGCGACAGGTCTCACGTAGCTGAACTTCATAGTCGCAGTTCGCGGCCATCGACGCGGGGATGCTGTGCGCGGTGAAGGCGACGGGCGCGCTGGTGCGTCGCTCCGTGGGAATTTGATCGAGCGCGGCCCTTAAGTTTTCGGCGTTGGGCTCGACGAAGCCGGGATGGTTGTAGAAGACGCGGAGCTTGTCGACGTGCGGCGCATCTTCGCCGACCGAGGCGCGTGCGCGTTCGATGTCTTCGCGATACTGCCGGCAGCCGGAGTAGGAGCTGTAGGCGGAGGTGACGAAGGCGAGCGCGCGCGTGATCCCGTCGTCGCGCATCTCGCGGAGAGTGTCTGCGAGGAGCGGATGCCAGTTGCGATTGCCCCAGTAAACGGGAAGCGAAAGATTGTTCGCGTCGAGTTCCGTGCGGAGCGCGTCGATGAGTCGTCGATTCTGTTCGTTGATGGGGCTCACGCCGTCGAACTGCTCGTAGTGGCGCGCGACCTGAAGCATCCGCTCGCGCGGCACATTTCGACCACGCAGGACGTTTTCGAGGAAGGGCAACACCTCGTCCGACGCTTCGGGGCCACCGAAGGAGACGACGAGCAGTGCGTCGTATGTTTCGCTCATGCGCGCATAGCGTAGCAGCTTGCTCGCCGCGCGCGCTACTCGACTTGGATGTCGTGGCAGGTGACGGGCTTCATCTTGAAGTAAGCCTTCATGTTCACGCCGCCGACGAACATCTGCTCGACGATCTCTTCGTGCGGAACGAAGACCGTGCGCTTCAGGGTTCGCACCGCGCCAGCGTCGCTCGTCGCCTCGACAGAGAGTTCGACGACCGCGCCGTTCGAGCGTTCCTCCGCGATGTCCAACATGTAGGAGAAGGTGGCGGGCTTGCGCGCGGCTTGGGCCTGAACCGTGCCCGCGCCGCTGCCGGTCACGCCCTTCTTCGCGTGGATAGGCATGACGAAGACCATCTTGCGATTGCCGTTGAAGCCGTCGATCTGCAATTCGACCATGATGTTCTTCTTGTCGATGGTCGGCTTGCAGCCACCTGCTGAGACTTGGAATGTGAGTGAAAGTAAAAGACAGGCGGACAGGGCGAGCCGCAGGGGGGTAGCTCTGAAAGTCATCAGGGGAATCTCTCTTTCTTAACTTGTGTTGGTTTACCTCTGACTCATCTCGTGCACGGCATCGACAAGCGCGACGACCGTCTCGACAGGGGTTTCGGGGAGAATACCGTGACCGAGATTAAAGATGTGGCCGACGCGGCCGGCCGCCGCATCGAGAATCTTTTTCGCTTCGCTGCGGACGTGCGCGACGTTTGCGAAGAGGGCGACGGGATCGAGGTTGCCCATCACCGCGCGGTCGTGACCGATGCGCGACCAAGCCTCGTCGAGCGGGATGCGCCAGTCGCAGCCTACAACGTCTCCGCCCGCCTCGCGCAAAAGTTCGAGCAGCGTCGCCGTGTCCGTGCCGAAGTGTATGACGGGCGTGCCGGCCTTCACGCTTTCAATCACGGAGCGCGTGTGCGGGAGCACGTACTCGCGATAGTCTGCGGGCGAGAGGCAGCCGACCCACGAGTCGAAAATCTGTAGGGCCTGCGCGCCCGCCTCGATCTGCGCGTTGAGGTAGAGCGCGAGCGCGCGTGCGATGCGGGCCATCAATGCGTGCCACGCGCCTGCATCCGTATACATCAGACGCTTCGTGTTGACATAGCTCTTCGAGCCGCCGCCCTCGCAGATGTAAGAGGCGAGCGTGAAGGGCGCGCCGCAGAAACCGATGAGCGGGATGTTCGGCCGGAGTTCGCGACGCGTGATGCGGATCGCTTCCATGACGTAGTTCAAAGACTCGACCGACTCGACCTCGCGGACGCGATCAACGTCCTGTGCGGAGCGGACAGGGTTGTGAATGGCGGGCCCTTCGCCTTTGGCGAATTCGAGATCGAAGCCCAACGGCTCTGTGATGAGCAGTATATCTGCGAAGATGATCGCCGCGTCAACGTTCAAACGATGCGCCGCGTAAACCGTCACCTCGGAGGCCACCTCCGGCTGCTTGCACAGCTCAAGAAACGTGTGCCGCGCGCGAACCTCTCGATACTCTTTCATGTAGCGGCCCGCCTGTCGCATCAACCAGACGGGCGTGTAGGGCACGCTCTCACGTCGGCAGGCGCGCATGAAAGGGCTGTCGTAGAGTTGATCGGTCACTCCTGCGCGGTCGCTCGCGTCCGTCGCTTGTGATTTGCGCGCACGCCGGGCGGCGGCGTTCAGTTGATCGTCCATCGTATGGAGGCCTGAGTTGGAGACGTGCCGCAAGACTGATTCGCGGGGCGAGAGTTAGGGGCGACGCGCCGTCGCGCGCAGCCTATAACTAAAATACACGCGCGGGGCACGAAACGACAATCACCTGCCGATTATTTTTTCGTTGCGAACAAAGAAGCCGCGAAGGGGGCCACAACGCACGCCTTTCCGCATTAATTCCGCCATCGCCTCTTGAATTCATCGTTCGTGCGCTTGATGAACCGTGAATGCCGCGCGCTTAGCGTTTCAACTTCTCAAGATACTTCTGCCGGAACTTCGAGACCTTCGGCGCGACGACGGCGCGGCAGTAAGGCTGATTCGGGTTGTTCTGAAAATATTCCTGATGATAATCCTCCGCCGGATAGAATACGTCGAACGGCACGACCTCCGTGACGACGCACGCGTCCCACAACTTCTCGCCTTCGAGCGTGGCGATTGTCTGCGCCGCGATCTCTTTCTGCTCCGGCGTGTGATAGAAGATGGCCGAACGATACTGCGTGCCAACGTCCGCGCCCTGCCGATTCAGCGTCGTCGGATCGTGGACGGTGAAGAAGACTTCCAAAATCTCTCGAAACGAAACGACCGTCGGATCAAACTTAACCTGCACCGCTTCGGCATGACCCGTCGTGCCCGCGCAGACTTGTTGGTAAGTAGGTCGTTCAACCTCGCCACCCGTGTAACCGGAGACGACCGATTCGACGCCGCGCAGATCATTGAACACAGCCTCGACGCACCAGAAGCACCCGCCCGCCAACGTCGCCGTCTCCAACTTATGATCCGCGTCATTCTTCTTCTCTCGTTCTTCACTCATAAACAATTCCCCTCGTTTGAAAACTCAAACTCTTCTTTGCGCCTTTGCGTGAGAATCCATTTCACGCAAAGGCGCAAAGAAGAAACTCACCTCTTCTCCGGCGGCAGCGCGTGTGCGACGTTCATCACGGCTCGCCAGCGACCGCGCGCGTCGCGCTTCCACACGCGCGCGAAGTAGCCACGCTCCGTCTTGCCGTCGCCCTTGCCAAGCGCAGGGATCAACTCGTAGCTGCCGTATGTGTAACCGAAGTCCGACGAACTCGCGACACCAGCGTCGATCACTTCCCAAGAGAACTTCGCCACGTTCTGTTGCAGGTAGTCTCTGATCGCCTTCGCGCCGACGACGGGCAGCGCGCCGCTACGATAGAAGCGCGCATCGTCTGTCACATACTTGTCGAACGCGCGCGCGACGCCGCCCTTCAACGACAGCGTCGAGAACTCTTTCTCCGCCGCGCGCAACTCGTCGAGCGGGCCTGCCGCGTCAGTCTTCGCTCGATTAAGTTTCCACGTGCGCTGCTTCGCGGGCGTGAACGTCGAAGTCGCGGCGGGCGACACGTCGAGCGCGGGTGTCGGGATGCCGAGATCAAGAACGACCTTCCACGGGCCGTCCCTTTGTTTGCGCCACACGCTAAAGTAGCAGCCGTAATCGGGCGGTGAGTGGCGCGGCGAGTCGTCGGTCAAGCTGTAGGGGCCCGTCGTGAAGCCGAGATCGCCCGCCGCCGATGCGTCGCCGAAGACGGGAAACCAGTTGAGCGTCACGGGTGGTCGTTGCGCGGGCGCGGGCCTACTCAAGATGGCCGCGCGTGTCTTCACAGGCGCGGGCTGGAAGTTGATCCCATCATCGGCGAAGAACGCGAGGAACGATTCGCGCACACCGCGCTCGACACTCGTGCGCGCAAACGCGCGCTCCGTCTCGACGAGCGACGAGAGCGCGGGCGAAGGCTTTCGCTCTTGCGTGAAGGCGACAAGAGAAAGTAGCAGCAGCGCGACGGCGGCAGCAGCGACGTTGAATGGTTTCATCACGAGAGAGTAGTTTACCTCATCTACGCGCGTTCATCTTATCCCACGCGTTCACCTCATCCCACACGACTACTTCATCTGCGCGCGTTCACTTCAGCCCGCGTGCGGCGCGCGCCTCTTCGATGAGACTTTCGGCGAGCCGGTCTGCGGCGCGCGCGGGCGTGATGCCGTTCGCTTCCGACGCAGCGAAGATTTCAAGCAGCGTATCGTAGATGGCCTGCACCTTGCGGCGCGCTCGCTCGCGCTCCCAACTCAATAGCTCAATCGTGCCGTTGATGACGCCGCCCGCGTTCGCCACGTAGTCGGGCGCGTAGAGGATGCCGCGCGCCGCGAGCAGGTCGGCGTGGCGCGCTTCGAGCAGTTGATTGTTCGCCGCGCCCGCGACGATCTCGCACGCGAGTCGCGGGATCGTCTCGTCGTTCAACACGCCGCCGAGCGCGCACGGCGCGAAAATGTCGGCACGCGCATCGTAAATCTCTTCGGGCCGGACGTAACTTGCGCCTAAGTTTGCGGCGACGCGACGCGCCTTCTCTTCGTCAACGTCTGTGACTATTAACTGCGCGCCCGCTTCCTTCAACTCACGCGCGAGGTGTTCGCCGACGTGACCGCAACCTTGCAGAGCGACCGTGCGCGCGGCGAGATCGCTTGAGCCCCAACGGAACTTCGCCGCCGCCTGAATCGCGCGAAAGACTCCATGCGCCGTCACGGGCGAAGGATCGCCGGAGCGATCCGCGAGCCCGCCGACGTGCCGCGTCTCAAGGTTGACGAACTCCATGTCCGAAGGACTCGTGCCCACGTCTTCAGCAGTGATGTAAGAGCCATCGAACGTCTCGACGAGACGACCGTGGGCGCGAAAAAGTTTTTCGCGGTCGATCATTTTCCCGTCGCCGATGATGACGGACTTGCCGCCGCCATACGGCAGGCCCGCGAGCGCGTTCTTGTAAGTCATGCCGCGCGCGAGCCGCAGCGCATCGATGCGCGCCTCGTTCGTCGTGGCGTAGTTCCAGAGTCGCGCGCCGCCGAGCGCGGGCCCCAGAGCCGTGCTGTGGACGGCAACGACCGCGCGATAGCCAGCCGCTTCGTCCGCCGCCGTAACAACGCGCTCGTATCCGCTCGCGTCCCGTTCATCAGAAATTATCTTGAGCATGTGCCCTCCCGGTTTATACTCCGCACGCCTTGCACGAATCTTCTAAAAAAACATCGCACGCTGAACTCTCTCACGGGAGACTTTTGCGCGTGCTCGGCGTCGGCTTCGGTCTCGCCGTCATCGTCGGCAACACCATCGGCGCTGGCATCCTGCGCGCGCCCGGCGACGTGGCGAAGCAGTTGCCGCAACCCTTGCTCTTCATCGGTGTCTGGATCGCGGGCGCAACTTACGCGCTCTTAGGCGCGAACGCCGTCGCCGAACTTGGCACGATGCTGCCCCGCTCCGGGGGCCAGTACATCTACGCGCGCCATGCGCTCGGCGACTACGCGGGCTTCGTCGTCGGCTGGAGCGACTGGCTCTCAACCTGCGGCACGACCGCCGCCGTCTCCATCGTCATCGGCGACTACTCAGGCGCGCTCGTACCGGCCCTCAATGGTCGCACCGTGCCGGTCGCGCTCGCCGTCACGATCTGCTTCGCCGTTATTCAGTGGCGCGGGATACGTTGGGGCAGCGCGGTGCAGAACGTGACGAGCCTTCTCAAGTGTCTCGCCTTCGCCGCGCTCATCATCGCGTGCTTTGCGCTCGGCGGCGACACACGCGGCGCGGAAACGAATGCGCTCGCAATGCCGCACGGTCTCGCGTGGCTGTTCCCCTTAGTTCTCTCGCTGCAAGCGGTGATCTACACGTATGACGGCTGGGCCGGCGTCGTCTATTTCTCCGAAGAGGTCGAGCGGCCCGAACGCGACATCTCGCGCGCGCTCTTCGGTGGCGTCTTGCTCGTGCTCACGATCTACCTGCTCGTCAATCTCGCGCTGCTCTACGTGCTGCCGCTCTCGAAGATGGCCGGTCAAGACCTCGCCGTGGGCGCGGCGGCGCAAGAAATATTCGGCGCAAACGGCGACCGCGTGTTGCGCGCGCTCACGGTCGTCTCGATGCTGAGCGGCATCAACGCCTATCAACTGATGGCGACGCGCGTGCTCTTCGCGATGAGTCGCGATAAACTTTTCGCGACGAGGGCGGCGCGCGTCAACGCGGGCGGCACACCGGCCATCGCGCTCTTTATCAGTTGCGCCGTCTCCTTGCTCTTCATCGTCTTGAGTGGCACGTTCGCGAAGATCATCGCCGCGCTCTCGTTCTTCTTCGTCGCGAACTATGCCATGACTTTCACGTCGCTCTTCGTGCTGCGACAGCGCGAGCCCGAACGCCAGCGACCGTTTCGCGCGTGGGGCTACCCGTGGACGGTCGCGCTCGCGCTCGCCGGATCGATCCTCTTTCTCTGCGGCGCGATCGCGATCGATCTCACGGGCGAGACGCGCGAGAGCCTCTACGCACTCGCGCTGCTCGCCGCGAGCTATCCGGCGTACAAGCTCGTCCGGCTGATCGAATCTCCGCGACGCGCGTCCCGTTAGTTAAAGATCGAAGGTGGCCCGCGCGATGCTTTCAAAGATCGAGTGAAGATGACGATCTCTAAATAGACTTTCATTGTTCGCGCCGCAAGAGCCACTTCGAGCGACGCGCGAGAGCCAATTAGGATGACGTTCGACTAAAGATGAGTGAGGCTGAATATCATTTCGACGCGCGACTCGCGCACGCGAAGACGCCGCCCGCAGAGTGGTACTACGAAGCCTCGATGCTTGCGCGCGAGCGCGAGACGGTCTTCGCGCGAACGTGGCAACTCGTCGGTCGCGCGGAGCAGGTCGCGGAGGTTGGTCAATATTTCACCGCGAACGTGGCGGACGAGCCTTTGATCGTCGTGCGCGGCGCGGACGGCGTGCTTCGCGCGCTCTCGAACGTCTGTCGCCATCGCGCAGGGCCCGTCTCCGAAGGGTGCGGCGCGCGCGAGCAGTTTCGCTGCGGCTATCACGGCTGGTCTTATGCGCTCGATGGCCGTTTGATCTCGACGCCGGAATGGAATGATGTCGCGGAGTTTGATCGCGGTAAGCACGCGCTCCCGCAGTTTCTCGTCGAAACTTGGGGCGCGCTCGTCTTCGTCAATCTCGATCCAAGTGCCGCGCCACTTGCCGAGACGCTCGAAGATATTCCGGCAAGGCTCGCGCGACGCGATCTCTGGCGCATGAAGTTTGCGCTTCGCAAGGACTGGCTCGTCGAATGTAACTGGAAGGCCTATGTTGATAATTATCTCGAAGGCTATCACATCCCTATCGTTCACCCCGCGCTCAATCGCGAGCTTGACTACGCGCAGTATCGCACGGAGACGCGAGCGTTCTACTCGATCCAGCATTCGCCGATCCGTCGCGACCGCGCGACGCGCATCAGTGTCGATAAGGACGCGGACGAGAATGAGGCGCAATACTTCTGGGTCTTCCCGAACCTGATGCTCAACGTCTATCCCGACAACTATTCGACGAACCTGATCGTGCCGCTTTCGTCAGAGCGCACGCTCACCATCTTCGAGTGGTACTTCGCCGAGCCGGAGAGCGAAGCGACGCAAGAGGCCCTGCGTCGCACAGTCGAGTTCAGCGACGAGATACAACGCGAAGACATACGGATCTGCGAAGCCGTGCAAAGGGGCCTGCGCTCGCGCACCTACCGGCACGGTCGCTACTCGGTCAAGCGCGAGAACGGCGTACACCACTTCCACGGTCTGCTCGCGGACTTCCTCGCGCGCGTGAAATAAATGGTCATCAACTACATCGACGCGCTGCTCGTCGTCGTCGTGCTTTTGAGCGCGGCTGCCGGTTACAGGCGCGGCTTCATCCTCGGCGTGCTCGATCTGTTGCGCTGGATCGGGAGCTTGCTCATCGGCTTGCGCTTCTATCAAACGCTCGCGCGCTGGATCGCGCCGCGCGTTACTGCGTGGGACGGCGCGTGGATCGCGCCCGTCGCGTTTCTCATCACGGCCACTGTCGCAGGTGTGGTTATTCATCTCATTGGCTACGCGCTCTTGCGTCGTCTCTCAGACAAGACGCACGAGGGGAAGTTGAATCGCGCGCTCGGCATTGTGCCCGGCGTTGCGAACGGTCTCATCACGGCGGCCATCATCTCCGCGCTGCTGCTCTCCGCGCCGCTGCCCGATAACATTCAGGAGAAGGCCCGCGCGAGTCTCGTCGCAAACAAACTCGCCGCGCCGACGGAGCGTTTAGAGTCCGCGCTCGCGCCCGTTTTCGACGACGCGATCCGGCAGACGCTCACGCAGTTGACGATCAAACCCGAATCGGGCGAGACCGTCCAACTCCCCTACAAGATCGCAAACACGCGACCGCGCCCAGACCTCGAAGCGCAGATGCTCGAACTCGTCAACCGCGAGCGCGTCGCCGCAGGTTTGAAGCCGCTTGCGCCCGATCCGGAGTTGACGGAGGTGGCCCGCAAGCACTCGGCGGATATGTTCGCGCGCGGCTACTTCGCGCACGTCAACCCGGAAGGGCAGAGCCCGTTTGATCGCATGAAGAGGGCCGGTGTGAAATTCCAGAGCGCGGGAGAGAATCTCGCGCTCGCGCCGACCTTGCAGATCGCGCACACGGGCCTGATGAACTCGCCCGGTCACCGCGCGAACATCCTTCAGCCCTCATTCGGCCGCCTCGGCATCGGCATCATGGACGGCGGACGGCGCGGGCTCATGGCGTCGCAGGAGTTTCGCAACTAACTTTGCTTGACTCAAAGAAGCAGCCGCTGCCGATTGACGCGCTCATCCCACAGATCATCGCGTCGCTCAAGCGCACGCCGAATCTCGTCGTCGAAGCTCCGCCCGGTGCGGGCAAGACGACGCGCGTGCCCGTTGCTCTGCTCGACTCCGTTGTCGCGGGCGACGGCGAAGTGTGGGTGCTTGAGCCGCGCCGACTGGCCGCGCGTCTGGTTGCGCGCCGCGTCGCGGAGGAGCGCGGAGAAAAATTAGGCGAGACGGTCGGCTATCAAGTGCGCTTCGAGGAGATCGCATCGGCGCGCACGCGCCTGCGCTTCGTCACCGAGGGCCTGCTCACGCGCAGGCTCTTGAGTGATCCGCAACTCGCGCGCGTCGGCTGCGTCGTGCTCGACGAGTTTCACGAGCGACACCTGCAAGCCGATCTCGCGCTCGCGCTGCTGCGCCGACTGCAATTAACGTCACGGCCCGATCTGCGACTCGTCGCCATGTCCGCGACGTTAGACGCCGGATCGGTCGCGCGTTACCTCGGCGACTGTCCATCGTTGCGATCCGAAGGGCGACTCTTTCCAGTCCGCGTCGAACATCTCGCGCGCGAAGACGTGCGACCGATCAGCGAGCAGGTCGCATCAGCCGTGACGCGCCTCTTGAACGAAGGACTTGATGGCGACGTGCTCGTCTTCCTGCCGGGCGCGGGCGAGATTCGGCGCGCGCAAGAGGCGTGCGCCTCCATCGCAGCCGCGCACGATCTGTTTGTCGTGCCGCTTCACGGCGAGTTGACTGCTGACGCGCAGGACGCGGCAGTGCGGCCCGCACGAGAGCGAAAAATAGTTCTCTCGACTAACGTCGCAGAGACTTCGATCACTGTCGAAGGCGTCGCAGCAGTCGTCGATTCAGGACTCGCGCGCGTCGCGCGCCACTCGCCGTGGTCGGGTCTGGCGCGTCTCGAAGTCGCGCGCGTCAGTCGCGCCTCGGCTGTGCAAAGGGCCGGTCGGGCCGGTCGCACGCGCGCCGGACGTTGTTTGCGTCTCTACACCGCGCAGGACTTCGCCGCGCGCGCCGAATACGAAGCGCCGGAGATTCAAAGACTCGATCTCGCCGAAGCCGCGCTTGAGCTACACGCGGCGGGCGTGGGCGATCTCGCAACCTTCGACTGGCTTGAGCCTCCGACATCACACGCGCTCGATGCCGCCGAAGAGCTACTGAGAAGGCTCGGCGCAATTAATCAACGCGGCGGTGTGACTGAACTCGGTCGCGTGATGCTGCGACTTCCCGTGCACCCGCGACTTGCGCGCCTCGTCGCGGAGGGTGAGCGTCGCGGCATCGCACAAGCGGCATGCGTCGTCGCCGCACTTGTCGGCGAGCGCGACATACGCGAGCGCGAGATGTTCGCGAGCGCGCGCGACGACTCGCGACGCACGACGAAGAAGCACAGCCCGTCTGACCTGCTCGAGCTGCTCGACCTCTTCAACGAAGCTGCGCGCTCTGACTTCGCGCCCGTGCGTCTGCGCGCGCTCGGTCTCAACGCCGCCGCGACGCGCAACGTGGAACGCGCACGGCGACAACTTCAAAGAGTCGTCGAAGGCGGAGCGCGCTCGACGAGACGCGACGCGACAGGCAGCGCGGCGCAGGCACAGACGGCGACGGGCAAGACCAAGACGAGCGCGAGTAGCGCGACGAAGAGTGCGACCGCGACGAAAGCGATCTCGACGATTGATGACGAAGAGACTGCTCTGCTGATCTCGATCCTCGCGGGCTACCCCGACCGGGTGGCCCGCCGGCGCGAGACGGCGAAGGATGGGCTGGGCGCGGGCGGAGGGGAAGTTGAAGTGTTGCTTGCGGGCGGCGGCGCGGCGGTGCTCGCGCCGGAGAGCGTGGTGCGACAGTCGGAGTTTCTAGTCGCGGTGGACGCAGAGGAACGGCGTGCGCAAGGGAGACAGAGGAGTCGCGGCGCGACGGCGACCGTCGTGAGGCTTGCGAGCGCGATTGAGCCGGAGTGGTTGATTGATCTCTTCGCCGATGCGATCACTGATACGGAAGAAGCGCGCTGGGACGTGCAACATGAGCGCGTCGAGGTCGTGGGCCGGATGCTCTACGACGGGCTCGTGCTCGACGAGCGACGCGAGCGCGCGGCGCGCGGCGCAGAGGTCTCGCGCGTGCTTGCGGAGGCCGCGTTGAATGCGGGCGTCGAGAGCTTCGTCGAGCGCGCCGCAATCGACCAGTTACTCGCGCGCATCGAGTTCGTCGCGCGCACGTTTCCAGAGGCGAGCTTTCCGTCGATTGACGAGCGGGACGTGCGCGAGAGTCTGATCAAACTTTGCGAGGGCAGACGTAGCTTCGCGGAGTTGCGCGATGCAGTGCGTGGCGGGGAATTGATCTCGGCGTTGCGCGCGAAGCTGACGGCGGAGCAGTCGCGGCTCTTATCGTCGATGGCCCCCGAACGCATCGGGCTTGCGTCGGGCCGGCAGGCGCGTGTGAATTATGAGCGCGAGAAGTCGCCGTGGACGCAAGCGCGGCTGCAAGATTTTTTCGGGATGCGCGAGAGTCCGCGAATCGCAAAGGGGCGCGTTGCGCTCGTGCTGCACCTGCTTGCGCCGAACCGGAGAGCGGTGCAGGTCACGTCAGACCTCGCATCTTTTTGGTCGCGTCATTACCCGCAGGTGCGACGCGAACTCTCACGCCGCTATCCACGACACGACTGGCGTGAAGACCCGCTCGACTCGCGCCCGAAGTAGCAACACGACGGGCCCCGCGAAAGATTGTGAGTCTCAGGCGAGCGCGATGTCGATCTGTTCGGAGAAGAGGATCGTCATCAGCGTGAGCAGGATGAGAAAGACCGTGCGGATGATCTGATCCGTGCGAGGCTTGCGCCCGCAAGTGGCGAGCACGATGAAGGCGGGGAATAGCACAGACGCATAGCGGGCCTGCGATTGGAGAAGTCCGGCGCTGAGCGAGACGACGACGGAGAGCAGCGCATATGCAGCGAGCGAGAACTTGCGCCACAGCAGTAGCGCGACGCCGCATAGAAGCGCGCCCGTGGCAGCGAGAAAGTTGAGGAGGCGGAAGTCCCAAGGGACGGCGAGCAGGAGCGGGTTGCGCAAGTAGTCGAAGAGCGTGAAGAGGAAGAAGGTGGGCTGTCGGCCCCATGCGGTCTGTACATCCATGAAGGCCAACGCGTTCCCCGTCGTCGCGTGCAGGAACAACATGAAGGAGAGCAGGCCGGTCGGGATCAGAAGCAGTGGAAGGAAGTTCCAACGCGGTCTGATGCTGCGGTAAGTCTCCGAGTAAAGAATTGTGAGCGCGGGCAGCAGCAGCACGCCGGTTGAACGCGTGGCGGAGGCAAGCGCGCCCGCGAGACCGGCGACGAGCCAACGCTCGCGCTTCGCCGCGTGGAAACTCGCGACCGTGAGCAGCAGGAAGAGCGACTCGGTGAGAGGCAGCGAGAAGAAGTAGCTAACAGGGAAGGCGGCGAGGTAGAAGACGGCGCGATTTGCGTCGCGAGTTGAGAAGCCGTAGGCGATGGTGAGTTGATGAAAGAGGAGGAGCGCAAAGAAGAAGAAGAATGTGGAGAGTGCGACGCCCGTCAGGTGAAACTCGCCTGTCATCAGCGCGACGGCGCGCAGGGCCATTGGGTAGAGTGGGAAGAAGGCCCAGTTCATCTGGCCCTCTGCGGAGAACGGCTGATGCTCGTAGCCGTCAGCCGCAAGGCGCATATACCAGTTGCAGTCCGCGACGCTCGTCAGGCGTTGCATGATGCGTGAGAACCCCGTTCGATTAACGTCGAGTCGCGCTGCGCCGTAGCTGCTCTGTGGACGTGGATGGCTGATGTCGAGCTGCGCCGTGAGCACGAAGAGCGAGAAGACAAGCAGTCGCGTGAGCGCGAAGGCGAAGACGACGGCGCGCACGGACGGAGAGCGCGCGACGGAAAAGATCGCGCGCTTGAATTTCGCGCGGGCCGGTGCGCGATCACTCTGATTGGAGTTCGCGCGCACCGCGCCGGGAGTCGCTGTTGAGACGACTTGTCGCGCGTTTGTCTCTTCAACGTTCTTAGTTTCGCCGATGGCCGCCGCGTCGTCTTCTCGTCTCACGTCCGGCATGATGCTGTAAGACTCTCGCCCGCGTCAAAAGTTTCTCGCGGCGACTCGACTGATGCGTGCGCGCGTGTGATAAAGTCTTGCCGCTCTCTTCAACTGACTCTTCGACATCTTCCGCTCAAGATGCTCTTCGGACTCGACGCCATCCCGCTCACAGAGCCACTGACGGGCGTCGGTCGCTACACCCTTGAGCTATCGCGCGCGCTTGCAATAGCGTCTGTGTCCGACGAGTTTGAGCTGGCATATCCTTCGCGCTACGCGCCGATCAATCTCTCGCGAGAAGGCCAGACGTTGAGCGTGAATCTAAAGACGGCCCGCGTGCAGGTCGGCGTGCTCGGTCGTCGTTGGTGGCTCGTGGGCCTGCCGCGTTACGCGCGCAGGCGCGGCTACGCGCTTTTTCACGGAACGAACTACGAAGTCCCTTTGCGCGCGCCGTGCCCGACGGTGTTGACCGTTCACGATCTCTCTGTCTTCACGCACGCGGAGACGCACGTCGCGAGGCGCGCACGCCGACTTCGGTTGCGACTGCCACTGATGGCCCGCGCGGCAACGCTCGTCATCACGCCGACGGAAGCCGTGCGCCGCGAGGCATGCGCGCTGCTCAAGCTCGATCCCGAAAAGGTTGTGGCGATCCACGAAGCGCCGCGCGCGTTCTTCCGGCCCATCGCGCGCGATGAAGCGGCTGCGACGTTGCGAAGGCTCGGCGTCGAAGGCGACTTCGTGCTCGCCGCCGGAACAATCGAGCCGCGCAAGAATCTTCAGACGCTCGTCCGCGCCTTCGAGCGTGTCGCGCGTGAGCGCGATGGATCACAGACGTTGCGACTCGTCATCGTCGGTCGAGAGGGCTGGTTGACGCGCGAGCTGCGCGCTCTCGTCGCAAACTCGACGGCGCGTGGATGCATCAGCTTCACGGGCTACGTCTCCGACGAAGATTTGCGCGCGCTCTACTCGTCGTGCCTCGCCTTTGTGGCCCCATCAATCTATGAGGGCTTCGGTCTGCCGCCGCTCGAAGCCGCCGCGTGCGGTGCGCCCCTGATCGCGAGCCGCATTCCCGCGCATCTGGAAACGCTCGGCGAGCGCGCCTCGATCTTCTTCGCGCCGACGGATGCAGACGAACTCGCACGCGCAATCGTCGAGATCGCGCGCGATGAAACTCTGCGTCAGAAACTCTCTCGCGCGGCAATCGAGCGCGCGGCCGACTTCAAGTGGGAGAGCACGGCGCATCGAACTCTCGAAGTTTACGCGCGGGCCCTTGCGCGAGTTGGCGGCGAAGCATAGTCGAGTCGTTGAATGAGATGTCAGTCGTTGAGATATCGAAGATGAGATGAAGCGTCGGCGTGAGCAAACGCGTGTTGATTGTTTGTGTCGGCAAGCATGATGGCTTAGATTACTGCATCGTTTGATCCCTGACTGCGAAGTTGGGCCACACCTTGCGACGAACCAGTGGCAACTTGCGCGCGGGCGGAGGGCCTGAATGGCGGAGCGCGACGGAGAAGTGGAGAATGTCTTGATCGAGATTCGTCAGCGATTAGGTTCGTCGGCTGATGACGCGCGTCGCATCAGCACGAGCGAGACAGCGCGCTCTCTGCTGGCGCGCATCGAGGCGGACGCATCGGTCGCCGCGCGCGCGCGCGATCGTCTGCCGCCGTTGATGAGTGATCGGCAGGGCTGGCTCGCGCGGCTCGAACTCGGCTTGAAGCGGTTTGCGCGCCGCGCGACCAACTGGTTCACGTGGGAACAGATCAACTTCAACGCCGCGACCGCCGATGCCCTGCGCGCGGCGCACGCGATGCTCAGCAAGCAAGTCGAGATGGAAAGTGAGTTGCGCGCGCGGCTCGACGCGCTCGAAGCCGAGGTTGAAGAGTTGCGACGGCTGCGGCGCGAACAGTGAGTCGTGACGGCCCTCGTATGATCGCCGACCGCTTCGCCAAAGAGTGATCCGAAAAGTTCTCATCTGCACGACGCAAGTTCCCTTCGTCAGTGGCGGGGCGGAATCGCACGCCGCCAACCTGCGTGACGCGCTTCAATCCGCAGGCTGCGACGCGGAGATCGTCGCGCTGCCTTTCAAGTGGTATCCGCCGGAACAGATCATGCGCGGCGTGCTCGCGTGGCGTCTGCTCGATCTTACCGAGTCGAACGGCCAGCGCGTCGATCTGGTTATCGGCATGAAGTTTCCGGCTTACACGGTCGCGCACCCGAACAAGGTGCTGTGGATCGTCCACCAGCATCGCTCCGCCTATAACCTCGCGGGCACGCAGTTCGACGATCTCTCGACCTACCCGGAAGGCCCGCGCGTGCGCGAACTCATACGCCACTGCGATCAGGAATTTATCCCCGAAGCGAAAAAAGTTTTTACCAACTCGCGTACCGTCGCCGCGCGGCTTCGCGAATACAATGGCATCGAGAGCGAGCCGCTTTATCATCCGCCGCCGCGCGCCGCGCGACTGCATTCAGGTGAGACCGGCGACTACGTTCTCTTTCCGAGTCGCATCGAAGCGCAAAAGCGACAGCGACTGCTCGTCGAGGCGATGCAGTTCGTTCGCACGCCCGTGCGGGCCATCTTCGCAGGTGGCGGAAGTGAACTCGAAAACTTGCGCCTACACGCGTCGCGACTCGGTGTCGGCGAGCGCGTCGAGCTGCGCGGCTTCGTCGCAGAGGACGACTTGATCGATCTCTATGCGAATGCTCTCGCCGTCTGCTACTTGCCGTTCGATGAGGACTACGGCTATGTCGCGCTCGAAGCGATGTATGCGGCGCGGGCCGTCGTCGTCGCGCGAGATGGTGGGGGCGCAAGCGAGTTCATCGAAGACGGCGCGACCGGCTTCGTCGTCGGGCCCGATGCGCGAGAGATCGCCGCGCGACTCGATGAGCTTTACGCGGATCGCGCGCTCGCGCGCAGGCTCGGCGCGCGAGGTCGAGAGAAGATCGTGGCGTTGAATCTTTCTTGGGCGAACGTTGTCGAGCATCTGCTCGCGGCGGCGCGTTAGGGTATGCGAGGCGTGGAGCGAAGGATGCGACTTGCCTACTTCAGTCCGCTCAGTCCGCAGCGTTCCGGCATCGCGGACTACAGCGAGGAGCTGCTGCCGCGACTCGCCGCGCGGGCCCGCGTCGATCTCTACGTCGATGGGTTTGAGCCCGCGAGCGATGATGCACGTGCGCGCTTCAAGTGGTTCGACTATCGCGCAGAGCCGTGGCATCTGAAACGACTCGGAGATTACGACGCGGCCATCTATCACTTGGGCAACGACCATCGCTATCACGCGGGCATCTATGATGCGGCGCGCGCTCATCCCGGCGTCGTCGTCCTCCACGACTTCGCGCTGCAAACATTCTTCCTCGGTCTTGCGCGCGCGCGCGGCGATCTCAATCTCTATCTCGACGAGCTTGAAGTCTGCCATGGCGCAGAGGCGCGCGACGAAGCCGCCGCCGCTCTCGCGCGCGGGGTGGCCCCCACGTTCTACTCGCAGCCCGAAGCCTTCCCGCTCAACTGTCGCCTTGCGCGCGACGCCGAAGGGATCATCGTGCATTCCGTGTGGAGTCGCACGCGCCTCGCACGCGTTGCACCCGCGACTCCGGTGGCCGTCATCCAACATCACGTGTTGCCGGACGCGCCACACAAAGAATGGGATGCGTCGAGCGCGGAAATCGACGCGAGCGCATCGAGAGTCGGGCGTGGAGCAGCGCGCACGGTCGAGATCGCTTCGTTCGGCCACGTCACGTTGGAGAAGGGCATCGGTCGCGTGCTCGCCGCGCTCGCGTCGCTCAGGCGCGAACACGATTTTCGCTTCACGCTCGTCGGTCAGCCGGACGGGATCGACGTGAGAGAGTTGATCCGCGCGCAGGGTTTGAGTGATCGCGTCGCGGTGACGGGCTACGTGCCGCTCGCGGAGTTTGAGGCTCGGCTCGCGACGTGCGACATCGTCGTCAACCTGCGCGAGCGCACCGTGGGCGAAACGTCTGGCAGCGTCTGTCGCGCGATGGCCGCCGGTCTTCCCGTCATCGTCTCGAACACGGGTTGGTTCGCAGAGTTGCCGGACGATTGCGTGATCAAGATCGACGCGATTGATGCGGGCGACGCGCAACTGCGCGAAGCTCTCGCGCGACTCATCACGGACGAACACTTGCGCCGACGGATCGGCGAGCGCGCGCGCAGCTACGCGCTCGCCGAGCATTCGATTGAGCGCAGCGCAGACGATTACATCAGGTTCATCAATCGTGTTGTCGCGCGACGCACGCATCGTCGCTTCATCAACGGCGTGGCTGACGAGTTGGCTGCGTGCGGAGTGATTGAGAGCGACGAGTCGCTGCTGCGCGGCGTCGCCGAGGAGGTTGCGCGTATTTCGCCCGCGCGTCTGTTCGAGGCGGGAGGGGAAGCGCAATGAGCGGCGAGTCGGGAGGTGCGAACGGGCCCCTCACGCGTGAGGAGTTGGACGCGGGCGTCGCACGACTCGCGCCATGGTTTCAACTGATCGATCTCGGTCAGGGTGTTTTGACGAAGACGCAGAGTGTGGCGGGCGAGGAGGCGGATCACCCGCGCGGCGAATGGGAACTCGTCAGGCAATACTTGCCGAAAGATTTGTCGGGCAAGACGCTGCTCGACGTGGGCTGCAACGCGGGCTTCTTCTCGTTTGAGGCGAAGCGGCTCGGCGCGTCGCGCGTGATGGGCATCGACGCGCAACGTCATCACGTCCGGCAGGCGACGTTTGTGCGCCGCGCTCTCTCGCTCGACGCGGAGTTTCGCAGGCTCTCCGTTTACGATCTCGATCCGCGCTCGCTCGGACAGTTTGACGTGACACTTGCGCTCGGTCTCGTCTATCACCTCAAGCATCTGGTGCTCGCGCTCGAAAACTTATTCCGCATGACGAAGGAGCTTTTGATCGTCGAGTCGGCGATCTATCCGACGCCGGAGAGCAAAGGGCTGTTGGGGCAGAGCGCGCGAGAGGGCCAGCCCGATCCCGCGCGCGGTCTGCCCGTGCATCTGCTCGCTTACGTCGAGAACCCGACGGAGGCGAAGGAGGCGGTCTATAACTGGTTTCTGCCGACGACGGGTAGCCTCGTCGCGCTGCTCCGAAACGTCGGCTTCAAGCGAGTCGAATTCGATCAGTACAAACTGGATCGCGCGATCTTCATCTGTCGCAAAGAGCGGGCGCACGCGGACAGCCGTCGCAGCCTCGAAAACCTGCGCGCCGCGCTCGTGCTCGAAGAGGGCCCATCTCGTTGTCGCGCGGGCGCGGAGATCGTCTATCGCTTCCGCGTCGAGAACGCGGGCGCGGCGCGCTGGCTCGCGAAGGGTGAGGGCGCGGCTTGCAAGGGCGCGGTCAGGCTCGGCGCACACCTGCTGCGTGCCGATGGCGAAGAGGTCGTGTGGGACTACGGGCGCGGTTATCTGTCGAGCGATCTCGAAACGGGTGAGTCGGCGACGGTCGAGATCGTTTTGCGTGGGCCGGTTGCGCCGGGGAGTTATCGCATCGAGTTCGACATGGTGAGCGAACACCTCGCGTGGTTCGAGGATTTGGGCTCGAAGATCGTGAGCCGTGATCTTGAAGTCGGCGAGACGTGAGCATCGGGACGAAAAACGTCAGTAGTGTTTCAAGTCGTCGTCGTGCTGATAAGAGTTGAGAGTCAAGTCCGCGCCGCTACGAGAAACGGCAACGCGTCTGTTATGATGCGTATGTCCCTACGCAAACGAATCAACCCCCACGAGTTTTCATCCGTCTGAATCTTCCAGTGAGGTGTGTACCGTCATGCGCTTTCTCAAGTCGCGAACCCTGATCTTTCTATCGTTCATCATGCTTGCGCTCTGCATCGCGCCGCTTGCGCGTCGCAGCAGCGCAGGCGCGTTCGATCCGCAAAACTCAAACACGAAACAGACGGCCAATGTCGCGGGCGTCATTCATGGCTTCGATCCGGCGAACTTGGATCGCTCGGCGAACGCCTGCACGGACTTCAACGCCTTCGCTAACGGCGGTTGGATGGCTAACAATCCCGTCCCGCCCGCTTACGCGCGCTGGGGCAAGTTCGAGATCGTCGCGGAGCGCAATCAGGATGTGCTGCACGAGATTCTCGAAAACGCCGCGAAGAACACGCGTGCGAAACCCGGCAGCCTCGAACAGAAGCTCGGCGACTACTACTCGTCTTGCATGGACGAGGCGAAGCTCGAAACGGAGGGCGTGAAGCCCATCGAGCCGGAGCTGCAACGCATCAACGCCATCACAGACCTCGCGGGACTCGAAGCGCAGATCGCGCGGCTGCACAACTACGGTCTGCGCGGCGTCTTCGGTTTCGGCGCGGCGCAGGACTTCAAGAACTCGACGCAGGTCATTGCGCAAGCCTCGCAGGGCGGACTCGGAATGCCCGACCGCGACTACTACACGAAGGACGACGACAAGTCGAAGACGATCCGGGAGGCTTACGTCAAGCATGTTGCGAAGATGTTAGAGCTGGCGGGCGACGGGGCCGGTAAGTCTGCCGACGAAGCGAAGACTATCTTCGATCTCGAAAAGAAGTTGGCAGATGTTTCCAAGACGCGCGTCGAGCGACGCGATCCGGCGGCGAACTATCACAAGATGACCGTCGCCGAGTTGAACGAGATCACGCCCCACTTCGATTGGGCGCAGTATCTCTCGCGTCGCAACATCGCGAATGCCAAGTTCATCAACGTCGGCCAACCGGACTTCTTCAAAGCGATTGACAAGATGCTTACGTCAGTTCCGCTCGAAGATTGGAAGACATACCTGCGCTGGCATGTCATCAACGCGAGCGCATCGCTCTTGTCGTCTGCCTTCGTGCAGGAAGATTTCGACTTCAACGGCCGCACGCTCTCAGGGACGAAGGAGCTTTTGCCGCGCTGGAAGCGTTGCACGCAGGGGACTGACAACGTGCTCGGCGAAGCGCTCGGCCAGCTCTATGTGCAGAAGACCTTCACGCCGGAGGCGAAGGCGCACGCGCAGACGATGGTCAAGAATTTGATCGACGCGTTGCGCGAAGATTTGCAGACGCTCTCCTGGATGAGCCCGACGACGAGGGCTCGTGCCACCGCCAAGCTCGATGCTTACATGAGGAAGATCGGCTACCCGGACAAGTGGCGCAACTACGAGGCGCTCAACGTCAGTCGCGGCGCATACGCAGAGAACGCACGTCGCGGCTCGGAGTTTGAGTTGCGCCGCAACCTCGGCAAGATCGGCCAGCCGGTTGATCGGGCCGAATGGGGAATGTCGCCGCCCACAGTCAACGCTTACTACAATCCTTCGCTCAACGAGATTGTCTTTCCGGCCGGGATACTTCAACCGCCGTTCTACGATCCGCTCGCCGACGATGCAGTGAACTACGGCGGCATCGGCGCGGCTATCGGCCACGAGATGACGCACGGCTTCGACGATCAGGGCGCGCGCTTCGACGCCGAGGGCAACCTCGTCGATTGGTGGTCGCCCGAAGACTTCAAGAGCTTCAAGGCGAAGACGGACTGCGTCGTCAACCAGTTCTCTTCATACGAGGCTGAGCCGGGGCTGCACTTGAAGGGCGAGCTTGTCGTCGGCGAATCGGTCGCAGACCTCGGCGGCTTGACGGTGGCCTATCGCGCCTTCAAGAAGGCCACTGAGGGCAAGCCGCAGAAGTTGATCGACGGCTTCACGCCCGATCAACGATTCTTCCTCGGCTGGGCGCAGGTCTGGGCGGCCAATATCCGACCGGAAGAGGCGCGTCGCCGCGTCGTGACAGACCCGCACCCGCTCTCGCGCTTCCGCGTTAACGGGCCACTCTCGAACATGGCGGAGTTTGCGACAGCGTATTCATGCAAAGCCGGCGACCTGATGGTGCGACCACCCGACAAGCGTTGCCAGATTTGGTAACAACCACTTAGTCGATACTTCGTCACCATGACGACGATAGACAGAGCAGCGACTCGCGGAAGAGCCCGCACAGGTTCTTCCGCGAGTCGCCGCTCTGCCGTTTACAGTCCCGCTATTTACAGCGACCCGCGATTCTAAGCGCGACGCCGCGCCGCGACGCGCGTCTCGCGACTAAGAGAAGAAAAAGCGCGTGGGCGTCGAACTTCCAGACGCCCACGCTGATATTCGCCGACCATGACAGGAATATCTCACCGCCAAAGAGACTAGCCCGCACAATAATTCGAGTTCCATCCCGCCGATAAACATTAACCTTCCAACCACATTGATTAGCGGCGACGTTGAAGACTTCAACCACACCCCGACTCTTTCTGGCGAGTTGTTATAAAGATTAGCCGGTTGGATACGAACTTAAACTCGGCGGTTTAGCTTTGTATCCAACCGGCTAATCTCTCTGGCGCGCAGTTAAAGAGTCTGGAAGAAGCGCACAAGCTTTGGGTAGGGCGGTTAAAGAGAGGAGCAAGGCGGTTAAAGAGTTAAACGGTGCGATGTATAGAAGTAGATACCGTCCATAGAAAGGGAGCAGGGCGCGACATTCATGGCTGGAATGGAATAAGCAAGGGATGGCTAGCTAAACTAAACGGCATAACGCCCGAATAAACCGGCGAGCAATTAAGATTGCTGATGAAAGACTGCCTGATTGCGAGTCCGGTTGAATGAGTTAGTTAGGCGCGGCTGCGAGAGGCATAAACCATATAGCCGAAAATCAGCCAGACAATACCTTGCACTATCAACGCCATGTCCGGCTTGAAGAGCATGAAAATCTGTGAGTTCAGAATGCCCACAATTATTGCATAGACGCCTATCCACCAGACAACGCGCCGCGTGTGTAGAGCCGCAATGCCGAGAGCCACCGGAGCGATCATTTGATACCACATGCCGCCCAGCACATAGACAAGTGTAAAGTGCGTAGTCGCCGCCATGACGAGCCAGACCGCAGCGAAAAACAGTCCGCCCAGCATCGCCAAGCCCATGAAGATTCTCAGTATCCGGCCTTGTTTGGTAGCGACCAAAAAGAGACCACACAGCCCTGCCAGAAAGCCCGCCGATTTAATAACCGAGGAGATGCCATAGCCCCATCGCTGCGCAGCAGAGGCAGCAGCAAAAGCGTTCTCCGTGATTAAGATCGGATGTGCCATCTCCCACAGACCTTGTAAGATGCCGGAGAGAACAGCCGCTACTATACAAGCCAAGCCCAGTCGCTCAACTAATCTCGTCTGAACATTCATTAGCAGTTAACCTCCTCTGTGAGCATATACAGCATAGGGCCTAACGCCCGAGTTAACCGGCGAGCAATCAACTTGGAAGATAAAAGACTTGTTAATTGAGAGTCCGGTTGAATGAGTTGTTAGGCGTCTCGCGTATGTCTGCCAAGCAACAATGCTTTGATAGCACATACCATTGCAGCCCCGACCAAGAGAATGCGTAAGTAATTGCCGTATGACCATTCTCTTGCAGCCTTCTCAAGTGTTTCCGGCGGCGTGTGCATCGGATCATGAAACAGTATGGCGTTGCGGGGATAGTGGTATGTGAAAGTGAATACGTCACCCGCGACAATTAAGACTAATGCAAGAATCAGCCACCATCTTCGACCGGCCGGACGCCTCCACCCAAGTATCACTGAGATAAGAATTGATAGTTGCGTTAAAGGCGCAATAAGGCGAAAGAAGTTCCCCGGATTTGCCACGGCCATAAACTGACGAAAGTGTTCGAGAGATTGAGGAATGCCGACGCGAAAGTTTGGGGCCATGACAATGGAATCATAAAGAGAGCCACCGAGGAGAGCCCCGATGGAGATTATCGCGAGGCAAAGCACGATCTCTTTTAACTTTGACATCTGAACCTCCAAATACTGACGCCTAACTACTGTATGAGCGGAATTAATTCCGCATAACACCCTTATCTGCGGAAGCGTGTAAGTGCTTTGGCAGTCACGCGGGAGCCGCCCGCGCCTAGCCGAAATATCTCGCCCTCATGAGAAGCCGAGCAGAAGAAGACTCTTGGCAGCAAGATAGAAGGGCACAGTTTTGTTGTCTTCATAGCGTGAGTATTATGATTAATGAGATAAAGGGGCGTCCAACTTGCGGACGCCCCTCTTGCTACGCGGATGGGCCGTGCTGGACTCGAACCAGCGACCCGATGATTAAGAGTCATCTGCTCTACCAACTGAGCTAACGGCCCCCAGTGCGCAGGGAATTATACGGGGCAGAGTCGAAGTGTCAAGAAACAACGCGGATCGCCCAGCGTGTTCGACGCGGATGTAGAGCGCAACTCATTCGTGTCTGAACGCAAGCGAGAGGGAAAGGCTCGGAAAGTCCACCCCCTCGCTTTCATTCACTTATCGTCCGGTGAGTTCCTGCGGCAGTTGCTTGTCAACGCGGGGTCGTGCCTGTGCGTTGGCGAGTTCGGTCGCGGTGGCGAAGACGGTGCGGGCCACCTTCTCCATCTTTTGATAGTCGATCTTGTCGGGCTCGTCGCCGGGGCGATGATAGTCCTCGTGGACGCCGTCGAAGTAGAAGATGATGGGCACGCCCTTCTGCGCGTAGTTGAAGTGATCGGAGCGGAAGAAGAATCGGTTGGCGTCGTGCGGATCGTCATACTTGTAGTTGAAGCCGACGTTTAAGTACGACGCGTTGACGCGCTCGCTCAAACTCCCCAGATCGGTGCTCATCATCTTCGAGCCGATGACGTAAACCTCGTTGGGGCCCGATAGGTTTGCGTTCGCGGGATTCGTGTCGCCCGCTTTCTTACTGCGTCCGATCATGTCGATGTTCAGTTGCGTGATGACGTTCGCGAGCGCGACGGTCGGGTAGTTCGTGAAATACTGCGAGCCCCACAGGCCCTTCTCCTCGCCACAGTGCCAGACGAAGAGGATCGAGCGGCGCGGTCGGGGCCCCTTTGCGAAAGCCTCTGCGATGGTGAGGATCGAGACCGTGCCCGATCCATCGTCGTCCGCGCCGTTGCAGATCGTGTCCGCGCCGCCGGCGGGACATTGACCACTGCCCTGTCCCGCTACTCCGATGTGATCATAGTGCGCGCCGAGCGCGACGTACTCGCTCTTCAACTGCGCATCGCGACCTTCGAGAATGCCAACCACGTTCTGCGTCGTCGCCGTCTCCGTCGTGGCGACGACCGAGAACTTCGCGTGCTTATTCGGCGAGAGCGCAAACGCGGGCGCAGTCTCGCCCGACTGCGCCTGCTTCATCACGTCCGCGCCTGAAACAGTCTCACCCGCAAACAACGCGTCAAGCAGATGCTGCGAGGCATAGATCGTGGGGAGCACTTGCGAGCTGTTCTGCGAGTTGAAACGCACTACTTGATAGCCGCCACGCTCAAGCCTGCCGCGTTGGAACCGCCAGAAGCGATCCATGTCGCGCGTGCGCGGAACGACGATAAGACCGAGCGCGCCGTTGCGCTGCGCGTAAGATTCCGCGTCGTCGTAGTCCACGCCCGTCTTGCCGCGTGCGTCAGCGCGCATCATGCCCGGCAGCAGGCCCGTGCCCGCGACGACCATGATCTTGCCCTTCACGTCGATGCCCTTGTAGGCGTCGATGTTTTTCGACTTGACCATCCAACCGTGACCGACGAAGACGAGTGGCCCTGCGGCGGAACCGGCCGTACCCGTCACGAGGTAGTCGTCGCCAAACTTGAAAGTCTGATCGTCGAGCGCGAGCGTGGTGTGCGTCTGATCAACTTTGTCGCGCTTGAGCGCGATGTGCTGAAAGTAAGTGCCGTCGTCGCCTGCGGGCTTGAGGCCGAGTTTCTTGAGATCGTCGGCGATGTACTTCGCCGTCGCATCGAGTCCGCGCGAGGGTGTGTCGCGTCCCTCCATCGCATCCGAAGCGACGACGTGCAGATGCACGCTCAAGCGCGCGGCGGTGATCCGCTTGGCGGCGTCGATGGTGGCAGACGAGAGCGCGGCGGCTGGCGCGGTGGCCGTCGCCGACGTGTGCTGTGCGAGTTGCGGCGCGGCGTAGAAGGGGAGCAGCGCGAAGAGGAGTAAGAGGGCCGTCAGTTTAAATTTCTTCATTGAGCCTCCGAGAGTGTTGCCGTCCGTTGCGGCGCGCGGGCAGACTTCGCCGCCGCTTCGGACTGTTTGACTGCGAAAGAGAGATACTCGCGGCAGGGGTCGAACCTGCGACCTCTCGCTCCGGAGGCGAGCGCTCTATCCACTGAGCTACGCGAGCATGAGAGCGTTGGAACGATAAAGTAACACAGCCCTTTGAGCGCGAGCCAGCGACGACTCGCGGACGTGCCGACCACCCAAGCCCGCGTGCCCACGTAAGCCCGCCGTCTTGTCGCCGCTCTCGCCTTCATCGTATGCTCCAACTTCCGTAACTCGATTCCGCGCTCAGCGAGACGACTGACTTAATGACCGACGAAGATCACTTCGCGCAGTTCGCAAACTTTCTCACGCTCGAAGCAGACGCTATCCGCGAGACGGCGCGTCGCGTCGGGCGCGATGAAGTGACGCGCGCCATCGAACTGCTGGCGGCGTGTGCGGGCAAGGTCGTCACGGTCGGCATCGGCAAGTCCGGCAACATCGCGCAGAAGATCGCGGCGACTTTGACGAGCACGGGCGCGCCGTCGATCTACTTGCATCCTTCGGACGCGCTGCACGGCGGACTCGGAGCGGTCGCGCGCGAGGACGTTGTTCTGGTCGTCAGCAATAGCGGCGAGACCGACGAGATACTCGCGATGCTGCCCTACCTCAAGCATCGCGAAGTCCCGATCATCTCAATCGTCGGCAACCTTCAATCGACGCTCGCCACGCGCGCGGACGTAGTGCTCGACGCGGGCGTGGAGAAGGAAGCCTGCCCGCTCAATCTCGCGCCGACGACGAGCACGACCGTCGCACTCGCCTTAGGCGACGCGCTCGCGCTCACCTTGATGCAGCACAAGCGCATCACGCCCGAGGAGTTCGCTTTGAATCATCCGGCGGGCCGCCTCGGCAAGCGGCTCACGCTCAAGGTCTGCGATCTCATGCATGGCGGCGACGCGAACCCGACCGTGAAGACCGACGCCGAACTGCTCGAAGCCGTGCGTGCCATCAGTCGCGGCGGACTAGGTGCGGTCAACGTCGTTGACGAAGCGGGCCATCTCGCCGGAGTCATCACCGACGGCGACCTGCGTCGTGCGCTCGAACGCACGCGACTCGAAGACCTCGCCGCGCTCTCGTGCGATGCCGTCATGACGCGACGGCCCGTCATCACCACGCCGGACGCGCTCGCCTACGCCGCGCTTCAACTGATGGAGCAACGTCCCTCGCAGATCAACGTGCTGCCCGTCGTTGACGACGCGGGCATCTGCGTCGGACTCCTGCGACTGCACGACATCATTAGAAGCGGCTTATGAAATCTGCGATGGAAGAGCACTTACGAGGGCTGGCGGAAAAATTTATCGCCATCATCCGCTCCAAACTCGGCGTTGAATTGCGATACGACAACGAATCGGTCGAGTGGGCAGATGGTTACATCGGAAGGGTGAGGAATAGCGTGAGCGCAGACTCGGTCGAATCGATCTCAAGTTTGATCGGGTCGTTCGTCGGCGAGTGCATCATGGCCAACTACGGCAGCCATTGGCGCGAAATCGACGGCGCGTCAGGCGTCTGCTTCGACGGTGGTAATTGCGCGTTCCCGTTCGCGAAAGTTCAAAAACAGTTCCTCCACGGCGAAGGGGATTCGATCTTCAGCTTCTACAGAACTATCGGAGTTGTCTTCAAAGATTTCATCAATGCTAAATAATGGGGATGCTACCAACGTCGCGGCGCGGATTCGGCGACTGTTTGTGGGACTGTTCATGTGCGCCTTCTTGCTCGCGAATGTTTGCGAAGCGCAGACGAATCGCGCGCACGAGTCGAAGGTGATTCCGGCGGGCGAGGTGGTTGTGACGATCAACGAGGGGACGTTCAACGCACTGCTCGAAGCTCTCTTCGCGCTGCCGCAACCGCCGACGTTCCCGCTCGGAAAGGGCCCTGCGTCGGGCGGCGAGTGTCCGGGCGCGATCACTTTGCTGCGTGAAGTCTCCGGCGCGCACACGGCGGTTCACTTCAACGGCGGACGCATCACCGCGCCCGTCGCGTTTCGTGGCTCTTATAGCGCGCCGGTCATGGGCTGTCTGAAGTTTCAGGGATGGGCCGATACCGCGCTCAATCTCGCTTTCGATCCAGCGAAGCAGGCTTTGACGGCGCGCGTCGAAGTCCGCGACGTGCATCTCGACAACATGCCGTCGCTCTTCGCCAACGGTGTCACGGGACTCGTGCAGGATGCTTTGGACGCGCGCGTCAACCCCATCGAGATATTGCGCGCCGAACAGGTCTCAGCCGATCTGCCACTGCGAAAATTTTCGAGCGGCGGCTCTCTGCGACTGCGCGCGCGCGATGTGCGCCAAGAGATCGTCGGCACGGAGCTGCGCCTGCACGTCGTCTATGAGTTCGTGCGCGTTGACTGATGAGGTTTCGACCGGCGCGCGCGAAGCGTATGATGACAGCGTGTCGTCAACGAAGAAGGAACGTCGCGAGTTTGGCTTAACGCTGTCGCGTTGTCTGCGCTTGCGCTGTCCCGTGTGTGGCGACGCGTCAATCTTCGAGCGGCCCTTTCAGATCAAGCACCACTGTCCGGCGTGCCGCGCGCTTTTCAAACGCGAGGAAGGCTTCTTCGTCGGAGCTATCATCGCCAACGTGCTCACGACCGAACTCGCGGTGCTCCTCACTTATCTCATCTGCCTGCCGCTCGCCGGCTCCCGCTTCGATCTACTCCTCGGCATTCTCTTCGCCGTCGCGCTTGCTTTCCCCGTCGCCTTCTACCATCACAGTTGGAGCGCGTGGCTCTCGGCTGACTACTTGATCGAGTCGCTGCCGAAGTACACGGCGCACGGTCGTGCGCGCAGAGGTGGAGACAACGTGAGACGCGATGCGCCGCCGCGAAATGGATCGGGTTGATGAACTGATCGCGATCAACGGATCGTGATCAACGGATCGTGATCAGTGGATCGCGATTAGTTGATTGCAAAAATCTCCGGTTGAAGTTTTAGCGCGCGGCGGGGAGGGCGACGGGGGCGTGCATCTCGACGATCTCCCACGCCGAATCATCGCGCAGCAGTTTCGTCATCAGCATCGCGTGGAAGAGGTGGCCGCTACGCTCGGCGCGGACGCGACCGAGCAGGGGCATTCCAAGCAGCGCGAGGTCGCCGATGATGTCGAGTATCTTGTGGCGCACGAACTCGTCGCGCGTGCGCAGGCCCCCGCGATTGAGCATCCCTTCGGGCGTGAGGACGATGGCGTTATCGATTGAGCCGCCACGTATGAGGTTGGCGCGACGCAGCATCTCGATCTCTTCGGTGAAGCCGAAGGTACGCGCCGACGCGATCTCGCGCGCGAACGCGCCGGGCGCAAGCGCGTCGAACGTCATGTGCTGCGTGCCGATGAGCGGATGCGCGAAGTCGATCACGCAATCGATCTCGTAGCCGTCGAACGGCTCGACGCTCATGCTCCGGTTACCTTCTGAAACCGTCACACTCTTCGTCACGCGCAGCGCGCGCCGCGCGGCCGGTTGCTCGACGACGCGCGCCGTCTCGATCATCTCAGCGAAAGCCTCCGACGAGCCGTCCATGATCGGCAGCTCAAGATTATCGACTTCGACGTAAGCGTTATCCACGCCCGCACCGCGCAGGGCCGCAAGCAGGTGCTCGACCGTCGAGAGCGTGACACCTTTGCGCATCAGCGTCGTCGCGTAAGACGAGTGCGAGACGTGTTCGACCGAGGCGGGAATCTCGAAGTTGTCGAGGTCTGTGCGCAAGAAGACGTAGCCGGTCTCAGGCGGCGCGGGGCGCAGAGCGACACGTACCTGTACGCCTGTGTGAAGTCCAAGTCCCGTCGTCTCGACCGGCTTGCCTAGAGTTGTCTGCTTGATCAAAATTGAGGCGCTTGACCTTATCACTACATCAATCTCAATTTGCTTTAGAGCGTCGAAGTAAACTGCAAGGGCTATGCCGTCCTTGACCAGAGACGCGATGGCGGATTTTCCATGCGATGGACTTCGACGTAGAACTGTTCTGTGGCGAACGGGCGACACTCGCCTGCGAGACTTGCGGCTCGCGTGCCACATCCGCGCCATGAGAAGTCGTCTGTGCGCGCGGAAAAGCCGGTTTCGCCTGCCTGCGAGCAGCGCGGCGAAACCGGCCCTTTGGCTCAACTCGACTACGGGGCAGCCGGAGTTTAATCCATCAGCACGGAAGCAAGGTTCTGTCCTTTATCCGCGCCTCGCTCGACGGCGACGGCGAAGATGTAAACCCCCGCCTTCCACGTCTCGGTTTTGATCGGGACGACATCGACGATGTAGAAGCCGGACAATCCCGCCGGAAAAGCGCCCGTGATGTTCACCAGCGCACCGCCGGGCCCGACGATCACCGGCTGAACTTTGAAGTTGCCGGTGGTGAGTCCCGTCACGGGGTTGCCGACGCTGTCGCTGACGGAGACGACGACGTAGTTGTTCTGCCGGTTGCCCGGAGCGGCGATAGTGTCTTCCGAGGCGGCATTGACGATTAGAAGTGACATGGTGATTCAGCCTTTCTCCTTGTTGAGGGTTGTGCTTGGAACGTGAGGTGCGCGGTAAGTCGGGCGTGAAACCGACGGAGACGCACTTGTTTGCGAGGCTGCGTTGTGATAGCAAAGCACACACTAAGCTCTTAGTCCAGCCGCGCGCTTAATTGACACCCCGAAAACGCCTTCCTATCATCAAGTCCACGATGCCGCGAAAAAAAGTAGAAGCGACTGAGCAGCCGAGCGAGCGCGTCTTTTTGATCGACTCGTTCTCGCATATCTTCCGCGCGTTCTTCGCGCCGATGGGCGCGCGCATGGAGCCTCTGACGAACAGTCGCGGGCAGGTGACGCAAGCCGTCTTCGTCTTCACGAGTATGCTGCGCAAGCTCCTCGCGGATGAGAATCCGCATTACATCGCCGCCGTCTTCGAGTCGGAGACGCCGACGTTTCGACATGAGATGAACGTCGGCTACAAAGCGAATCGCGCGGAGATGCCCGACGAACTCGCGTCGCAGATTCCCTACATCATGCGCGTCTGCGAAGTCTTCAACATTCCGATCTTGAACTCGCCGGGCTTCGAGGCCGACGACGTGATCGGCGCGCTCGCCGTGCAAGTTGCGGAGAAAGGTTTACAGGCGGTCATCGTCTCGAACGACAAGGACATGACACAGCTCGTCAGCGATCCACTCGTCGTCTGCATGAGACAGAACTCGCAGAACGTGAAGCGAAAAGAGCCCGTGCCGCCCGTCGAATGGTGCGACGAGGCTTGGGTCGAGAATAAGTTCGGCGTGCCGCCCCGTCAGATCATCGACCTGCTCGGCTTGATGGGTGACGCGGTCGATAACATTCCCGGCGCGCCCGGCATCGGCGCGAAAGGCGCGGTGCAGATCGTCAAAGAGTTCGGCTCAATCGAGAACGCGCTGAAGAATTGGGAACAGGTCAAACACAAAACTTATCGCGAGTCCTTACGCAACAACGCCGACTTGATCCTGCAATCGAAAGAACTCGCGACGATCAAGACCGACGTGAACATCAAGCTCGATCTCGACAAACTCCGTTGTCAAACTCCCGACCGTGCCGCCGCTTACAAACTTTTTCGCGAGCTTGAGTTTCAAAGTCTCACGCGTGAGTTTGCAGATGCCGCAGGCGAGGGCGGAGGTGGCCCTCAGTCCGAGCGTCGCTACACGGTCATACGCAAGCCCGAAGAGTTGGAGAAGCTCACGCGCAAGCTCTGGGACACGGAGCACTGGTCGTTCGCTCTTGCCGACTCGACGCCTGCGGGCGCGGGCCAACAAGGCAGCGTGCGCGATGAAGCGCGACCGACCGGCATCGCGATCTCGACCGCCGCGCACACGTCTTCGCTCATCGATCTCGAAAACTTCGACGGCGGCGCGGAGGCGGCCCTCCCACACTTGCGCGACGTGCTCTCAAACGGTCTGCTCTCGAAGTCCACGCACGATCTCAAGCGCGCCGCCGCGCTGCTCGCGCCGCTCGGCATCACAATCGAAGGTCTCAGCGACGACACGCTGCTCGCTGCATATCTTCTCGATCCCGTCCGCAGCAAGTATGATCTCGCAGACCTCGCGCGCGATGCCGTCAACTCCGACGGCTGGTCTGAGGAGACGCCCGAAGGCTGGACTGAATCGCAGTGGCGCACGGCTGAAGCCGCCGACTTCACCGCGCAGGTCGCAGACGTTCTGCACGGTCGCATTCTCGAACAGGGGCTCGAAGCGATCTACACGGACATCGAGTTGCCGCTCGCGCCTCTGCTCTATCGCATGGAAAGGGCCGGTCTGAAAGTTGACACCGATGCGCTCGGCGAGTTGTCGAAACTTTTCGGCGCGGAGCTTGAGAAGCTGACGGCGCAGATTTACAAAGAGGCCGGACGGGAGTTCAAGATCAACTCGCCGAAGCAGGTCGGCGAAGTTTTAGAATCGCTCAACATCAGCACGGGCCGGAAGACTTCGACCGGACAAGTTTCAACGAATCGCGCTGTGCTCGACGAACTCGCGCAACAGTTCGAGCTGCCGCGCCTCATCATCGAGTTTCGCGAGCTGGATAAACTCAAAGCGACTTACACAGATTCGCTGCCGCAACAGATCGGCGCGGATGGTCGCATCCACTCGCAGCTCAATCAAACCGTGACTGCGACGGGCCGTCTGAGTTCCAGCGATCCGAACTTGCAGAACATTCCGATCCGCACCGAGCTGGGCCAGCGCATCCGCCGCGCGTTTGTGCCGGAGAAGGGCCACGTCTTCATCGCCGCCGACTACTCACAGTTGGAGCTACGACTCCTCGCGCACATCACGCGCGACGAGCGGATGCTCGAAGCGTTTCAAAACGGCGACGACATTCACGCGCAGACCGCGCGGCTCGTCTTCAATGCGAAGACTCCTGCGGAGCTAAAAGAGAAGCGACGCTTCGCCAAGATCGTCAACTTCGCCATCGCCTACGCCGTCGAACCCTTCGGTCTCTCGCAGCGCGTCGGCATCAGTCGCAAAGAAGCGAAGCAGGTCATCGATGACTACTACAAAACTTACAAGGGCGTGCGCGAGTTCATGGACAAAGTGCCGGAAGAGGCACGCGAGCACGGGCTTGTGAGATCGATCTACGGTCGCATCCGGCCACTGCCGACGATCAACGACCGCAACGGACAGATCAGAGCCCGCGCTGAACGCGAAGCCATTAACATGCCGATCCAAGGCACGGCGAGCGACATCGTTAAGATCGCGATGCTGAAAGTTGAAGATGCTTTGCGTCGTGAGGGGCTTGAGGCGCAGATGGTCATGCAGGTGCACGACGAGTTGTTGATCGAAGCGCCAAAGAAAGAAGCCGACCGCGTTGCATCATTGCTCAAGCACGAGATGGAGACGGCGGTTGAACTCGACGTGCCGCTCGTCGCGGAGGTCGGCGTTGGCGCGAACTGGATGGATGTGAAAAAATAGCCGTCGGCTGAAGCCACGCCAACGCCCGTCAGTCTTTTCGGTCTCACACGCACGGGCCCCTTGCGTTAATTGGAGGAAGTGACCATGAACACGCGCACGCTCTCGCCGCGACTCGTCCTGTCATCCGTCATGCTCTGCGCGTTCGTGCAGTCGTCTTCGCCTCAGAGGGCCGCCCCGGCCCAAGAGACGATGAAGAGTGTGCCGCAGGCGAAGTTCACGCGCCGCCGCTACATCGAGCCGAACATGCTCGCGCCGGAGTTGTACTCTGACAAGTTGTCGATGAAGCTCACGCTCGTCGATCTACCCGGCGCAAGCGATCCCCGCAGTGCTTGGGAGGGAACTTACAAGCTCTATTTCATCTCGGAAGCGGAGTTCGAGAAGGTCGGCAGAGAGTTGACTCGCAAAGCGAGGGAAGAGAACGGCGGCGCGCGTGTGGCCGGTTGGAATCCGACACCTGCGGACTTCCCCGAAAAGATTCTGCTCGCAGAAGGGTCGATCTCGAAGAAGAACCTCGCGACGCCGCAGCAGCGCGTGCACTTGCAAGAGAACATCGCGTTCAAAGAGAAAATTCCGGCGGAGCTTCGCACGAAGGGCGCGCACCTGCTCTCCGCCTACTCCGTCAAAGTCTTCGACGCGAAACTGAAGACACCCGTTTACGACAGCGGCATCTTCATGGCCTTCCCGTTCGACGATCAGACCGACCCGGACAAGATCGCGCCGCGCACCATCGTCTATACGAACTTCATCGTCACGCCAAAGGGCCAAATCTGGGAGTCGCAACTCCCGCGCAAGGATGGCGACACGAACTGGATGTGAGAGAAGGGCCATGAAACGAAACGCGCCCAACCTCTTCACACGCGTCGCCGCAACGTTGTTCGCGGTCGGCGTCATCGCCGCGCCTGCGGTGTTCGCACAGACAAAGCCGAAGCCGCGCGCGACGAAGACGACGGACGCAACGAAGACGACGGACGCAACGAAGACGACGGACGCGACTGACGCCTTCGAGCAGCAGTTGCGCGTGCGCGCGCTCGATGCGTTACGTGCGACGGGCGAAGAGGCGCGGCAGTGGAAGGACGCGGCGGCGGCGGCGCGCGTTCAATCGCAGATCGCAGACCTCACTTGGGACGTTGACTCTGATGCGGCGCGCGTCCAACTCGTGCGCGCATGGGAGTCGGCGGCGCGCGTCAATGAGAAAGATGAGTCGAACAACACGCGCTTTCGCAACTCGCCGCGCGTGCAGGTACGACAGCAGGTCTTGCTTGTTGCGCGACGGCGCGACCGCGCGCTCGCCGAGAAGTGGCTCGAACAGATGGCCGCCGAGAGCGATGCGTCGAAGGACAAGCAGCCGCGTGGTGTCTTCGACGACCGCACGTCGCGCAGCGCCGTGCTCCTTGAGATGGCGTTGGCGAACGCCGCGACGAACCCCGAAGCCGCCGCCGAGCTTGCGACGGAGAGCTTGCGCGACGGCGTCTCGTTCGGCTTTCAAAACGTGCTCATCGCGATTCAAGAGAAAGATTTCAAGCTCGCCGAGACGGTCTTTCGCGCCGCGCTCGCGCGCGTAAAAACTTCGGGCCTCGTCGATCCGAACGAGGTCTTCATCCTCGCCTCGTACCTCTACACGCCGGGTCGCATCATCGGCGCGAACACTTCGGAGAATCGCGGCAACTTTCCGCTCGCTGTCAGCGTGCTCACGCCGACGATAAAGGCCGCCGCGCAACTCGATCCCACGCTCTCAACCGAGTTCCTGCAAGTCGCTGCCGATGCGCTCCTCGCCTTGCCGCTACCTTCGGCGGCGGCGAACGTGCAAGAGGCGGCGCGCGCACAGTTGTTTCCCACACTGATGATTGCCAGCCGTCTGCCGCCGCAGATGTCTGAGCTGGCCGCGCGCTTGCGCGAGCGAGCGCAGCAACTCGAAACGGACGCACAGTTCTCGAACGTGCCGCCCGCCGAGACTCCCGACCGGCCCTCTCCGCGCGCGGGCGAGAGTCCCAAAGACTATTCCGCGCGGCGCATCGACTCGATGGAAGAGGCGGCGAGTAAGGAGACCGATCCGCTTGCGCGCGACATCGCCTACGCCAAAGCCGCGCTCGCGACGAACGAGGAGCAGTACGAACGCGGCTACTCAATCGCGCAGAACATCAAGGACGAGCAACTGCGCTGTGGCATCTCGGACTGGCTGACCTATGCGGCGACGCTCGCCGCGATTAAGTCGAACGATCTTGATCGCGGTCGCGCGCTCATCAAGCGGAACAGCGAGCCTGTCGAGCGCGCGGCTTCATACGTCATCGGCGCGCGAAAACTTCTCGCGGCGAAGGATGCGTTGCGCGCGGGCGAATGGCTGACGGAGGCGAGCGCGTCGATCAAATCTGCGGGGCCGGATGAGGACGCGGCGCGCGCGGCGTTCGGCGTCGCCGCAGCCTACGCGCAGTTCGATCAACTGATCGCGTTGCAGACGCTCGCGGTGGCGGTGAAGATCGCGAACCAATCGCCGGCATCTTACGACTTTGAAGATCAGCGCGCGCCTCTCGTCAAACGTTTCGCGGGACTTGCTGTGCAGACGCCGACAAACGGCACGTCGGGCTTCGGCGTCAAAGCGGCGGCGACTGTGTTCGGCGCGGAGCAGTTCGACGACGCGCTCGCAACCTTGCGCGGGCTCGCGTCGCCCGAAGCGCGCGGCGTCGCCGTCGTCTCACTCTGCCGCGAGGTCTTGCTGAGGCGACCGCGCGTCGCGCCGCAGAAAGTTTCGTGAAGCATGGCCTGCACGTCGTCGAGTCGTAACGAGTCGCAAGGCGCGCTGGCTTCAAGTAGGATGAGCGCGAGCGTGCGTTGTGTGAGGGCCTGATCGTTGATGGACGAAGAGAAGGGAACAGATCGAAAGAGCGAGGGGCGCGACGAGCCGAGTCGCGTCGTCTATAGCCGCATACCCTCGTCAGTGGAGGCTGATGAGGCGCAGAGCGCGGCGGGTAGTGGCCTCGCCGCGCGGCTCGCGCGCGAGCAGGTCGCGCCGACGCTGCCCGTCATGCTCATCAGCTTCGTGCTGCTCGTCGTGCTCGTCTTCGCTCTGGGGTGGCACAGCGAGAGCGAACTCTCGGACGTGAGCGCGCAGACGCAGCGCGCGCAGGAACAGCAGACGAATCGCGTCAAGTTTTTGCTCGGCTTGCGCGATGCGCTCACGCGTCTCGACTTTGAGGCACGCGACCGTGGCACGCACGAATCGCGCGGCGGCATCATCAACCCGTTTCAGAACAAGCTCAGGGCCGCGCAGGGCGACGCGAATAAACAGCTCGATCTCTTCGAGCACACTCCGCTCTCGCAGACCAATGAAGGGCAGGCCTTCGGCGAAGCCGCACGCAAGTTTGTGGAGAGCACGAACGATGCGGAAGGCTACACCATCGAGGGCTTCAAGAATTATCGCGCGCTCGAACAGCAGACCAACAAGCTGTTGGAGGAGGCGAACAATCGACAGACAGAGATCGAGAGCGAGCGACTGGAACTCGACCGCCGCGCGCGAGACAGGATCAGGCGAATCACTTACGTCGCGGGCCTTCTCGCCGTGCTCATCGCCGCCGCGAGCATCTGGGAGTTGCAGCGAAGGTTCAAGCAGTTGCGTCGCAGTCTGGAAGAGTCTCGCCGCGAGCGTGCGTTCAGCGCGCAGATGCTCGAAGGCATGGTGACGGCGGTTGCGGCGATTGATGGCAGCGATCACATTCGCAGCGCGAATCAGGCCTTCTTCCGACTCTTTCCGCGCGCGAGCGTGGGCGCATCGGTCCACGATGAGATCGCGGGCGCGGACGCTTTGAAGATGCTCAAGGCGGCCACCTCGACGCGCGTCGAGCGGGCCACCTATCGCGACCAGTGGGTCTTCACACCCGAAGATGATAACGAGCCGCGCCACTTCGAGGTCTATTCCTCGCCGCTCGACATCGGCGGCGCGCACGGGCAGGTGCTCACGCTCTTCGACGTGACGGATGCGATGCGCAACGAGGTCGAGCTGCGACGCAAGACGGCCCTCGCGGCGGTCGGGCAGGCGGCGGCGCAGGTGGCCCACGAGATCAAGAACCCTCTGGGGAGCATACGTCTCGGCGTTGCCATGCTGCGCGACATGACGCAGGGCGAAGAGGCGCATTCGACCATCGATCTCGTCGAGCGCGGCATCGAGCACTTGAACAAGCTCACGATTGACGTGACGCAATACTCGCGCGAGAAGCCGCTTGAGTTAACTAAAGTCGATCTCAATCGGCTCATCGACTCAAGCCTCGAACTCGTCGAAGAGCGACTGCGCGAGCGACAGACGCCGGTCGAGAAGAACTACACGAGCGAGCCGCTCACGGGCCTCCTCGACACAGATCAGTTGCAGCAGGTCTTCATCAACCTCGTCGCCAACGCGGCGGACGCGAGCGCGCGCGGCGAGCCCATCGCGATCAAGACCGAGCGCACGGAGGCGCGCGTCGTCCACGCAACAGGCAACGGCGACGGCGCGGGCGCGAGCGTGCCCTTCGCGCGAATTACTGTCTCTGATCAAGGCGCGGGGATGGACGACGTGACGCGCGCGCGCATCTTCGAGCCCTTCTTCACGACGAAGCGGCGCGGCACGGGTCTCGGTCTGGCAATCGTCAAGAAGATCATCGAGCAGCACGGCGGCACGATCTCAATCGAGACCGCACCGGACACAGGCACAAGTTTTCGCGTCGAGCTTCCGCTCAGGCAAGAGAAGTAGTCGTTGACCATATCGCGCGAGAGCTAGCTCAACTTCGCGAAAGTTGTATTGACTTGCCGCAGCTTTTGACATAAAAGCTCTCTCGTCTTAACTCCCCTTTCAACCCGCAGTACCAATTTGATCCGAACTGTGCAGGCTGCCCGCCTGAGGGACACTTCGCATGAGCAAGACGAATAGGTCGCGTTGCTTGATCTTCCTCGCGCTCCTCTGCTGCGCGCTGCCCGCGTGCAAGCGCAAGCCTAAGACCACCATCGAAGCTATCGATCAGATCGAGCGCAGGACGAACGTGCCGCAGGTCGAACCCGTCAGACGCGATCTCGCGGAGATACGCGAGCGCGGCACGCTGACGGTGCTGGCCCCTTACAACTCGACGACCTACTTCGTCTATCGCGGCGAGCCGCTCGGCTACGAGTACGAGTTGCTGCAATCGTTCGCCAGAGATCACGATGTCGCGCTCAAGATGGTCGTCGTCACCGATCCAAAGAGTCTCCTTGCGTTGCTCAATAGCGGCGAGGGCGACATCGCCGCAGATCGTCTCGTCCCCAATCCGGAAGATGAAGCGCACGCTACGTTCACGCGCGCGCTCTATCACACAGAGCCCGCGCTCGTGCAGCAGGGAGCGGCTCCGAGCGCGGCGGGCAAGGCTGTCGAGAAGGCCCTCGCGCCGGGGCCTGCCGACGAGTTGCCGGAGGTGGACATTCAAGCGCGACTCGTGAGCCGTCCGGCGCAACTCGCGGGCAAGACCATCAACTTGCCGGAGAAGTCTCCGTATCAACGCACGCTCGTCGAGTTGTCAGACGAAATCTCAAGCGACATACACGTCGTCGAGATGGGCAGCGAGATTCAGGATGAGGCTCTGGCGCAAAAGGTGGCCCGCGGCGAGGTCGAGTTCACGGTGATGCAGTCGAACATCGCGGAGTTGAAGGAGGCGGAGTTTAAGAACTTGAAGGTGCGCCCCGTCGTCGGTCGCACGCATCCGGTCGCGTGGGCGGTGCGACAGAACTCGCCGGAGTTGCTCGCTGAGTTGAACAAGTGGATCGAGAACAAGCAGAACGGCACGCTCTTCGACCGACTCTACAAAAAATATTTCATAGACATGCGCGGCCACCTTGAGCGCGCGACGAGCGACTATCTCACGTCCGCGACGGGGAAGTTATGCGCTTACGACGATCTGCTCAAAGAACACGCGCCGGAGTTGGGTTGGGACTGGCGTCTGCTCGCCTCGCAGATGTATCAGGAGTCGCGCTTCAAACCGGACGCGCGCTCTTGGGCCGGCGCAACGGGCCTGCTCCAACTCATGCCCGCGACGGCCAGACAGTTCGGCGTACACGATCCGACAGACCCTGCCGATAACGTGCAGGGTGCGACGAAGTTTCTGAAATGGCTAAACGGCTTCTGGGCGGAGCGCATCGACGATGAGAACGAGAGACTCAAGTTCATCCTCGCCTCTTACAATGTGGGCCCCGGCCACGTCGAAGACGCGCAGCGACTCACGGAGAAGTATGGCGGCAACCCGAAGTTGTGGGCGGACGTGTCATACTGGCTGCTGCAAAAATCCACGCACCAGTATGCGACTGATGAGGTCGTCAAGTTCGGCTTCTGTCGCGGCGTCGAGCCGGTCAACTACGTCGATCTCATCCTCAAACGCTTCGACCACTACAAAGAGTTCGTCGTCGCGCGCCGCACCTCTCCCAAGAGTCGCCGGACAAAGCTGCGCACTGCATGACGCGACGGCAATCGGCAGCTCGCACGTTTGATGAATGCTAAGAGATGCTCTTGATGAGCTTGCTTGTGTGAAGTTGTTAGCTGCGTCGGCGTGAGATCGCATCTTCGAGCAGGCGAACCGACGCCTGCGGATCGGCAACTTCCACTATCAGCTTGGCGAAGTGCTCGTCCTCTAATTCGATGACGATGGTCCTCTCAGGCGTGTGCACATCCCAGAAGACGAAGTTACCTTCCTGATAGAAGATGCCCGCCCTGAAGATGTGGGGTATGTCCGTGCCCGCCACCTTCAACCCATCGAACCAACCCATCGCAGGCTCCGGATCGACGCGCACACTCTTAATATGCGCGAGTGGAATCTCAAGCCGGCTCCTCAGAGACCACAGCTTGTGCAAACCCTCGACCTCGAAGACGGCTTTGTTACCATCAATCGTTATCTCTACCATAAATTCTCCTAAGTAAATTTCAACGATCTTCTGTCGAACCGAGAGGGAATGGTTATGCCACCGCCTCTTTCATCTCGCTGGGATGGAGCGACAGGTATTCTCTTACCTCTAGGTTCATGCGATCTATTTCAGCTAAGTATCCGCCTGCCGAGAGGCGGTAGTTCTGCGGGTTAGTCTCCACCTGTCGCAGTCTCTCCAACTGCTCTTGAAAACCCCTGACCCGTTCTAACGTCGCGTCAAGTTCCTGATCGTTTTTAATCACGGCCTACGACCTCCACGATTCCTCGCTTCGTTCCGTCCCGTTTTATCTGCCAGTGTTCCAATGCCGCCTGCTCGCCGCCAATCGCGGCTGCGCGTCTGATCCAGAAGATGCTGACTCCCTCTACGTTCTCCGCCGCCATGTGGTCGAAGATAATTCTCGCCTCGTCTGCTACCTGATTCACGTCGAACGTATCCTCCATCAGCATGAAGATGTCAACGTCTTTCGGATCAGGCTTCGCCGTCACGAACGAACCGAAGACGACAAACCTCGCCAGTTGCCCCATGCCATACGCTAAATTGTAGATGCGCTCCAGACGACGCGCCACGATCTTGCGCCGCAAGGTACTCGTTCCGAAATGGCTCATCGCTTCGGCGAGCGTCGCCTGATGAATGCCGGACGGCAGATCGCCACGGCTGTCATGTTCAGGTAATCGCTTCATGACTCAACTGCTTACTTGCGCGAAAGCGGAACGCGCCGCCTCAATAGTTCGATCAAGTAACTCGTCGGTGTGTGCGAGGCTGATGAAGGCCGCCTCGAACTGCGAGGGGGCGAGATAGACGCCTTCGTTGAGCATGGCGTGGAAGAATTTGCCGTAAAGATTGCGGTCGGCGCGGTCGGCGGAAGTCCAGTCGGTGACGGGATCGTTCGTGAAGAAGGTGGTGAACATCGAGCCGACGCGGTTCGTCGTTGTTTGTAATCCGGCGTCGCGCGCGGCTGCGGAGAGTCCATCTGTGAGGCGCGCACCGGCGCGTTCGAGTCGTTCGTAAACCGCAGGATCGCGCAGTCGTCGGAGAGTCGTGAGGCCGGCGGTCATGGCGAGCGGGTTGCCGGAGAGCGTGCCCGCCTGATAGACAGGCCCCGCAGGCGCGATGAGATTCATCAACGCGCGCTTGCCTCCGTATGCGCCCACAGGCAGGCCCCCGCCGATGATCTTGCCGAGCGTGGTGAGATCGGGCCTCACGTTGAATAACTCTTGCGCGCCGCCGCGCGCGAGCCGGAAGCCCGTCATCACTTCATCGAAGATGAGGATCGCGCCATGCTTCGACGTGATGTCGCGCACATCTTGCAGATAGCCCGCGCGCGGCGGCACGCAGCCCATGTTGCCGACGACGGGCTCAATGATCACTGCGGCGACTCTTGCACCGTGCTCCGCGAAGATCGCTTCGAGCGCGGCGGTGTCGTTGAAGGGCGCAGTGATCGTGTTCTGCGCGACTGCTGCGGTAACACCGGGACTATCAGGCAAGCCGAGCGTAGCGACGCCCGAACCGGCCTTCACTAACAGACTATCGCCGTGCCCGTGATAGCAGCCCTCGAACTTGACGATCAACTCGCGGCCCGTCGCGCCGCGCGCGAGACGGAGCGCGGACATCGTCGCCTCCGTCCCACTGTTGACCATGCGCACCATCTCGACGGATGGAACGGCGTCTATGATCTCCTCCGCCATCTCGCACTCAAGTCGGGTCGGCGCGCCGTAGCTCGTGCCGCGCGCGAGCGCGTCGCGCAACGCATCGATCACTTCCCTGTCGGCGTGACCGAGAATCATGGGGCCCCACGACCCGACGTAGTCGATGTAGGTGCGGCCATCTTCGTCCGTCAACGTCGCGCCCTTCGCACTCGCTATGAAGCGCGGCGTGCCGCCAACGCCACGAAAGGCGCGCACGGGCGAGTTGACGCCGCCGGGCATCAACTCGACGGCGCGCGCGAAGAGTTCGGCGGAAGTATCTTGCCCGGAAGTTTTGCTGGTGCTCATAAGTTTGTAGTCTCTGACATGATCGAGGCGTGCTGTGCGCAACGATAAAGACGCCGCGCTCGAAGATCAAGCGCGGCGTCCGTCGTTAAACGCGCGAGAGCTTAACCGAAGATGCTGCGCCAGCCACGGTCGAGCGCGGAGCCGAAGAGGAAGGTGGTGATCGAAGGCGACTCGTGCGAGCGGTCGTAGCCGACAAGCTCGACGTAGGCGCGACCGTCGATCTCCGCGCCGTCGTGATGGCCCTCGACGACGCACGCGCCTTCCCAATAGATGATCATGGTCGTGCCGCGCGTGTCGAGTTCTTGATCCTCGATGACGGGCGCGACTGAAACGTCGATCTGGAAGCGCGGGACTCTTAAGTTCCAGCCGGACGGATAAGTCGCGCCCGTGCGGGGGCTCTTCCAGTGTGCGGTCGCTTCGAGTTCAAAGTCCGCGCGCGCGAGGTGCGTCGCTTTGCCCTCGGCATCAATGAACGTGCCGCTTGAAAAACCGGAAGGGTGGCCCTGCGCGTCGCGTATGTGATAGACCATCAGTTCCGCGCCGTCTGAGAGTTGAAGGCTAAACCAATCCCAGCCCTTCTGATTCTCGGTCGTGCGCCAAGTGCCAAACTCCCGATCCATCCAAGCCTCGCCCGTGAAGTGTTCGGTCTCGCCGTGCCAAGTGATGTGGCCCTCCGCCTCCATGCGCGTGTAAGAAAAATATCGGGAAGCCTCGCCCGCGTCTTTGAAACTGACGCCGACACCTTCGTGACCATTGAACGCGGGCGGCTTCGTCGGTTTAAGCGCAGCCTCGAAGATCAGATCGCCGCCAATCGTAGCGCGCAATAGATGCAGGCCGTGAGCCTCGCGCACAGTCCAGTCGCCGAGTTTCAGAAAGTATCGTCGCGCGCTCGTCGCGGCGGGCAGGTCAAAAGGGTTGTTCGCGCTCTTGCGATGATCGTAGCGAAACTCTGCGCGCGATTCGTCGGTGACGGCGAAGTGCGCGAGGTAGAGCGGGTTCGCGATGAGGCGCAAGGGCACGACGCCGAAGCGATCTAGATCGGTGCGACGTTTGAAGAAGACCAGCTCGAAGCCGAAGCGATGGCCCGAGGAAGTCTTCAGGTGGCCCGTGTAGTACCACCACTCGGTCTGCGCGCTTCGGTGCGCGTAGAGATCGCGCGGCAGCTCGACGCCCGCGTGCTCCGTGCCATCGCGAAGCGTCGAGGCTTTGCCGACAAGCGCGTCGGCGAGATTGTCCAGTGCGTTGGAAGCGAATTGTTCAATGGGCTCGATGAAATTTGTGCTCATGCCTTTGAAGTCACCCCTGTTTGATCTTGAAGGCCACTCTGCCATCTTCGGGTGACGAAAGTGTGCGGCAATTGCAAAGTGATGTTTACGGGAAGAGAAGGATTCTTACGCAAAGGCGCAAAGACAACAACGCAAAGATATGAAGGTAGAGACGTGAAACTGCGTCGAACCTTTGCGTTCTTCCTTTGCGCCTTTGCGTGAGTCAAATTCTCTCGACCGATTCGCGCGGCTCAACCATGATGGTGCGAAAACTTGCGAGGCGCACGAGTCCGGGCGCGGCCCCCTTGATCTTCGAGACGAACTTGCGTCGCGTGTGATTAACGGCCACCTTCGCGTCCTCCTTCGCCTGACTGAAGTGCGCCGCGAGTTGCGCCGCCTCGACGAGCGTGCGGTGTGGCACATCGTCGTCGCGCCCGCGCGCGCGCACGACGACGTGTGAGCCGGGATAGTCAGCCGCGTGCAGCCAGAGATCGTGCGAGCGAGCGAGTTTGAAAGTCACCTCTTCGTTCTCACGCGCCGCCCGCCCGACGAGAATTTCATAGCCGTCTGAAGATCGATAGCGACGTATGCGCGCCGCAGGCTCTGCGTTGCTCTTACCTTTAGACTTCGCCGCCCGCGTATCGCCACGTCGCGCGCTATCCCCCTTCGATCTCTGTTGAGGGCCGCCGACTTTCGATTTCTGTCGCGACTGTTCGAGCGCGTCGAGCGCAGCAGTGTCGCGCGCCGCGACCGCGCGTTCGAGTTCGACTTGCTCTGCTTCGAGCGCATCGAGTTCAGCGCGCAAAGTCTCGCGTCGTCGCTCGATCTCCTGCGCGGCGCGCTTGGCTCGCGTGTAGCGAGCGAAGCGATGCGCAGCTTCTTCTTGGAGCGTGGCGCGCTCGTCGATCTCAAGCTCGACGGTGGGGGCCCCCTCCGCGAAATAATCTGTGAGGCGCACGCGAGAGCCTGTGCGCTCGGCGGTCGAGATGTTGGCGAGGAGCAGATCGCCCGCGCGCTTGTGCTCTCCGGCATCGCCGTGCTCGCGCAGGTCGCCTTCGAGATTGCGCGCGAGCTTGCGACGACGCGCGATCTCCTGCCGCAGTTGCGCCGCGTAACGGGCAGCGCGCGCGTCGAACGTGCGAACGACTTCGGCACGCTCATAGAACTCTTCCACAACGGCAGAGAGCGTCGCGTGCGAGCTGCGAGAGACGGGCGCGACCTCCGCAGTCGGGCTTAAGGCGCGCACGTCTCCCACGTGCTCATCGCCTTCGTGCGACGCATCTTCATCGTGCCCTCGCTCGGCGGGGCTGCGTGGCGGCGGCTGATATGTCTCGCCGATCTGTTGGCCCACGCCACGCGGCGGGCGCAGCGAGTCGATGATGCGCGAGTCTTCGTCGAGAAGTAGCAAGTTAGAGGATCGACCCGTGAGTTGCGCGACGAGCGAGAGCGCGCGTAGCGGGCCGGTTGCGTCCGATGCCTCGAACGTGAAGCGCACGACGCGCTCACCCTCGTCCTTTTCGACCGCGCGAAGGATCGCGCCGCCCAGATGTTTACGTAGCGAGTGGACGAAACTCGATGGCGTGATCGATTGCTTATCAAGCTCGCGCGGGCGGCGCGTGCTCAGGTGCAGGCGCGAGAGGGCCGGATCGACCGAGATGAAGAGTGTGCGGTTCTCGCTCCCACGAAAGTCCATGGCGAGCGCGGCAGGCGCGAGCTGCCACACCTTGCCCGCCGCACTCGCGCGCAGCACCTTCGCAAGCTCTTCAACAATCGAAGTGAGAAGTCTGTCGTCCATGAGACGTAGTCAGTAGTCAGTAGTTCGTTGTCAGTTGTCGTTAATTGTTCGAGGCTGATTTATAGCATCGTAAAAGAAGAGCGACCATGCGAGAGTGAACAACGAGCTACGACGAGTGACTACTGATAACTAAAAGAAAAAGCTCCGCGCCGTTATCGCGGAGCTTACGAGTTGTTTTGGAATCGCTTGCTATCAGTCGCGTCGTCGCGAGCGTGTCACTCGGCGGGAGCGGTGCGCGTGCCGGAGAGTCTGTCGTGCAGCGCGCGTCGTTCGGAGCCGAAGAGGGCCGGTAGAAGTGCGAGGCCCAGCGTGGCGAGCGAGAGCATGTAGAAGAGCGCGCGGCGCGCACACTGACCGGCGGTCGGGATGAGCCCGCTACGCTCATCAACGGCGCGGACGGAGACGAGCGCCATGCCGAAGGTGCGCCCCGTAAACGCGACCGAAGCGGTCAGGTAAACGAACATGATGATGACGACGATGCCCGCAAGCGATCCAGACACGCGCGGGTCGCGCCAGTTGCCGCTCGTCAACTCCATGATGGCGGCGAAGGGCGAAGAAGCGAAGGCGACGATAGCGAGATCGATAACACCGCCGACGAAGCGACGCGCGGGTGAAGCGACCTCCTTCACATCCTCGACGTGTTCGCTCGTCTGCGGCATGGTGGCCGCCTCGCGGCGTTGGAGCAAAGCCTCGTCCGCGATCTCGGAGAGATGTCGTCGCGGGCGCGGGCGTGTGAGCGCATCATTGATGAGTGCGTCGGTCTCGGAAACGGGAATCGGGGCCGGAGGCACGACGACGAGATTCGTCGCTCTCACCGTCTCGGCAGATTTCTCGCTAACCGTTTCGGTCAACGAATTTTCGACTAGACTCTCCGTCGCAGTTTGCGACTCTATCGACAGCGCGTGCGTCTCCGTGGGCGCGCGGTAGGTCTCCTCTTGCGCTCGCGCGACGACGGCAGCCGCCGCAGCCGTGCCCCGGGCCGGTTGGCGCATGGCGTTCGAGCGTTGTTGCTCCTGTTGTCGCGCGCGCTCGACGCGTTCGAGGGCCTTCACGACGATGGGGTTCATCTCCTGCGGTTCGAGCGCGGGCACGAGTCCGAGCGACGGCGCGGCTGACTCGTGTGCATCAGTCGAGCGCGCATTCGCAACGTGCGACTCTTGAGACGCGGCGACGTGCGTGCTCTCTTCCATGTCGCGCGTGGCTTCGAGTGCGCGTCGCTGCTGAATCTCGCGCACGCGTTCGCTCAACTCTTTGCGCCACTGGGGTCGGGCGCGTCCCGTGCCGGGGAACTCGATGAGGGTCGAGGTCGCCGCAATCGCGGGTGGCGGCTCGCTCGCTGTCGCCGCGCTCGTCGTCTCTTGACAAGTCGAAGTGTTCATAAAGCTCTCTTCAGGGGGCGCGTGGAGGCTCTGATCACGTGCTGCGAGCGGTGTCCGGCAGGTCGGACAATCTTCCGAAGAAGTGTCATAGACCGCGAGGCACGACGCACACCGCATGACAGTCGAAGGCTCCATCTAGAATCTCAAAATTGAACCTTGGGGAAGACCACGGACGCTGCCTGTAAACCCAAGCCCATAGCGGAGTCGCGGCGGATGCTATCAGAGGTTACTTTAAGCCGTCAACCAGAAAATATACTAGCCACTGTATTTGGTCAGACGTGAGGACACAAGATAAGGGCAAGAGAAAACGATGAAGTGGGAACGATGAACGATGAAGTGAAAGCGATTTTGCCTTTACTTCATCGTTCATCGTTCCCACTTCATTGTTGATTACAGTGGTTGTCGCCCGGCGTAGCCCGTTTCGAGGTCGTGCCACCACTCGATCTCATCGCCTTCGCCGAGTTGCCAGCAGAGGAGGACGACGCGACCATCGCGCATCGTGGGAAAGTCGATGAGACCGCGCTCATAGTCTTTGAGTTGTACGCCGAGAGCTTCTATCTCCGTCGCACCCTCGACGACCGAGGTCAGAGCGCGCACGTAACTCGCACCCTCAGGCATGAAGCCGCCGCCCGATGCGTGTGCGTCTTCGGCGACGCTCTTCGCCGACGCGCTCGACGACGCCACGCGCTCATGCGCGCGTGCGATGCGCGCCACGATCCGTTGCACGGTCGGCAGCAGCGCGTTCGCCTCATCGACGCTGAAAAGTTTCATCTCGTGAATTGTGAATCGTCAATCGTGATCGTGTTAGAGCGAGGCGCGTTTGAACCCAACGCATTAGAGCGAAACTACAATTCACGATTGACGATTCATGACTTTCAATGATCGTCCGTGACGCGGATGAAGTCCAACTGCGAGTCGGGTTGCGCGGGTGATTCATCTTCGACGGCGGAGGCGAGCGAAGAGATGGCCCGAGTAGTCTCTTCGGATTGCGCACCCATGTCGGACGACTGCGGCGGCTCGATCTGGCGCGGCTGCTGGTTGTTCGCGATGTCGTCGTGCGTGTGGTTGTCGTAGTAGCGGTGTCCGTGCGTGGTCTCTTTGCGAACCTTCTCGGCGATCTCGCCGAGGTCTATGAAGTAGTCAGCCACGTCGATCAGCTTCGGCGCGGTGTTCGAGCGGAAGCCCGCCACCTCAACGCGGCAGCCCTTGTAGGCGACGGCGTTGACGGCATAGACGAAGTCCTCATCGCCACTGACTAACACAGCCGTGTCGTAGCGACCTGCGAGCGAGAGCATATCGACGGCGATCTCAACGTCGAGATTCGCCTTGCGCGTGCCGTCGTAAAAAGTTTTCAGCTCCTTGTGAATGACGCGAAAGCCGTTGCGTCGCATCCAGAGCAGGAAGCCCTGTTGCCTTTCCGCGCCCACGTCAACGCCTGTGTAGAAGAAGGCGCGCAGGAGTCGCCCGTCTCCGAGCAGGACGCGGAGGAGCTTGTTGTAGTCGATGTCGATGTTGTGATAACGAGCCGCGTGGAAGAGGTTGTTGCCGTCTATGAAAACCGCGACGCGCCCGCGATTTCCCAACTGCCAAGAGATGTTATTCGACGGATCAAAGTGCTGCATGAAAAGAGCCGCTCCGTATTCTTGATGTTTAAAGTCAGAACTCTCATAGCCCGTAAATTACAGTTAGGATGCCGCGCCGCGCGGCGGTTGGTCAAGTCGCGGCGCGTTATCACGATCCCGCGCTCGCCTGCGACGCGGCTACGCGCGTCGTCGCGATGATCTCGCCCGTCACGGCGTCAACGTAAACGAGCACATCGCTTAAACCGCCGACTGAAGACTCCCATGCGACGTGTAGATCAAGCGCGTCGGAGTTGCCCGCGTGCGCGACTGGGTAGATGACCAGTTCGCGGACGCTGATTGTGTCGCTCGCCGTGATCGTGTAAGTCTGCGACGCACCCGACGAGTTTGTATAAGTGAATGAGCGACCTTTAATCCGCGCGGTGACCTGATCATCTGTCATCTCGCGCGGGCGCAACTGACCGATTGCGCGCCCGATGCCGCCCGCCTCCGCCGGAATCGCCGTGCTCGAAATGGCGAGCACAGAGCGGTCGGGCGCGAAGCGGATTTCGACGCGACCGTAGCCGTTGCGCAAGGGCCGCCGGAAGGGCCGCTGCTGATAGACGGCGATGCGGGCCGTCGCCTCGTCGCGGATTTCAACGAGCGAGAGTTGATCGAGCGAGACGCCGAGCAGATCGCGTGCGCTCGTGATGAAGCGACGCAGGGATTCGCGCGTCGCCTCGTCCCGGTTCTCTTTGGTCGGCTGCGCGCCTTTGCCTGCGTCCTTGATCTCGACGAGCGGCAGGCGCAAATGATTCACAGCCTCCGGCGGGATGGCCCGCACAGTCGCAGTGACGGGCTGGAGTTCGGGCGCGGGCGGCGGCACGGCGAGTCCCGCATCATGCGCGAGGGTGGCCCATGCGCCGAGCGCGCGCTCGCGTCGATCCTTGTCTGCCGCGAGCGTGACGTAAGGCGGTTCTTCCGCGCGCGGTCGTCCGGTGTCGGGATTGCGAGAGGCAGCGGCGCACGCGCCGCACACGCACGCGAGCGCGAGCGCGCAGAGCAATCTTAATGCGTCGGCGAGTTGTCCGCGTCGTCTCGTGTCTTCTTGGCCTGCGCCGTTCATGAAATCCTTCGATGAAAGTTCGAGAGTAGTCACACGCGATTATACTTCAACGAGGCGCGCGGACAACACGAATCATTAACATCACACCGCGCGCCGAAGCGAACTTGTGTGCAAAGCTGCGCGCGCATCGTATAATCCACGACGAACTCCAAGCCTTGACGACTGAACGGGCCAGACTCTTGCGATTCGACGAAGAAGAGATTTTCGCGAGCGACGACAGTATCGACGGCACGACTGAACGACGCACGTTCCGCCGCGAGGAGATGACGGCGTGCGAAAGCTGCGGGCGACTGAGCCCGCCGACGCGCATGACGTGTCTCTACTGTGGCGCGTCGCTGCCCGTCCCGCCCACGGGCGCAGACCTGCGACGCCCCGCTTTGAAGTCGCTCGAAGAAGGCGAGCGCGGCTTCAACGTCGTGCTCTTGCCGCGCGAAGCAGAGGAGGAGACGCGCGACAGTGAAAGACCGAACCCGCGCGGAGATGCGCGCGTCGAAGCCGCATCGCTCGTGCGCGTCGGGCCCGAACAGTTGAACGAGATGCTTGCGTCGAGCGTGCCACTGCCGCTTGCGCGCACAGGCGACCGCGCGGAGGTGGCCCTGCTCGAACGCAGGCTCGCCGAATTGGGTCTCCACATCGAGATCGTGTCCGACGACGATCTGGCGATAGAGGCTGATCCGCCGCGCCGCGTGCGCCGCATCGAGTTCGGTGAAGACAGCGTGATGGGCTGGGGCGGGGCGGGCGTCGAGTCGTGGCGCGCGGCTTGGAGCGATCTCGTCATGATCGTCGCGGGTCGCATCTATCGACGACGCATCGAGGTTGACGAGCGCGTGAAGCGCAACGCGGCGGGCGAGGTCGTCGATGCGCGCGAGCTGATCGACGACGAGGCAGTCATCGATCTCTACTTCGCGCAAGTGCGCGCGGGCTGGCGCATCATGTCGGAAGGCTTCGACTACTCTTGCCTCGGCGCACACAAGGGCCTGCTCGCTGCGAAGAACTTCGCGCGGCTCGTCGAAACTTTGCGCGCGCGCGCGACACGCTCTGTGTTCGACGACTCATACAAACGCGTGCGTCATCTTTTGCAATTCGCTTGGTCGCCGGCTGAGCACACGGAGTCGAGCGGCTTGCGTCACACCGCGCCCGGCAGATTCCTGACCGGCGCAGTGACGCGCGTGTCGAACGACGCACAGTTCACACGCTATGGCCGCCTCCTCAGCCACTACGCGCGACGCAAGAGAGAGCAGCGATGAAACCTCCGCGCCGACACGACCGACGCGACGACTCGCGCGAGCCCGTTCGCGGCCACTCGCAACGTCGCGATCAAGCTCGACCAGACACTCGACGCAGCGTCGATACGCGCGGCGTCGATCCACGTGTTAAGGAGTCGCGAGGTGAGGCTCGACGCAACGAGACGCGCGGAGAAAGATCGCAAAGCGAAACGCATCGCGATCCGGAATCGCAGCACACGGACGCGCAACTCTATGGCGTGCTGCCGGTGCTCGAAGCTCTGCGCGCAGGCAGTCGTCGCGTCGAGCGCATCACCATCGCGGAGGGCGTGCACGAGTCGCGCCTGCACGAGCTATTCGATCTCGCGCGTGCGGCGGGCGTGCCCGTGCGTCGCGCGCCGCGCGCGGAGTTGCAGCGCATGGCTGCTGCGGGCGCGAACCATCAAGGCATCGTCGCGTCAGTGGCCGCCGCCGCGTACAGAGACGCGGAAGAGTTGATCGATCAACTCGCCGCGCGAGTCGGCACGGACGCGCCGCCGCTCGCAGTCGTGCTCGATGGTGTGGAAGACCCGCGCAACCTCGGCGCGATCATACGCACGGCGGAGTGCGCGGGCGTGGATGCTCTGTTCATTCCCGAACGTCGCGCGGCCGGTTTGACGGAGACGGTAGCGAAGTCTGCGGCGGGCGCGCTCGAATATCTTCCGGTCGCGCGCGCGCAAAACATCGCGCGACTCGTTGAAGAGTTCAAAGAGCGCGGCATCTGGACTGTGGGCACGGACGCCGACGCCAACATCGACTACACTGAATGGGACTGGACGCAGCCCTGCGCGCTCCTCTTCGGCGGCGAAGGCTCTGGACTCCGTCGGCTCGTGCGCGAACGCTGCGACGCGCTCGTGCGAATCCCTTTGCGCGGTCGCATCACATCGCTCAACGTCTCGGTGGCCGCCGGAATAGTTCTCTACGAAGCCGTGCGACAACGAACCGCAACGGGCGTGTCGGCGTATAGACAGGTTCGGACGACCGACGACGATCAGTAGCTCATCTCGGCTTTCAAACAGAGGTGCATTCGATGTTCTGTCCCAGATGCGCGGCGCAAAATGTGGAGGACGCGAAGTTCTGTCGCGCGTGCGGGGCCGACATCAGGCTCGTGCCGCAGGCTTTGACGGGGCGGCTCGCGCGTGACGAAGAGGACGATGACGAAGGCGACGCGCCAAACTTGAGTCCGGAGGCGAGGGTCGAACTTGGAGCGCGAAAGGTCGCGTTCGGACTCTGCTATATCGTCATCTTTCTCATCACGATGATCTACTTCAGGCAGTTCTGGTGGATGACGTTCTGGTTCGTCTTCCCCGGCGTCTCAAAGCTAAGTGCAGGCATCGGTATGCTCGCGCAGCACGCGTGGCGGCATTCGGGCCACCTGCCCGGCGGGATAAAGAACACGTCGAGCATCGGCGCGAGTGAAACGACTGCGCTGCCGCGCGTGCGCCTCAGCGAGATCGCGCCCGCAGACACTGCCGAGATCGTCGCGCCACCTGCGAGCGTCACCGAAGGGACGACGCGGCATCTCACTGCGGTCGAGACGAGCGAAGATGATCGTCAAGTTTGAAGTTAGAGTTTGAAGCGCGCGCTGCTAGTTGAGGGAGATGGGAAAATGTTTTGCCCGAAGTGTGGAACCGAGAACGCTGAAGGGGCCAGCTTCTGTCGCGGCTGTGGCTCGAACATCTCGCTCGTGCCGCAGGCTTTGACAGGCACGCTGCGCGACCCGGAAGCGAGAGACGGGACGCGACGACTCAGCCGTCACGAGCGACGCGAGTTGGAGCGCGAGCGCAGGCGCGAGCGCAAGCGCAAGAAGCCGCCGAGCTTGGAGGGCGCGGTCGTGCCTTTCTTCGGTGGCATCGGCTTCTTCCTCGTCGGGATCGTGATCATGATGTTCATGCCCGGCGGCGCGGAGTGGGGCTTCTGGATGTTCATTCCGGCCTTCTTCATGATCGGCTCAGGCGTCTCCGAGTACCTGCGCTTGCAGCAGGCACAGAAGGCCGCGCCGACGTTCCCCGCATACACGCCGCCGACGGCGATGCCTCCGACAACGTCGCGCGCCGCAGAGCTTCGACCATCGCGACCGACGACGGAAATCCACACGCCCGGCAGCGTCACCGAAGGCACGACGAAACTGCTTGACCCCGATCAATAATTCACGCGCGCGCATCTGCGTTCCCATCTGCGTCCGCCGCGCAGACGATCTCGCCGCCGCCATCGAATGCGCGGCTCAACTCGCAGACTTGATCGAGTTGCGCCTCGACTGTCTCGAAGACGACGCGCAACTCGACGCCGTAATTCTTCAACTTCCGGCCATCTTACGAGAGCATGCGCGCCCCTTCATCTTCACCTTCCGCCCCGCAGAGCAAGGCGGCCACCGCGCGCTCGACGCCGCCACGCGCATGGACTTTTGGACGCGTCGCCTGCATCCCATTCTTGAAGAATCAACGAAGCGAACAGATGCTGATCGAAACAGTGCGCCGCGCCACTTCGTCGATCTCGAACTCGATCTCTTCGATGGCCCGCGATGGCGCGACGCGCTCGCATCGCTCTCCAAACTCGTCACGCTCATCGTCTCCCAACACGACTTCGCGGGTATCCCTGTCGATCTAGAATCGATCTACGAGCGCGCTGCGAACGTTCACGGCGCGATCCCGAAGCTGGCCGTCCGCGCCGCAGACATCACGGACTGTCTGCCCGTCCTTCGCCTGCTCGAACGCGCGCGCCGCGAAGGGCGCGACGTGATCGCCGTCGCGATGGGCGAGGCAGGACTTTTGACGCGCGTGCTCGGGCCCTCGCGCGGCGCGTTGCTGACCTATGGCTCGCTCGATCTGCTGCACGCGACCGCACCGGGGCAGTCGAGCGCGCGAGATTTGCGCGAACTCTATCGCATCGATTCCATCAGCGAGCGCACGTCGATCACCGGACTCGTCGGCTGGCCCGTCGCGCACTCGCTCTCGCCGCAGATGCACAACGCCGCGTTCGCCGCGCGCGGCATCGACGGCGTTTATATTCCGTTCGAGACGCGCGACGTGCGCGCCTTCGCGCGTCGCATGGCGCACCCGCGCACGCGCGAGCTTGAATGGAACTTGCGCGGCTTCAGCGTCACCGCGCCGCACAAGAGCGCGATCATCGAAGAGCTTGACGAGATCGACGCGGCGGCGCGCGAGATCGGCGCGGTCAACACGGTCGTCTGCGTTGGCGATGCGCTCTGCGGCTATAACACGGATGCCGATGCCTCGCTCGCGCCGCTCAGAGGCTTGATCGATCTCAAAGGCGCGCGGGTCGCGCTCGTCGGCGCGGGCGGGGCGGCGCGCGCCGTGCTCTGGCGTTTGCGCGAGTCGAACGCACGCACGGCCATCTTCGCGCGCGATAACGAACAGGCGCGCGCAGTCGCCGAACTGTTCGGCGCATCGTTGTGTCAACTCGAAGGCGCGAGCTTCGACGGTTTCGATCTCGTCATCAACGCAACGCCGCTCGGCACGCGTGGCGCGCATGAAGGTGAGACTGTCGCGACCGCAGAGCAACTGCAAGGCGCGCGAATCGCTTATGATCTCGTTTACAATCCGGCCGAGACACGCTTTCTTCGCGAGGCACGCGCCGCCGGTTGCGAAGCTGTCGTCGGCGGACTTGCGATGCTCATCGCGCAAGCCGCCGCGCAGTTCGAGCTATGGACGGGCACGACCGCGCCGCCTGAAGTGATGCGCGCGGCTGCGGAGAGGAAGCTGTCGAGCGAATGAGATTGGGTTTAAGTAAAAATGACAGTTGAGAACAATCGACGCTTGCGCGTGACTCTCGCGGACGTGGCGCGAGCGACCGGCGCGGAGTTGAGCGGCGACGCTGACGGGGAAGTCTTTGACGTGACGCACGACTCGCGGCAGGCGCGCGGCGGGAGTCTCTTCGTCGCCATTCGCGGCGAGCATTTCGACGCGCACGACTTCATCGATCAAGTGATGCGACAAGGCGCGGTTGGCGTCTTGAGCGAACGCGAGCGACCGGCCCACTTTCAAGGCGCGTGGCTGCGCGTCGGCGATGCGCGCGTTGCGTTAGCGTTGGCGGCGGCGGAGGTGCAGGGCCATCCGTCGCGCGAGTTAAAACTCGTCGCCATCACGGGCACGAACGGGAAGACGACGACGGCGCACATCGTCGCGTCAATCGTCGAAGCGGCGGGAGAGCGCGTCGCTGTGCTCGGCACGGTCGGCTATCGCATCGGCGAAGAACTTTTCGAAGCGGCGCACACGACGCCGGAAGCGAGCGACGTGCAGCGTTTCATGCGGCGCGCGGTTGACGCGGGTTGCAGCGTCGCCGTGATGGAAAGCTCCTCGCAGGCGTTAGACCTGCGACGATGCGATGCACTCACTGTCGCCGTCGCGGTCTTTACGAATCTCACGCAGGATCATCTCGACTATCACGGGACGATGGAGAGCTACTACGACGCCAAGCGCAGACTCTTCGACGGTCGCACGGGCGAGCGGCCATCGGTCTCAGTTATCAACATGGACGGCGAATACGGCGTGCGACTCGCGCGCGAACTCTCTTCGACGGGCACGCGCGTCGTCACCTACGCGTTGCGCGCCGAAGGCGACGTGACGGCGCGCGGCGTCGAATACTCGCTCGGCGGAAATCGTTTCGAGTTGCGAACACCGGCAGGTGCGCTCGACGCTCGCTCGCCGCTCGTGGGCCAGCCGCACGTCTATAACGTGCTCGCCGCCGGGGCGTGCGCGCTCGCGCTCGGCTATTCGCTTGAAGTGATCGCGCGCGCGGTCGAAACGTGCGCGGGTGCGCCGGGCCGCTTCGAGCGCGTGGCCCACGCGGGCGACTTCGCTGTCGTCGTCGATTACGCGCACACGGACGACGCGCTCAGGAATGTTCTACGCACCGCGCGCGAGGTGGCCGCGAAGGGGGCGCGCGTCGTGGCGGTCTTCGGCTGTGGAGGAGATCGCGACCGCACGAAGCGCGCGCCGATGGGTGAAGCCGCCGCATCTTTAAGCGACGTGGTCGTGCTGACATCGGATAATCCGCGCACGGAAGACCCGGAAGCGATCCTGCGCGATGCGGAAGTCGGATTAAAAAAAGTCGGGAAGCCTTACTTGAAGATCATTGATCGGCGCGAGGCGATCATGCGCGCGATTGCGGAAGCGCGCGGCGGCGACGTGGTCGTCATCGCGGGCAAGGGGCACGAGACCTATCAGATCATCGGCGACAAGCCGATCCACTTCGACGACCGCGAAGTCGCGCATGAAGCATTAGCCTCGCGCGATCTCGCGTGAGCGCATTACAAGCCTCACTGATCAACTGATCCGACAACTCTATAGTTAATCTTCGGAGACTGCGGCGGAGTCATCGTCGATCCGCTGGTTGTGGCGCGACCAGTACCAGTAAACGGGGAGTCCGAGCGCGATCAGTGCGAGACCGATGAAGGCTTGCACGGGCGCAGTCCAGAGCGTGTTGAAGAGCAGCGCGGCGGTGACGACGAGGAAGACGATGGGCACGACGGGGTAGCCCCAAGTCTTGTAAGGTCGCTCGGCTTCGGGCATCGTGCGTCGGAAGACGAAGACAGAGGCGGTCGTGAGGCCGTAGAAAATCCAGAGCGCGAAGATGGCGTAGTCGGTCAGCGTGTCGTAAGAGCCTGAGAGGGCCAGCACGCCAGACCAGACGCCTTGCGCGATGAGCGCGCGCACGGGGACGTGTGTCCGTGGCGAGAGACGCGCGAGACTCTGGAAGAAGAGTCGGTCGCGCGACATCGCGTAAGGATAGCGCGCCGAGGCGAGCACCGAAGTGTGCAGCGCGCCGAACGACGACATCATCAACGCGGCAGCGATCAGAGTGATCGCGGTCGCGCCCATGAAGCGGCTCGCCACTTCGGTCGCAACCGACGAGGCGGCGGAGACGTTCGCGATCTCGGTCGGCGTGAGAACGTAGTAGTAAGCGAGGTTGACGAAGATATAGAGCGCGCCGACGACGAGCATTCCCAAAACGAACGCGCGCGGCAGATTCTTCTGCGGGTTCTTCACTTCGCCCGCGAGCGGCGCGACGTTGTTCCATCCATCATAAGCCCACAGCGCACCGAGCATCGCCGCGCCGAATCCGGCCACGCCGCCGCGCGCCGACGCGCTCACGCCTTCGCACGCGCCACCTGTGTTCACGAGACTGAAGTGATGCCAGTCGCCCGTCGCGAACATGAATGCGCCGACGCCGACGGCGAGCACGAGCGCGATCTTGATGAAGGTCAGCACCGAAGAGATGTTGCCGCTTAGAGAAACCGCGCCGCAGTTGATCAATGTCGTGATGGCGATTGTTCCGAGCGCGACGAGTTGCAGGTGGCCGAAGGGAAAGTCGTAGCCGAGCAGGTGCAGCTTGAAGTAAGTGCCGGAGAGCGCGCCGCCCGTGAGGATGTTGAGGAAGATGGCGAAGCCGACGGCGAGGGCCGCCTGTGAGCCCGTGCGTGCGATGAAGAACTGCGTCCAGCCGAACAGGAAGCCCCAACGCGCGCCGTAAGCCTCGCGCATGAAGACGTACTCGCCGCCCGCGCGCGGCATCATCGTCGTCAGCTCCGCGTAAGTGAGTGCGCCCGCGAGCGCGAGCAAGCCCGCGACGATCCACACGACAATGACCATGCCCGGCGTCCCGACATTGCACGTCATCACGCGCGTCTTTAAAAAGACACCCGTGCCGATCATGTTCGCGATGTTGACCGATGTCGCGGCGGTTAAGCCCAGACCACGAACGAGCGTGACGTTGCTCGGAGCTGTCGGTTGTGTTTGGCTCATGGCTTCGTGCTCGAAACTTTCTGTCGTCTGCTGCGACGAGTCCAACGAGATCGAACAAGCTCACGGGATCAACTCGGACTACCAAACGTCGCTGATTAATAAATCTTCGTAAGTGTCGGGGCGTCGTGCGAGTTCGACGCGACCCTCGCCGCGCGTGATGACGGCGGCGGGGAGCGGGCGGCCGTTGTAGGGGAAGGCTTGCGCGAGAGAGTATGCGCCGGAGTTCAGAAGCGCGAGAACTTCGCCGGGCTGAACATCTGTGGGGAGATTGCGATAGTCGGGCAGGCGCGCGCCGCCTTCGATGTCGAAGTAAACGTCGCCGGAATCGCAGAGTGGCCCCGCGACTTTGTAGGGCGTCTCGTGCGCGGCATCGGCCCGCGCGGCGGAGATGAGCTGGTAGTACCAGCTATATGTCGTCATCGAGAGCAGGAGATTGAAGCCCGCATCGGTTAAGAGCCACACGTCGCCGGTCTCTGGCCGTCGCTTGATGTTGCGCACGGTCGTCAGGACTATGCCAGCGTCGGCGATGACGCTGCGGCCGGGCTCTAAGAGAATCGTGACGCGGTCAAGCAAATGTTCAGCCTCGGCGTCGCGGGCCGACTCGCGTGCGACGCGCATGACGGCTGAGAAGACTTCCGATGGTTCGAGGTCTGCGCCGAGCATCTCGCGCTCTTGCGCAGGGAGTTGATCGGCTTGCGAGCGGTCACGCAGGTAGTTGACGGGGAAGCCGCCGCCAAGATTGATGTGCGAGAGCACGTGGCCGGTCTCGCGATGCAGTTCAACTAAGTGCGACCACATCGCGCGGAAGGCTTCGGCGAAGGGCTCAACGTCGGGCGTCTGCGAGCCGACGTGGATGTGTATGCCCGCGACGTTCAAGAGATCGGGATTACGGAGCGCGCGGCAGAATGCTTCCTGAACTTCGGAGTGCGTGATGCCGAACTTCGACGTGAGCAGCGCGGTCTGCAAGCCGATGTGCGAGCGCGTGCCGATCTCCGGCACGAGTCGGAGCGTGACGTTCGCGCGTTTGCCCGCGCGTCGCGCGGCGTCTTCGACGAGACCGATCTCGTAAACGGAATCGACGTTGATCGAATAAATCCCTGCGCGCACGGCGTCGTCGAGTTCGTCGCTGGTCTTACTCGTGCCGTTGAAGATGATCTGTTCGGGCCGGAAGCCCGCGCGCAAGGCTTTGAATAGTTCGCCGCCGCTATTCACTTCGATGTCGATGCCTGCATCAAGCACGGCTTTCAAGACAGCCATGTTCGAGTTCGCCTTCGACGCATAACAGAACATGACGGGCCGGTCTGAGAGTTCCGCCGCGCGTTTGAGTCGTGCGACGTTCGCGCGGATGCGCGGCTCGGAGAAGACGTAGAGCGGCGAGCCAAACCTTCGGACGAGATCGAGCGCGTCCGCGCCGTCGATTGAGAGCGTGTGGTCGCGCGCTTCGAGGTAGCGAGGGATCGACCACGCGGGCGCGACAAGCTGCGGCGTCATGTTGTAAAACTCCTTCAAACCGTGCGGCGAGCAAACTCGTGCGAAGATAGACGCGCGCGCGCTTAAGCGTCAAGCGACTCATGCGCGCGGCGTCACGCGTCTAACGCGCGCATCAGCGATGAATCGAGAGGGGCGAGAGATGTCCGAAGCGTTTGACTGGCAGAGCATCCGCAATGATTTTCCGGTGACGGAAGGGATCGCGTATCTCAACAGCGCGGCGACCGGCGCGATACCGCGTCAGGTGGCCCGCGCCGCCTCTTCGTTCTACAGCGAAGTGCTCGAAGCGGGCGACGCGCGCTGGTTCGAGTGGCTGCGTCGGCGCGAGCACACGCGCGAGCTGGTCGCAAGGCTCATCAATGCGGAGCCGGAAGAGATCGGCTTGACGACGAACACGTCGCAGGGCATGAACCTGATCGTCGATGCGCTCGAAGGGCGCGGCGAAGTCGTCTCCTGCGATCTCGAATTTCCCGTCTCGACTCTGCCATGGATGCATCGCGGCATCGGCGTCAACTTGATCAAGGCGCGCGGAGGCGAGATCGGCGTCGAGGACATTAACGGAGCGATGAATGAGCGCACGAGCGTCGTCTGTCTGAGTCACGTTCAATACTCGAATGGATTTCGCGCGCCGCTTGCGGAGATCGGCGCGGCGAAGGGCCGGCACAGGTTCGTCGTCAACGCGGCGCAGTCGGCAGGTGTGTTTCAGATCGATGTGAAGCGCATGAAGATCGACGCGCTCTGCTCGACGGGCCACAAGTGGCTGCTCGCGGGCTACGGCTCAGGGTTCGTCTATCTGAGCCGCGAGCTTTTGGAAGAGACGCGTGCGCGCGCCGTCAGTTGGATGAGCGTCCATCATCCGTTCGCGATGCGCAACGACGCGCTCGACCTGCGTGACGACGCAGCCGCGCGCGCCGAAGTCGGCTGTCCGCACTTCGCCGGAATCTTCGCGCTCGAAGCTGCGGTCGAGTATCACTTGAACGTCGGAGCTGAGCGCGTCGAGCGTCGCGCGCTCGAACTCAATCGATTTTTAACGGAGATGATCGCGTCGGCTGGCTGGAAAGTTTTATCGCCGTTGCGTGAAGAGTCTCTGCGCTCAGGCGAGACGCTGGTCGCGTGCAGCGATCCGGCCCGCCTCGTGCATCACTTGCATGAGCATGGCGTCGCCGTCACGCAGAAGCCCGAAGGCATACGCATCGCGACGCACTTCTTCAACGACGAGTCGGACATCGAGCGACTGGTCTCCGCGCTCGCGGAGGTTCGCGTGCTTTCCGTTGGAGCATGAAAGTTAATTTTTCAGACGAAGAGCAGTTTGATGGCGGCGACGACGAGGACGAGCGCGAGCAAACGCCGGATCGCAGGGGGGGGCAAACGTCTGCTTCCTAACTCCGATCCGACGAGGCCACCGATGAGCGCGGCGACAGCGAGGTAGGGCAGCGTGGCGGGCAGCGCACGCACGCTCGCGAGGTTGCCGAGCAGGCCCGCCGCCGAGTTGACGAGGATGAAGGCGGCGGAGACGCCCGCCGTGCGTCGCACGTCGGCCCAGTTCATCAGCAGTAAAATTGGACTCAAGAAAATCCCACCGCCCACACCTGTTAGTCCGGACAACAGACCAACGAGCGCGCCGAGCAGGAGGGCCACCCAGAGCGGCGGCAGTCGCGTCTCCTGCGTCGCACTCTTCGCGCGCGTGTGCATGAAGAGTCGGACGGCTGCGTAGATCAGAACGACGCCGACGATCTGTTTATAGATCGTCGTGGGCAGCGTGAGCGCGCCGCCGACGAAGGCGAAAGGAATTGACGTGGCGGCGAAGGGCAGGAACGTGCGCCAAGAGAAGCAACCCGCGCGATAGAAACGATAAGTGCCGAGCGAGGCGACGAGCAGGTTGAGGCATAGAGCCGTCGGCTTCATCACGGCGGGCGCGAGACTGAAGAGGGCCATCGCTGCGATGTAGCCGGACGCGCCGCCGTGGCCGACCGAAGAGTAGAGCGCGGCGGCGAAGAGGACGAGCAGCGAGAGGAGAGCGATGTCTGTCGGGGTCATCGGCGAGATGTTTACGCGAGGAGAGAGTAAACATCAAGTGGATGGGCGGCGCGACGTGAAGAGAGGCGCGATGCTTGCGTGGTCAACCGGAGTGCTGGATGTTTTTTAAGTTGCGGTCGCGGGCTCGCCGGAGATCGTGTGGTGTGCAACGCGATTCTTCCCGGTGTTCTTCACCTCGTACATCGCATCGTCTGCGTGCCGGATCATCGTATCGACGGTGCGCGGCGGGGTCGTCCACGTGACGACGCCGATGCTGAACGTGACGCTCCAGCCTTCGCGCGCGGCGAGCGCATCGAGGTTGGCGCGCACGCGATTGACGACCGTGCGGGCCGCCTCGTCGTTTGTTTCCGGCAAGAGCACGACGAACTCGTCGCCGCCAAGTCGCGCCACGAGATCGATCTCGCGCACGTCGCGCCTGATCGCGCGCGCCACGGATCGCAGCGCATCGTCGCCCGCCGCGTGGCCCATCGTGTCGTTCAGCTCTTTGAAATTATCAACGTCCATGTAGGCGACGGAGAAGGGATGACGGTGGCGACGCGCGCGGTTGATCTCGTTCTGCGCCGCCTCGAAGAATGAGCGACGATTGACCGCGCCCGTGAGATCGTCCGTGCGCGCAAGCTCGCGCTCGTGCTCGTGCGAGCGGCGCAACTCGGAGACGAAATATGCGGCGAAGAGAAATCCGCCGAGGCGCACGAACGCGTTGAAGAGGGCCACATGCTCGCGCCCGTCGAAATGCGAGGAGAGGTACTCAGTTAAAAAGTAGCTGACGCCACTGGCCGCTGCGATGACGTAGCCGGCCCTGCGACCGACCAGCCACGCGACGAGGGCGATGGGCAGCACGTAGAAGATGACGAAGGAAAAGTCGGGGCCCGTGAGGTAGTTGACAAAGCCCTGCAACACGACGAGCAGGAAGGCGAGCGTCACGAGAAACGAGCGGGAGAAACTGCCGAGCCGATCCAAAACTTTCATCTTCAACTCCAACCGAGGGGGCGACGCGAGCGGGCTTGTCATCGGGCAACAGTGCCCGGTTCTACTCGTATTTTTGATGTCCGGAACAACGAATTGGTTCGACGCAACGATCCACATGCAAGTGTGATGCGGTTCACACGCACGAAAGCAGCGTGTTAGACTCGCATGCAGCGAACGCGCCGACTATAGGTAGAGCCGCAACTCTGCTGTTGAGAGAAGCGATCACGCGCGTCGTGTCTGTTGCTTCGCGTTCCTATCGTCTGCTTGATCCTCGTTCGTATTCCCGCGATGAAGACGTGCCCACAGTGTAACGATAGTTTCGAGGCGGCGGAGAAGTTCTGCCCGCGCGACGGTCAGGTGTTGAACGACGCGCAGCAGGATTTGATCGGCAAAGTCCTCGACAACCAGTATGAGATCGAAGCCTTCGTCGCGAGCGGCGGCATGGGCACGGTCTATCGCGCGCGCCACATCGTTTTGGGCGACCGCGTGGCTATCAAAGTCCTCCTGCCTGAGTATCGCACGAACCCCGAATGGCTGCGTCGCTTTCAACGCGAGGGGCAAGCGGCGCGACGCTTCAACCATCCGAACGCCGTCGCCGTTTATGATCTGCGCACGAGTTCCGAAGGACTCGTCTATATGGTCATGGAGTTTGTCGAGGGCCGCCCGCTCGACGAAGAACTTCGTCGGCGTGGCCGCTATTCGCCCGCAGAGGCTCTGGAAGTTTTAGAGCCGGTCGGTCGCGTGTTGGAGGCGGCCCACCGTCAGGGCGTCGTGCATCGCGATCTCAAACCGGCGAACGTGATGGTCAAGCAACTCGAAGAGGGCGGCGTCTGGATCGAGCTGCTCGATCTCGGCATCGCCAAGCTGAGCGACTTCAAGAACACGGATGGCAACGATAACTCGCCGCTCACCATCGCCGGTCAGATGCTCGGCACGCCCAACTACATGTCGCCCGAACAGTGGGGCGAGCGACAGCGCGACGGCAACCCGGAGATCGATGGCCGCGCAGACATCTACAGCCTCGGCCTCATGTTCTACGAACTGGTGAGCGGCGCGCGGCCCTTCGATGGAAAGTCTCTCATCGAGCTGCGGCTCTCTCACGTGGCGGCCACGCCGAAGCGACTCGATCAGATCGTCGCCGACGTGCCGGAAGAGTTCGCGCGCGCGGTCGAACGTGCGATGCAGAAGGATCGCGGCGACCGTTACGCTAATGCCGCCGCCTTCATCGAAGATTTGCGCGCCGCCCTCAATCTGCCCGCCGCGCGTCCGGCCGCCGCGCATGCAACCGCCGCGCTCGCCGCATCGATCACTCCGCTCAAGACTCAAGGCGACGCGCGCTTGTCGATCTCCGCCGACACGCTCACGCTGTTGAGCGCGGACGCACGAGACTCGACGGGGCCACCCGCGTCGCCGAACGCGCCGACTCTCATCGCGACCAATCTCGCAGCCGCACCCGCGCCAACTTCCGCACGCGCATCGTCTCAGCCATCGAACATCGCTTCGCCGCGCGCGCCGAAGAAGTCGCTCGCAAAGCTCGTCGTCCTCGCAATCGTTCTGCTGTTCGTCGTGTGTGCGGGGATCGCTGGCACGGGTTGGTTCTTGTGGAGTCGTTGGCAGCAGGCCCGCATGGTGTTGACCGGCTCGCCGCCCGATGCGACTGCAGAGACCGATACGAAGCCCGCCGATGCGACCACGAGCGGGGCGACGATTGCGAGCGACGCGAACGGGACGAGTGCGGCGTCGCGCGTCGAGGCGTTGAGCTACTGGATCGAGTCGTTCGATAGCGCGGATCAGAAAGAAGGCGTGCGCGTCGCGCAGGCGGGTACGTTCGCGCTCGCGTCGGGCCAGCAGTTCAAGTTTCACTTCTCGCCCGCCTCACGTGGTTTCCTCTATGTCGTGGGGCCCGGCGAGCGCAACGCGCCGACGACCTTCCTGACCGCAGAGCCAACGACGGGCCTACTCAAGACAAACCTCGCCGCCGCAGGCGCGGACTTCACTTTCCCTTACGGCGCAGGACAGGTCTTGCAGCTCGATAAGAATCCGGGGACAGAAGAGTACACTGTCATCTTCTCGCCGACGCCTTTGCTTGAGCCGAAGTTTCTCTCCGCGCGCGGCGGCCACGCGCTCTCGCCCACAGAGCAGAAGCAACTCGAAGACCTGCGCGCACGCGCTCAAACCAATGCGCCCGCGCTGGAGGACGTGAAAGAGTCGGGCGGCGAGCGCGTCGTCTTAGTCAACGTGCCGAAGGATACGACGGCGGGGCCCGTCGTCTTCGACGTGCGGATCGAGCATCACTGAGATCGAGTATCGAGAACAACTGATGAGGGCGAACGTCGAGGATAGTCGAATTTGATCCGTCGAGCATCGCGTTTGCGCGTTCCACGAAGGAGAGTCGAAAGATGCGTCTCAAATTTTTCATCTCGTGCTTAGTCGCTGCGCTTGCGCTTCTCTGCAGCGTCAACGCTCGCGCGCAGGAACAGCAGCCGGAGGACGAGGTCGTGCGCGGCGCGTTCATCACGACGCGCCCCGCCGCGAGGCAGGAGTCGAAGAAGGAGACGGCCAGCGTGCCGGACACTGCGACTCCTGCGACGCCGAAGCGCGCGCCAAAGACCGCGAGCAGCGCGACAAACAAACACAAGAGCGCGAACGCGAAGAATACTAAGACGGCGCAGCCACAAGTGGCCCACGCGAACGACGCGGGCGGCACGCAGTTCAGCAAGGCGAACTTCAAACCGGCCGGCATCGGCATCGGCTACACGCTCTTCATGCGCGACGAGTTGGGCGCAGGGGTGCGCGTCGATCCCAAACGCGAGTTTGCGTCGGGCGAGGCCATCCGTCTCCTCATCGAGAGCAACACGGACGGCTACCTCTACATCTTCGACGCGGAGAACGACGCGACGCCCTCGCTCATCTTCCCGAACGCGAAACTCAAGGGTGGCGACAATCACATCAGCGCACACGTCCCTTATGAGATACCTTCGAGCGCGGAGACGGACGAGACTCTGCGCTGGTTCGTCTTCAACGACACGCCCGCCACCGAGCGCGTCTATATCCTCGTCTCGCGCCGGCCACTTGAAGATGTGCCGTCGAGCGGCCGGCTCGTCGAATTTTGCGCAGGCAAGGATCAGACCTGCGCGTGGAAGCCCACAGGCGATCAATGGATGAGATTGAAAGGCATCAACAGTCGCGACGTGATCGCGGTGAGTCGCGCGCGCGACGCGGGCCTCTCGCAGACAGCAGCCGAACGCGAAGCCGCCACGCGCGGGCTCGGACTTGCGGCGAGCGCGCCCCAGCCCACGGTCATCTACATGATTTCGTCGGCGGACGCGAACGTCCTCATCACGACGGTCGATCTCATTCACAAGAAGTGAAATGTGGTAGAGGTTCTCATGAAGATCACGAACAAGTTCGCCAGCCTCGTCCTCGTCTGCGTCGTCACACTTTCGACCGCGCCGCTCGCGACAGCGAACACGGCGCGCGGCGCGACCGATCCACAGCAACAACAGTCGGGCGCGCAAGCGACCGACGCGCTGCGACAGGGACGCGCGCTGCTCAAACGCGGTCGCGCGGATCAGGCTCTGCCGCTACTTGAACAGGCCCTCAAGCTCTACGCCGCGTCGAACGACGCGCGCGGTCAAGCCGCCGCGCACGACTCGCTCGGTGATCTCTACGCGCGGCAGGGCCAGTATGCGCGCGCGCTCGATCACTTCAAACAGGCGCGCGAGAAGTTCACGGAAGCAGAGGCGAAGTCGGGCGCGGTGGCGAAGGCTACCGGGTTTGGCGACAACTCTTTCAACGCCGATCTCATGCTCGCCAAGATCGGCGAGACCTACTTTCGCGCGGGCGACATCAGTCAGTCGGGCGCGGCTTACTCGTCGATGCAGGTGAAGAAGCCGAACACGAGTCCGGTCAGCACGGCGAAGAAGGTCGGCGGCCTACTCGGCGGCCTCGGCGCAATCGGGCACAGCGCGGCGAACGGCAACGTCGGCGTCGAGACGGGCGTGGGCGTGGCAAGCAGCGTCTATTCAGTCAATCAGATGTTCGATCTCTACCGGCAGAGCATTCTCTATTCGACGCATCAGCTCGGACTCGGCCGCGTCGAGTTCTTTAACGACAACCTCGCGAGCGCGCGCAAGGATTTCGAGGAGGCCCTGAACTCTGCAGGCGGCAACATTCCGGTCGTCGGCAATCTCGGCCAGACGCGCCGCTTCCGCGTCGCCGCGCGCACGAGCCTCGGCGACATCGCGCTCAAGGAGAATCGTTTCAAGGACGCGGTCAAGCTCTACACCGACGCTGCGAAAGGCGCGAAGGACGACAAGCGACTCGACCTCGCGTGGTCTGCGCAACGCGGACTCGGCAAAGCGAAGCTCGCGTTGGCGGCGCAGGAGAAGAATGCTTCGGCTTCGTCGAAACTCTGGGACGAAGGAATGCAATCGTATCGCGATGCGCTCGCGACGATAGAGACTCTGCGACAGGGTTCGGTGCGCGCGGACGAGGCGCGCACGACGTTCCTCGCGACGACGAAGGACGTTTACGACGAAGCGGCCACCGCGCTCGCCGAACGCGCCGTCGCGGAATCTGCGAAGACAAACGGCAAGTTAGAGGGCCAGTCGCTCACGTTTGCGTCGGAAGCGTTCCGCGTCGTCGAGCAATCGCGTGCTCGCTCGCTCCTCGATCTGTTGGGCGAAGTGAACGCGCAGATCACGGAGGGCCTGCCCGCAGACCTCGCGCAGAAGAAGCAACAGAACCTCGAACGCCAGCAAGAGATCGCGCAGCAACTCTCAGGCGTGCGTCTGACGGGTGAGCCGCCGAAAGAGCCGGTCGAAAAACTTGAGCAAGAGTTGGAGCAACTCTCGACCGAGTACGACAGCATAGAGAATCAGATACGCACCGCCAATCCGCGCTACGGCGCGTTGACGGCCCCGCAGCCGCTCTCGCTCGCCGACGTGCAGCAGAAAATTTTGGACGAACGCACCGCGCTCGTCGAATACTTCCTCGGCGCGAACGCGTCGTATCTCTTCGCCGCGACGAACAATGCCGCAGCGATCTACAAAATCCCCTCGCGCGGCGCGCTCAACATTCAGGTGACGGAGATGCGCGATCAGATCGTGCCGCAGTCTCTGCGACGCTCGGTCGTCGATCTCGGCGGCACGCGCGGGCTTGGCGACGAGCGCGGGTTGGGTGTGAGCGCAAGCACCGCGCTCGGCAACGCCACGGCTTTCGCCGCCGCGTCGAACACGCTCTATAAATCTGTCGTTGAGCCAGCCAGTGCGCTCGTCGCAGATCGGCGACTCGTCGTTGTCGCCGACGGCGCGCTCAACTTCGTGCCCTTCGAGGCGTTGGTTAATGCAACCGGCCCCGACTACGCCGCGCTGCCGTATCTCATCAAGACGAACGAGATCGTTTACGCGCCTTCGGCCTCCGTCGTCGCGGCGATCCGTCAACAGTCGAACGCGGCGCAAGCGTCGAACGCGCGTGGCGTGCTCGTCGTCGCCGATCCGGTCTTCGATCCTGCGGACGCGCGCGCGCAGAAGGCCAGTGCGCCGGGCGTCGCTGCTTCCGGCGAGAGTGCGCCCGCGATGGCGAGCGCGTTGGCGGATATGACGGGCGCGAATCCCGCGAGCGCACCGCCCGCGACTCTCCGGCTCGCGCGGCTCGCGGGCACGCGCGCCGAAGCGCAGGAGATCGACAAGCTCGCGCGCGCAGCAGGCTACGCGCCTGATCTCTGGCTCGATCTCGACGCGAGCGAAGCGAATGTCAAAGCGCGCGACATCACGAAGTACAGGCTCGTCCACGTCGCCACACATGGCCTGCTCGATGCTGAGCGGCCACAGTTCACAGGCGTCGTGCTCTCGCTTGTCGGCAATCGCGAAGGCGACGGCTTCCTGCGCACGGATGAAATCTTCAATCTCAGATTGGGCGCGCAACTCGTGATGCTCTCCGCGTGCGAGACGGGACTGGGAAGAGAGAAGCGCGGCGAGGGCGTCATCGGTTTGACGCGTGCGTTCCTCTACGCGGGCACGCCTTCGGTCGGTGTCTCGCTCTGGTCGGTTGCGGATCGCTCGACCGCAGAGTTGATGTCTGACTTCTACAAGCGACTACTCACGAAACAATCGCCCACGCCGCCCGCCGCCATGCGCGCCGCGCAGCAGCAGATGATTGCGGGAAAGAAATACAGCGCGCCGTTCTACTGGGCCCCCTTTGTGCTGGTCGGCGATTGGAAGTGAGAGAGGAAACTATGAACGATGAATGATGAAGTAAGAAGAGATCATCTTCACTTCATCGTTCATCATTCCTACTTCATCTTTTCACCTCCTCCCTTGCTTTTCGCCGCGCAGCGCGCTACTTTTTCGATCAAGTCCCGTTAACTATTTCGACTTGGAAAGGCGCGCTCTACATTTAGTTGCGCGCGGGTGATTCGTAATGGCAGAAGCCTCGCAGCAGGCGGTGGAGTTTGTTGAAGTTGATGACAGTGCCGCGCTCGAAGAGTTGTTCGCGCGATCAGCAAGCAGGCCCGTCGTCCTCTTCAAACACAGCACGACCTGCCCGATCAGCGCGCACGCCCACAGGCAGATGTCGCAGCTTGATCGCGAGCGGGTCGGCGAGGTGGCCCTCGTCGTCGTGCAGACCGCGCGCACGGTCTCCGATGAGATCGCGCGGCGCACTGGCGTCGGCCACGAGTCGCCGCAGGCTTTCGTCCTGCGCGACGGCAAGGCGGTCTGGAACGCCTCACACTTCGACATCACAGTCGAAGCGGTCGAGAGCGCAGTGACGGAAAACAAGTAGTTAGCACTCAGCATTCAGCTTCAACTGGCCTTCCGGCTGAGTGCTGATTGCTGAATGCTGAGCGCTTTTCATGAGTGAGATGTACAGGCGAGGGCCGGCCGTCGAGCCGCGCGAGATCGTCAGAGAGGGCGCGCTTGGCTTGCGGATCGGTTGGGCTGATGGGCGCGTGTGCCGCTACGGTGCGGCGGCTCTCAGGCGCGTGTGCCCGTGCGCGCAATGCGTGAACGAATACACGGGCGAGCGGATGCTCAATCCGTCGAGCATCGCAGACGATCTCAGCGTCGCGAGCATGGAACTCGTCGGTCGCTATGCGCTCAACTTCGTCTGGAGCGACGGCCACCGGACAGGCATCTACAGTTTTCGTCTGCTGCGCGAACTGTGCGAGCAGGAAGACGAAAAGTAATGAGCGAAGCGAAGAGAATTCTGGTCGTCGATGACGACGATGACACGCGCGAGCTGATGCGTCGCACGTTGGAGCGTCGCGGTTATGAGGTGACGACCGCGTCTGACGGCGTCGAGGCTTACGAACTCGCGGTGCGACTGCGGCCCGATCTCATCATCACGGACATACATATGCCTGCGGCGGACGGAGCGCATCTCGTCAGGCGCGTGCGCGACACGTCGGAACTGATGATCACGCCGATCATCGTCACCACCGGCTATGGCACTGGCTCGGCGACGCTCACGCTCTCGCAGGGCGCGGACGCTTACGAGCCGAAGCCGGTCGATCCGGCAAGCCTGCTGGAGAACGTCGAGCGGCTTTTGTCGAGAGAGCAGCTTTAATGTGATAATGCGCGCGGGCCGGGTAGATCGGTTAAGACTTAAGAGGACAAGGGGGCGCGCGAAGTGCAGGAAGTTGTCGGATGGATAAGTTCGCTCATCCTCGTGCTGACCATCGGCAAGCAGGTCTTCAAGCAGTGGCGAGAGGGATCGAGCAAGAACGTCTCGAAGTGGCTCTTCGTCGGACAACTGGCCGCCTCTGTCGGTTTCACAGTTTATAGTTGGATGGTGCGCAACTGGGTCTTCGTCTTTACGAACAGCTTCATGGTCTTGAACGCGCTCGCCGGACTCGCCGTCACGCTCTATCATCGCCGGCGCGAGCAACGCGAAGAAAGAGCGACAGGCCCGCTCGAAGCCGAAACGACTTAACTGAAAGTGATCGAGATGAGAGGTGGGCAAAACGTTTTCAGCGACTAACCTCTAACCTCTGATCTCTAACCTCTGCATTTATGAACGAGAGAGATTTTTTCAACGAGCAGCAGGAGTCGAAGCGCGCGAGCTTCGTCTGCCCGTCGTGTCGCGCGCGCTCAGACTACGAGGTGCGCTGGCTGCGGCGCACGAAGAAGCGCGAGCTTCCGCGCGGCGCGAGCGAGCAGGACAGACACAATTTCCAGCGCGCGCGCGACTACATGGTGCGTGTCGATGACGTGCTCTCGTGCAACGTCTGTCGCAAACGCTTCGACATTCCAAACTCGCAGTCGGTCGTCTTCATCTAAAGGCCACTTTGAAGTAGATCAGACGCGCGACGAGAAAGGGAAGGGGAGAGAAGATGGAAGAACTGATCAAACAGGTGACGGAGCGCACGGGCATCTCGCAGGATCAGGCGCGGACGGCGGTCGAGACCGTGCTGGGCCACCTTAAGAAGTCTCTGCCCGCGTCGGTCTCCGAACATCTCGATACGCTCGTCGGCGGCGGCGCGGGTGCGGTCGGCGACTTGGCCGGTCGCGCGGGCGATATCGTCGGCGGTCTCGGCGGGATGCTCGGCGGCAAGAAGGATTAACGCGGCGCGCAAGCAGACGCGCGAAAATTAGAACTGAAAAACGACGGCTCGCCGCGCGATATCGAACGCGCGGCGAGCCGCAATTTTTTACGCGGAGAAATTGTTCGCGCAGTTCTCATGCGTGAGTTGAAAAGGCTTTCGCCTCGCGTTGAATCGGAGTATATTTCGCGCGGCTTCTCGAACTCCTTCGTCGTCTCACAACTCTCGCATAGTTTCACAAAGGCGACTGGCTTGAAGTCGCGCGCCTCGCTCGGAAGTTCAGATCAAAGTAGAACCGGCCTCACGAAAGGAGAACGGATCAT